>JBJKPN010000062.1:0-30783 GCA_046706365.1 Candidatus Kryptoniota bacterium | reverse complement strand
GCAGGGTTGAGCGAGAGTCATCCCCACGACATAGACATAGTCAAAGAAGCCCCGAATTACCACTTATGACACTCTCAGATTTGCAGAAGCATTCGCAGAAGTCCGTCAAGAGTCTGCAATCGTATCTCAAGAAGAACTCGCTTGACGGCTTCTTTGCTGCAGACATCTCCAACGTTCGTTATCTGACTACCTTCAGCGGCACTTCCGGGTTTTGCCTGGTCTTCCGGGACGAGGCGTACTTTTTGACCGACTTTCGTTACAAGACCCAGGCGAAGCAGCAGGTCGCAAGCTGCGAAGTGGTGGTCTACAGCGGCAACATTTTCGATTATGTTCAGAAGAGATTCTTTAAACGAAGGTCCGGCTCCCCCCGTCTCGGTGTAGAGGATTCCGTGCCGGTGGGAACGCTTGATGAGGCGTCTTCGAAAATGCCGGGCTGCACTTTCGTCAAAACCTCTCTTGTAATCGAGAAACTGGCGGCTGTAAAATCCAGGGCGGAAGTGGAGAAGATAAAATCGGCATGCTCGATCAGCGGAGGCGCGCTCGACGTCCTTGCACACGAAGACTGGATCGGCAAGAGAGAAACCGACATATCGGCAACCCTGGACTTCAACCAGAAGATTCTGGGCGCCACTAAGGAATCGTTTGATACCATTGTCGCGAGCGGCCGGAGGGGTGCAATGCCTCACGGTGTCGCCTCCGGCAAGGTTGTCCGGCGAAACGAGTTCGTGACAATCGACTTCGGCTGCTTCTTCGAAGGGTACGCATCCGACATCACCAGGACATTTCAGACCGGAGAAAGAATAAATCCGAAGTTGAAGAAAATATACGAGATCGTTTACGATGCCCAGAGGAAGGGAAGGGATGCCGCGAGAGCCGGCGTCCCGGCCAGAAAAGTCGATAAGGCGGCGAGGGATTTCATCGATAAGAATGGGTACGGAGAATATTTCGGGCATGGATTGGGTCACGGAGTCGGATTGCGCATACATGAGCTGCCTCGCGTGTCAAAGATGAGCGATGATGTGCTCGAAGAAGGAAACGTGATAACGATAGAGCCGGGAATCTACATACCGAATTTCGGAGGAGTGAGAATAGAAGATGACTACCTGGTGACCGAAGGGGGCGTCGAACAGCTTTCACATTTTTCAAAAGACATGGATTATTACATTTCAACCTATGGAAAATAGAGTACTGGTAATAGCTTATTACTTTCCGCCGATGGGTCTCAGCGGAGTCCAGAGAATCCTGAAATTCGTAAAGTACCTTCCCGAGTATGGGTGGCAGCCGACGGTTTTGACGATTACGCCCACCGCTTACTTCGCCCTGGATTACAGTCTGCTTCGAGAGGTTACCGAGAACGAAATAAAGACTGTACGCACGAATTCGCTCGATCCGACGCGCCTGTTTGAAAGCGGAAAACCACTGAAGATGCCGCATGAAAAGCTCAGGAATATTCTCAGCCGGATCAGTCAGGCCGTCTTCGTGCCCGACAACAAGATCGGATGGAAGCACGAGGCTCTGAAAGTCGGAAGAAAACTCTTTCAATCCGACGGCTCAGATGGGCGTCCCGCGTTCGATGCAATACTTTCAACGGCCCCGCCCTACACCTGCCACCTTATCGGCGCAACGCTTTCAAAGGAGTTCAGGGTGCCGCTGGTGCTTGATTATCGCGACGCCTGGGTCGACAATCCGCTTCACTTCTACCTGACTCCATTCCACAAGCTGCTGCACCAGAATCTTGAAAAGAATGTCCTCAGGACCTCGAGCAGGATTATTACCATTAACAGGCGGATCAAAGAGTTAATGATCCGGCGCTATCCGTTTCTGGGATACAACGACATTGCCATAATACCTCAGGGCTACGACGCTGAGGACTTTCACGTTGAAGACACACTTCGCCTGCCGTTCTCGGAAAGAATGAGGTTTACATATGCCGGGACCTTCTATCACAACAGGACGCCGAAATACTTCCTACGGGCTCTCGCAGAGCTTATCAAGGAAAAGCCGAAACTGAGAAAGAGAATCGAGGCGGTATTCATAGGTGCCTTCAGGAAGGAGAACCTTGCTCTTATCGAATCCCTGGGGCTTCAGGATGTCGTCAAGGTTTTCGGTTACCTGGACCACAAATCGACAGTGAGATATCTCATGACCAGCGACGTGCTTTGGCTGACGATCGGCTACGGCAAGGGAGAGGACATGGTTTCCACAGGAAAGCTCTTCGAATACATCGGCACCCGGAAGCCGATTCTGGGACTCGTGCCCGACGGGATCGCAAGATCCACCATCCTTGAATCAGGCGCCGGCCAGGCAGTGAACCCGGATGACATCCCGGCCATAAAAAAGGCCATTGCGGATTACTACGATCTCTGGGAAAGGAACGTGATGCCTGAAATACCTCTTCAGTTTGCGCAGTCTTACGACCGGAACAAGCTTGCCGGTGACCTGGCCCGCGAACTTTCGTTTCAGCTGGACTACAGAGGCTCATATATCAAAGTGGGGGATATGAATTGAGAGTGCTGGTAGTGGGCGGTGGCGGCCGCGAGCATGCGCTGGTCGATGCGATTCTGAGAGACAAGGGGACGGTTGTGTTCTGCGCGCCCGGCAACGCTGGAATCTCGGCCCAGGCGGAATGCGTCGACATAAAAGTGGATGATATTGCTGCACTATACAGATTTGTAGACCGGAACAAAATAGATCTGACGGTAATCGGACCCGAACAGCCCTTGGCCGCGGGTGTCGTAGACGCTTTCGAGACCAGGGGCAAGCGGATATTTGGACCTCGCAAGCTCGCCGCGAGACTGGAGACGAGTAAGGCGTTCGCAAAAGAGTTTATGAAGAGGTGGAAGATCCCCACTGCGGAATTCATGACTTTTACCATCAAGGAAGCCGAAAGTTTGAAGAAGTATCTCCGTTCGGCAAAGTACCCTCTGGTACTTAAGGCGGACGGACTTGCCGCAGGCAAGGGAGTTTCGATCGTCGGGTCGTGGGAGGAAGCGGAGTCAGAACTGGAAAAGTTCTTTGTGCGGAAGGTATTCGGCGCATCCGGCGAGAGGATAGTCGTTGAAGAGTTCATGTCCGGGACAGAAGCGTCGGTATTCGCGGTCACCGACGGGAAAGACTATGTCGTTCTGCCGCCTGCTCAAGATCACAAGCGTGCAGGCGACGGCGATACAGGAAAGAACACCGGCGGAATGGGCGCTTTCGCACCGACACCTTTCGTCTCCGATTCAGATTTGAAGAAGATCAGGTCGGAGGTCATCGAACGCGTAATCGAGGGGACAAACGAAGAGGGGTATCCGTTCAGAGGCTGCCTGTATTGCGGACTAATGTTGACGGATGAAGGCCCCAAGGTGGTGGAATTCAATGCGAGGTTCGGCGACCCGGAAACGCAGGCAGTGCTGCAACTGATCGACTCCTCGGTACTCGGACTCCTCCAGACGTCCGCCGAGAAAAAGATTGCCACATACAAACTCGCGCTGAACCGTTCTGCTGCGGTTTGCGTGATTGTTGCATCCGGCGGTTACCCGGATGAGTACGAAAAGGGGAAAGAGATTACAGGACTGGGGGAAGCTGTCGCAGATACGAAGATATTTCACTCAGGTTCATCCCGGAAAGAAGGGAAAACATACACTGCAGGAGGAAGAGTCCTTGGAGTGACCGGCATCGACCCGGCGGGAGATATGAAGCGGGCTGCCGAGTTGGCATACACTCGGGTCGGGCGGGTTCAATTCGATGGAATGTTTTACAGGCATGATATAGGTAAGAAAGCGATCGAATATGAGATGAAGAAAGGGACAGCCAAATGAATATTCTCGTCACAGGAGGGGCGGGCTTCATCGGCTCAAATATCGTGGACGCCTACCTCGAACTTGGACATGACGTATTTGTGGTCGACAACCTGAGCTCCGGATCCATGGACAATCTCAGTCAGAAGGCAAGGTTCTTCCAGATCGATATTCGCGACCCGCAAGTTGAAAAAGTATTCACGGAAAACAAAATCGATGTCGTCAACCACCTGGCTGCTCAAATGGACGTGAGGCATTCCGTTGCCGATCCTATGTTTGATGCGAGCGTGAATGTTGTCGGTACGCTGAATATTCTGGAAAACTGTGTGAAAAATGGCGTGAAGAAAGTGATCTTTTCGTCCACGGGCGGAGCCATCTACGGCGAACAGGATTATTTCCCTGCCGACGAGGAGCATCCGACCAGGCCGATATCGCCGTATGGCATCGCGAAGCTGGCCGTAGAGAAGTACCTTTTCTTTTACAAGGTCGTGCATGATCTGAACTACGTCGTTCTCCGTTATGCCAATGTTTACGGACCGCGCCAGAACCCGCACGGAGAGGCGGGAGTAGTAGCGATCTTTGCCGACAAGATGCTCAGAGGTGAGTCGCCGATTATCAATGGCGACGGCAAGCAGACTCGGGACTACACATTTGTGGGCGACGTCGTAAGAGCAAACATACTTGCTCTCGATTACGGAAAGCCGGACATTTTCAATGTCGGAACCTCAATCGAAACGGATGTGAATGCGCTCTTCAGAAAACTGAAGGATGCGACTAAGGCCCAGGCAGAGGAACGACACGGACCTGCAAAGAGCGGCGAGCAACTCAGAAGCGTAATCGACTACAAGAAAGCAAAGAGCTTACTCGGATGGAGTCCGGCTATGTCGCTGGACGATGGCTTGGCTAAAACCGTGGAATTTTTCAAGAACAAGATTTCGGGCGATGCCAGATAGTCGGCTGATCGACAGGTTGTTTGCAGGTGAGAAGCAGGCCGTGGCGAGGGCTATTTCTTTCGTCGAGAACCAGGACAATCAATCTCTCGAGCTGCTCGGCTCGATCCACAAAAAGCTGGGACAGGCATACCGGGTAGGTATAACCGGTCCGCCGGGCGCGGGCAAAAGCACGCTTGTCAGCAAACTTGCAAAAGTCCTGAACGATTCCGGAAAGAAAGTCGGAATAATCGCCGTTGATCCTACAAGCCCCTTTTCAGGCGGTGCTCTGCTCGGCGACAGGGTGAGGATGATGGATCTGAGTTCCAGAGACGGGGTCTTCATAAGAAGTATGGCCACGAGGGGAAGCCTGGGTGGTCTCAGCAAAACCACTCAGCAGGCGGCCGACGTGCTGGATGCTGCGGGTTTCGATTACGTGTTCCTCGAGACTGTAGGAGTTGGGCAATCGGAGCTGGATGTCGTCCAGGCGGCCGATACGACCATAGTTGTGCTGACACCTGAATCCGGAGACTCGGTGCAGGCAATGAAAGCCGGATTGATGGAAATCGCTGACTTCTTCGTACTCAACAAGGCGGACCGTCCCGGCGTAGATCAGTCCTACAATGCTATCTCCACAGTCCTGCAGATATCCGGGCATCCGCATCGAACTGGTGAAGGCTCGAACGGATGGGCCCCGTTTATTGTTAAGACTGTCGCCAGTGAGAACAGAGGTATAGCCGAGGTCGTGAAGGCGATCGATACACATCACGGCTATCTGGTAAGTGCCAGGATGCTTTCTTCGAAGCGCAAAGAACGTTTCAGGAAAGTGGTGATGGAAATCATCGAAGAGCACCTGCACGACGAGTTCTGGACAAGCGATCGGCTTGCGCAACTGGACGAGAAGCTGGAACTCGTTCTTACAAACAAGCTTTCCACCATTCAGCTTGCTCGCGATCTCACGAAAGAATAACGGCGATTCCCCATAAGGGTGCCGTCGTGCGGAAGGTCCAAAAGGCTTCATAGTTTTTTCAAAAGAGAGGAACGCGTCATGGATTTCGAACTTTCTCCCGAAAACAAACAGGTAAAAGAACTTGCCCGCGACTTCGCCAAAAAGGAGATGAAGCCGGTAGTGATGAAGTATGATGAAAGCCAGGAATTCCCGATGGAAATCATGCGAAAGCTGGGAGATCTTGGTTTCATGGGAGTAACATTCCCCGAGAAGTATGGCGGGGCCGGACTGAGCTACGTAGACTACTGCAGCATTGTGGAGGAGATCTCAAGGGTGGATCCTTCGGTCGGTCTGTCGGTGGCCGCTCATAACGGACTTTGCACGAGTCACATTTACAACTTTGCAGACGAGAGTCTGAAGGAGAAATATCTTCCTGACCTGACATCGGGGCGGAAGATCGGCGCCTGGGGACTGACAGAATCCACGAGCGGAAGCGACTCGGGTGCAATGCGAACCGTTGCAGTGCGTGAAGGAAGCGCTTATGTCCTAAACGGCACAAAGCAATTTACGACTCACGGATCTGTGGGAGAGACGGTTGTGGTGATGGCGATGACGGACCCCGGCAAGAGGAAAAAAGGGATCAGTGCTTTCATTCTGGAAAAGGGAATGAAGGGATTTTCTGTCGGCCGAAAAGAGAACAAACTCGGCATGCGGGCCAGCGACACCTCTACCCTAATCTTCGAGAACGTTCGCGTTCCGGTTGAAAACCTTATAGGGAAAGAGGAGGAAGGATTCAAACAGGCATTGAAGATACTCGACGCCGGGCGCATCGGAATAGCCGCCCTGGCCGTCGGAGTCGCTCAAGGGGCGCTGGATGCCAGCGTGAAGTACGCCGGAGAACGGGTGCAGTTCGGCAGACCGCTGGCTGAATTCCAGGCCATCCAGTGGAAGATTTCGGAAATGGCCACGAAGATCGATGCTGCCAGGCTGCTGGCTTACAAGGCTGCATACCTGAAGGATCACGGCAAGGACATCAACCTCGCAGCGGCAACGGCCAAGTATTTCGCGAGCGAGATTGCGGTCAAGTGTACGGAAGAAGCGGTCCAAATTCACGGCGGCTACGGATTCACGAAGGATTTTCCCGTCGAGAAGTTTTATCGCGATGTTAAGCTGCTGACGATCGGGGAAGGGACCAGCGAAGTCCAGAAGATGGTTATCGCGAGGAATTTGCTGGGATTATGACATCCTGAACTGCATCCGATAGAACCATGACTCAGGGGGTTGCGGAAGAGCCGGTTAATTCCTTAACTTGGGTTCGACATTGTATCGTTTCTCTCGTTCCGGTGTAACGTAGGTTTTCCTCGGTTTGAGCTGGTTCTAACCAACGGAGGTGCATGGATGGTCAGGGCAATCGCTATTGTGTTCCTGCTTCAGATGGCTTCGTTTGCGCAATCACGGCAAAATTCACCCTGTTCAAAGCTACTTGGAAACGTAAATAGCTTTGCCGCAGTGTACTACGATGAGCCCTCGTTGACATCGCTGGGGAAGTTCGGAATGGTTGTACTGGACCCGGCCAACTACACCGAAGAAGAGATCGCACACCTCAAATCTCTAGGTACTATGCCTTTTGCCTACCTGAATATCGCAGAAATTGAAACTTACAGGAGCTATTTCAATCTGGCAGATACAAGCCTGTTCGCTTCGCCGGACCCACACTGGCGAAATCGTTACTACGCCGATATTTGCAGTGCGGGATGGCAGAAGATTGTTCTGAAGGAGCGCGTCCCGGAACTTCTGTCGAGAGGATATTGCGGCCTGTTCTTGGACCTTTCCGATATTCTGCACGAATTCCCCGGTAAGGATAAATGCGTTGTCGCTCTGATCAAAGCGATCCGGCGGGAAGCAGGCAAGTCGAACCTGATTCTCGACGGTGGCTTGGGCATAGTCAACGATATCGGCAACGAGATCGACGGATTGGCGGTGGAGGGTTTGATGGGCACGTACGATTTCAGTTCGGATATGTATGTCATAAGGCCGGACAGTGTCGAAGACCTGGAGTCGGCCCGGCTCCTGCAGGTGGCGAAGAAGTTCAGGATCAAGATTTTCCAGCTCGATTATGCCGCGGCGGCGGATACAACGACGAGAGATGACATCATACTCCAGTCGAGGAGACTCGGATTTGTACCTTATGTAGGCACCATCGAGCTTGACACTCTTTTCATGAACTCGATTCGGGGAATAAAGCTCCCGAAATCTTCGAGCAAAAATCCCTTCCCGGATTGAAAGCCGACACCTTCGAGTAAACGGAGCGGTACCGCAGCGCTTCGATGAGATATCTGTTTGCGAGGGGGAATCACCACATTGAATAAGTTCGGTGGGTTTGGTAAGTTACCTATCGCTTATTGGAGGGTAATAATGACACGTGAAGAAATAATTTCCGTACTGGCAAACATCAAAGATCCCGATCTCCACCGCGACATAGTCTCACTCGGATTCGTCAAAAGGGTGGAGGTTGCCGACAGCAAAGTAGAAATCGAAATTCAGCTTACAACACCTGCCTGTCCCGTTAGAGACGATATGAAATCACAAGCTGTTCAAGAAGTGAGAAAACTTGGATTCAAGGGCGACGTCAATGTGACAATGACAAGTCAGGTGGTCGCCCACGCAAACCAGACGAGGGAACAGATACTACCGGGCGTCAAGAATACCATCGCCGTTGCAAGCGGTAAGGGCGGTGTAGGGAAATCAACGGTTGCAGTGAATATAGCTACCGCTCTGGCAAAGGACGGCGCAAAAGTCGGGATAGTGGATGCGGATGTATATGGGCCGTCTCTTCCGCTTATGCTGGGAGTTACGGAAAGGCCGGAAACGGAGCCGGTCGATGACAAGCGGTTTAAGATCTACCCGGTCGAGAAATTCGGAATAAAACTTATGTCAATCGGCTTCCTGGTCGATACCGAGACTCCCATGATATGGAGAGGACCGATGGCCAGCGGCGCAGTGAAGCAGTTCCTGACAGATGTGATATGGGGCGATCTGGACTACATGATCTTCGATCTCCCGCCCGGAACAGGTGATGTTCAGTTAACCCTGGTCCAGACAATCCCTCTGACCGGAGCGGTAATAGTCACGACGCCGCAGGACGTATCCCTCGCGGACGTGAGACGGGGTGTGCGGATGTTCCAGAAGGTTAATGTCCCGATATTTGGCATCATCGAGAACATGAGCTACTTTGTCTGTTCACATTGCGGCCATCGGGAGGAGATATTCAGCCACGGCGGCGGCCAGAAGACGGCGGAGAAGTTCGGAGTTCCGTTCCTTGGCGAAATACCCATTTATACTCCGATCAGAGTCGGAGGAGACACGGGAAGGCCTATTGTGATAAGCGAGCCGGAATCAGAACAGGCCCAGATTATTCAATCGGTGGCCAGGCGGCTTGCGGCACGTGTGAGCATCACCAACATGTCAGACGCCAACAAGCCAAAAATAGAAATATCGTTGTAAGCACATGCTGGATTCAGGCGAAGATGTCGTTCAACGGATAAAAGATGTCCTTGTTGAGGCCGGCAAATTCCTGGCAAACGACAATGGCAACGTGGAATTCGTCAATCTTGAAAATGACGGTATTTTGCGTGTTCGATTCACGGGCTCGTGCGCCGTATGCCCGCTGAGACCGATGACTTTGAGGGCGGGCGTTGAAAGGGCGGTTCTGCTCAGGATTGAAGAAGTTAGACGGGTAGAGCTCGCCTTGGGCTGAGACCCGGTGAAGTACTTCCTGCATCGCCGTTCCCGTTCTTCAATTAGGCGACGCTAAAGTGATTTAGGATTGAGATCCCCGCATTTATAGTCCTTTATTGCCACCGTTCTGGAGGGGAATTTCTTAATCAACTCATAGTTATGAGTTGCCAGGAGTATGGTGGTGCCGGCGAGATTGATCGTCTTCAGAAGCGTCAGTATGTCCTCCGACGTTCCCGGATCGAGGTTCCCTGTCGGTTCGTCCGCCAGTATCGCCAGGGGATCTTTGGCGATGGCGCGAGCGATCGACAGCCTTTGCTGCTCGCCGCCCGAGAGTTCTCCTATGGGGGCGTTCTTCTTGTGAATCAATCCGACCTGGCTGAGTGCCTGCGTGGCCTTCATCTTCGTTTCCCTCCCGGAATATCCGACGGCCTGAAGGGCAAATGTCAGGTTGTCAAAGACACATCTGTCGTGGAGGAGCTTGTAATCCTGAAAGATGATGCCCAGCTTCCTTCTGAGAATATGGAGCTTCCTCTTTTTCAGCGATGAAGAGGAAAACGAGTCTACCTTGACAACGCCCGATGTCGGCAGAAGATCCATGTACATCAGCCGCATCATGGTCGTTTTGCCGCATCCGGTTTCGCCGACGAAATAAACGAATTCGCCCTTCTCTACGGAAAGGTTGACATCCGAGAATATTACGTGATCATCAAACGCAAAAGACAGATTCGTACACTTAATCATGGTTATCCTTCATTGCTTCACCAAAACAAAATGGACTCGTTCGGATTTCTCGTTCGCTTCGAGCATCGTGAAATCTCCTGCCGCAAATCTCTCCACGAAGCCGGATTCCCCAAAAAGGCGCCTCAGCGTCTGAAGCTGGTACACATATTCCTGATGAACTTCTTCGAAGACCTTGCCGTCCCTCCTGACCCGGACAAGCGTTGTATGGACCTTTCTCACCGGGTCGTATTCGGAGCGCCGCTGGTATTGCAGCCCCTTATGGCGCCCGTGCTGTATGAAGAGCGACGCATCGCCCAGCGAGTTTGATTCAAGACTGGCATCGAAGACAAAGACGCCACCGATCCTGAGACTGTTGTACACGTTCCGGAAGAACGTTGCGATATTGGCAGTATCGCGAACGTAGTTGATGCTGTCGTATACGCATATTGCCCTGTCGAATGTATTTTCCGATACAAAACTCGTCATGTCGTGTTGCATGAACCGAAGTGAAAGCTTAGGCTTCTTTGAGAACTTCAAAGCGGCAACATCCAGCATTTCGGGCGATCTGTCGACACCCGTCACGTCGAATCCAAGGCCCGACATAAGGAACGATATATTTCCGGTACCGCAGGCATAATCGCACAAGGTCTCTCCCCGGATATCCGACCTTCGTGTCTTCCTGCCGGCCACGGCCATAAGCGCGATCAGGTATTTTGTCCACGACTTGTAATCCACCTCTTTCATCATGTGATCGTAAATAAGCGAGGAAGCACTATACGGCATTGCATTGTCTGCCGGCAGACTGAACAAGTCCTCGTTTGTCGGGTGGGCACGCGCCAGGTATGTCACGCTCAGGTCTACTTTCTATTGGCTCTTCTATTCTTGGTAATGTCGAGTGCAAGCTTGATCGATTCGATGGTACTTGAGGGGTTGGCGATACCTTTTCCGGCAATGTCGAAGGCCGTCCCGTGATCAGGCGATGTCCTGACGATGTTTATACCGGCGGTAAAATTAATCCCTGAGCTGAAAGACTTCATCTTCAACGGTATGAGGCCCTGGTCGTGATACATTGCAAGTATTCCGTCGAAGAGCCCTTCGCGATATGTTCCGAAGAATGCGTCAGCGGGGAAAGGTCCAACAGCATTGATTTTCATCGAATTTGCCTCTGCTATTGCCGGCTTAATCTTATCGTTCTCCTCGCTGCCAATCAGCCCGTTCTCACCGGCATGCGGGTTCAGACCAAGCACTGCGATTCTCGGGACTTTTACGCCGAAATCGAGCTTGATCGACTCATTGAAGATAGACAGCCTTTCCAAAACTACTTCTTTCGTAAGGGCATTCGGAACGGCTGAAAGAGGGATGTGAATAGTTGCGAGCGCCACCCTGGCATATCCCGAGGTCATTATCATTATCGATCTCTTGCGCTTCGCGAGTGTGGTTACCATCTCGGTCTGTCCAGGGAATGAATAGCCCGCCATTCGAAGCGCTTCTTTTGATATGGGAGCAGTCACCATCGCATCCGCCTTGTTGTCGAGGCACATTTGAACTGCAACTTCGATCGCTCTGCCGGCCGTCGCACCCGCTTCTTTAGTCAACTTTCCGGGCTTGATTCTTTCGCCGAAATGTTCGCACGTATCGAATATTGTAATCTCACTTCTTCCGACTGCATCCGAGGGAGAATCGACCTTCATGATCTTCCGACGAAGCGAGTATTTCTCCGCATAATACTCGAAGGCTTTGTATGGACCGATCAACAAAGGGGTGCAGTTTCCTCTGATTGTGCGGCTTGCGGCGGATTTCAGTGCGACTTCCGGTCCGATGCCGTTGTAATCTCCGATTGTAATTGCAATAACACTCATGATTTCTCCGTTCGGTAAAGCTTGAATTCTCCGAAACGCTCCTCTTTGAACACGAGTACGCTCTTCAGGTTGGGATAATACCAGAACTCGTAGGTTCCGCCGGTCAGGAATTCACGCTTGACGCGTGCGGGGGGACCGTAAAGGATGTAGGCTTTCCCACGGTCGGTGGCAGCCCCATCGCCCGAGGCAAGTGTTCTGAAGTGCTCAGCCGCGTAGTCTGCCCGATTATAAAACTCGGCTTCGAGTTCGTTGTAGGCTGTGTTCGGAGTTGGATCGTGTGATTTCCAGTACGCCTCGAACTTCTCTCTCTTCTCCTGTTCGTTTCCCGAGTTGATGAGTGAGTATATCGAATCCGGGGCTATGTATTCCAGAAGAGGGAGCGCGGTCCGGATGTCTCTCAGCGAAAAAGGCTTGTCGAGCCAGGAATATGAAAACACATGGGTCTTTTTCTTTTCGCTGGTTGTGAATTCCAGTTCGTACTTTCCTTCCGGAAGTGAATCGTTTCTGAATCGGGCAATGTATATGGAAGAAGCTGTGTCAGGTATCCCTTCGAAGAACAGGTCGTTCCCGGACCTGCCCGGCACCAGCTTTACCTTCAACGGAACTAAAGAATCGGATATTAAAACGTTTTGACCTTCGATGGTACGTAGTGTGACTCCGAGAGGCTTGCCGTTTGCGGCATCGGCAAGAATTACCGCAGTTATCTCACCGGGAAAGGGCGCAATATCCTTTCTTATCTCCGGATAGAAATGGTTATTTGAAATCGAGTCCACAAACAATATCGAGAAGATACCGCCGTCGTCTGTAATATTGAAATTCTCGGATCCAGTGTAATTCAGGTACCTTATCTGTTGATTGTCGTCACGCAATTCTGCCGTTACTTTGTAGTCGGACATGGGAAGCGTCGCCGACACAAAATCGCTGCAATGCGATGTCCGACTCCGGGTAGCCGCAAAATCATCTACCTTCAATTCCTTTTTGTGGAATCTATGGTAGTTTATGCCGGATGCCGAGTCGGCAGCATCGACCGAGAAAGACAAAACCGCGGAGAATTCTTGTCGCGACTCTCCGGACTTGGTGAAAATTATTCTTGCATAAGGGACTGAATAGCCGAAACAGACCGTGACGCTATCGCCGGATGAACCGATCACCCAGGTTGCGATTGGTTCAGTCGGCGGCAGGCCTTCAGGGCGAATGAGGCGCTGCGAGAAAACTTGAGAAACTGACAGCGTCAGAGCAACTGTCAGGAGGAGAAATGATTTGACCGCCATTATTCTAAAGTTAACGACCGCACAAATTTTGTCAAAATAGTCGCCTCTCAAGGTTCAGTCGGCAGTAAGACTGAACGGACTCAGCACTGTCCTGACGCGGGTCAGCTCGGAGACTCCTGGCATTTCAGATTATCGAGTCGAAGTCTGTTATCGTAATCGGCTCACTGGTCCAAAATGGCTCTGCATATTTGACCCCGGCCATTCGGCCATAGTATCTCATTCGGCCCAGCAGATATTCCATAAATTCCGGCGTGGAGAGCATTGTCTGCGGATCCTTGCTCGCAGGATTGAAGAACTGGGATTTGTGTGCCTTTATGGACGCGACCTTCGTGTCGTAGTCCGCGGAAATGTCGACGTACATAGTCGGTATGAAAGTCCTGTGCTGCATGTAGTAGAAGGCCCGGCGCGGCCGGTAAGGGGCGAGGGTTCCGGTCTTGAGTTTTCGAAGGCCTGAATAGAAAATAGCATCGCTTACGAGCTGATGCGCATGAACATGATCGGGGTGCCTCTCCTCCCTGTAAGGAGCGAAGACTATTTCCGGCTGAAATTTCCTCAAGACCTCCACCACCTTAAGCAGGTTTTTGCGGTTTCTCTCGATGTTTGAATCGGATATTCCCAGATTCACTCTGACCTGAGCGCCGAGAATCTTTGCAGCTTCTTTCGCCTCTTTCGCCCTAATCGTTGCGTTGCCGCGCGTTCCCATCTCACCCCGCGTGAAATCGACCATTCCGAACAATTTTTCTTTTCGATTCAACATTGAAAGGGTGCCGCCGCAGCTCATCTCGATATCGTCCGGGTGGGCACCAAAAGCCAGTGCGTAAAGTCTCATATCTTCTTTATCCTCAGGAAGTTTGGTACTAGTGAAAGTAATGATTTAGTCCTTTTTAAGACGTTCTTTGAAAACAATAGTTCAGTTGCGGCCTCGAAGAAAGAGAGAAGGCGAGTATCGTAAGGGAACCACCAGAGTTTCTTCATCCGTCCGGCTCTCTCAATCTCGTAGTACTTGGGATAGACCATCTCCAGCAATCCCTCTTTGCCGTGAACGCGGCCCGACCCGCTCTCCTTGAGTCCGCCAACGACACCGTCGGGAATACCGTAGTAGCCGATCACATCGTTGACCAGTACCGCCCCCGCCTGCAAATTCCTTGCAATCTGCATCCCTCGCTTGCGATCGGCGGTCCATATGCTTGCCGACAGGCCGAATCGGGATGTGTTTGCCAAGCTGACCGCCTCATCGTCCGATCCAAATTCTATAACTGGAAGAACCGGGCCGAAAGTTTCCTCGCGCATTAGCAGGGAATCTAAAGGCAAATTGGAAACCACAGTCGGTGAAATAAAATATGCGCCTTCTTTCTCGATAAAATCTCCGCCCGCATGGATTGTCGCGCCTCTGCGGACCGCGTCGTCAACCTGAGACTTGACAGTATCGAACTGAGCCTTGTGAATTATAGGTCCAATATCTATTCCTGCGTCGCGACCGTTCCCCGTGTGAAGCTTCTCCACCTTGCGGCGCAAAGTCTGCAGGAACATGTCAATCAAATCTTTGTGGACGTAACAACGTTCGACCGACACGCACGTTTGACCGGCGTTCATGAACGCGCCCCAGATTGCGCCGCTCGTGGCCGCATCTATGTCTGCGTCATTGAGCACGATCATCGCGTCCTTGCCTCCGAGCTCCAGAGACACCGGAGTGAGAGACTTCGCCGCGAGTTCCGAGACTTTCCTTCCCGTGGAAGTGCTCCCCGTGAAAAAGATTTTATCGACTCCGGAAGAAACCAGGGCAGCCCCGACGTCTCCGCGTCCTGTTACTATATTAAATACTCCTCTCGGAATACCCGCTTCCCAAAGAAACTTCGCTATCATATCGCCGGCGAGCGGCGTGTACTCCGAGGGTTTGAAAACGACACTGTTACCCGCTACCAGTGCGGGGACAATCTGGCCGAGCGGAAGAAGGAGCGGGTAGTTCCAGGGCGATATAATCCCGACCACTCCAAGAGGCTCATACCTCACAAAAGCTTTCTTGGTCTTCATCAGGGGCACTGAAATGTGAACCGGCCGATCAGGAATCTCTCGCACTGATCTGGAGGTGTAATACTTCACAACATCCAGACCGGGGAATATCTCCGAAGTGTACGATTCGGCGAGCGGCTTGCCGTTCTCCCGACTGATGAGATCGGCAACTATTCCTTTCCTGGAGAGAAGTATCTGGCCGAAGCGGCGCAAGGCACGGACCCGCGTTGTAAGCCCCGTGCGCCTCCATTCGATTTGCGATTTGCGAGCTTCGTCTACAATTTCCTTGACGCGGTCCGGTGAGGTCTCCTCGAGTTCCCCGAGAATTTCCCCCGTTGCCGGGTCCATCGATTTGAGTTTCACGCTGCAATTTAGCCTCTTGTGCCATGTTTTACAATTGAAACGAGATTTGATGCTCAGTTCGAGCGATAGGGAGAATCTGTCGAGACAAACCGCCTCTGGATTGCTTTGACGGCCAACCGACGGACGGCCAAAGCGGGAATTTATTTTGGGTCATAGTAATTGAAAATATGTCTTCAACCATGTTATATTTGACGCAAAATGAACGAACTGCGGCTCTATCTGGTCTAAATTCCACAATGAACGAAGAACCCAAGAAACCTGTAAAACGGTACGTATTTGACGATATCAGCTCGGAGTACTATGCTGAGTACGAAGAGCCTCAGGTCGCACATACCGAAAAGGAAGGCGCTGCCGCGTCGCAACAGGCGCCGGCCCCGGAGTCTCCGCGAACGTTCATGCCCAGAAAAGAAGGCCCACGTTCAAGCATCATCGACGCTTTCTATTTTAAGCCCGAGGAGCAGGCACCGGCAGAACCAAGGGCGGAGTTCCATTCCATCCTTCATAAGCTCCTGGAACTCGTACAGGAAGTCCTCTTCGCGAATACAACTGCTTTGTTCTGGATCAACAGGGAAAGGCAGCTCCTGGCCGTCGCCGACAAGATGACGAACTCGAGTGTGTTCACCAAGGAGCTTCGGCTCCCCATCGGCAACGACGTGATAAGCAGGATTGCCATGAGTGGCAAGCCGGAGATCATTTCTGAGATCAATCCCGCTGCTGAAGTGGATGTGGTTCCTTACTATGAAGCGCCCGGAGGAGTAAAGAGTCTGATCGGCGTTCCTATATTCTTCCGCGACGAAGTCATCGCCGTACTGGTGGCAGACAGTCTGACCGACGAGGGTTTCGGAAGGGAAACGGTGCCGCTTCTTGGAAACTTTACGCGTCTCCTCTCCGCAGTTCTTCGAGCATTGGCGGAGAAGTACGATCTCGGCGTGATTAAAACCACGTTCAACTCGCTTAAGTGGTTCACAAACGAGCTGATGTCAAAATCGGATGTCAGCTCCATACTTTCAACGATTGCCACTGTTGTATCGGATACCGTGGATGCGGAATTTGTCGCATTGATTTCACAAAGCGATTTGCAGTCGTGGACCGTATCGCGAGTCGTGAAACGTTCGGGAATAGAATACGTAGATGAAGGATGCAAAATAAGCTTGAGCGATTCGTTGGCCGGGAAGGCGATAAGGGAAAACCGCTCGCTTTACCTGGAGGACCTCTCCAGGGCGGAAGACCACCGGTTCACGCAGAACGAACCCTCCGGAAAGGGATCTTTTCTTGCCATACCGATATCCGGATACAATACTTGTTTCGGTGCGATCACGGTCGAGAGTCTCTCGACTTCAAAGTTTTCGTCGTTGGAAATCGATGGGATGAAGCAATTGGTAAATCTCGGAGCGTTCGCCGCGGAAGTAAGCTCCGCAAATCAGCTCGTCGAAAAATTTGTGGTTTTCGACCGGGTGACCGGCACTTTAAACAAGAAGTTCTTCCTCGGGAGGTTGGAGGAAGAAATCGGGAGAGTTGCCGACCTCGGTATAAAGAGTGCCCTGGTTCTTATGGGACTCGACAGGGTTGATGAGATAAGAAACAGGTTTTCAGCAGAGGGAATTGACTATCTGTTGACGGATATTGCAGACACCGTAAGAGGGTGGCTCAAACCTTACGATGCAATAGGCAAAATATCTGCGCACTCGTTCGGTATTATTCTTGAGAGCTTTTCCCAGCATGAAGCACTTGCATGGGGAGAGAAGTTCCGGAAGAATCTTGCAACCAAGATTTATCCCATCGGCACGCGGAATTACATGGCGACGATAAGTGTTGCAGTTCTGAACATCGATGGAAAGAACGACCCATCGGAACTCGTAATTACGGCGCAGAAGGTGCTGCAGCGGGCGCACACGAGCGGCGGGAATGTAGTAAAGATTTTATAAGAAAGGAGATAGACAAATGGCAAAGACAACGAGTTTTGCCGAAAAGGCTGCAAAAGCTATGGCTGGAAAAAAGGGCTCCGAATGCCCGAAATGCGGTGAGATTATGCAGAACGTCCTTGTAGTCTCAGCCGAGAAGAACGAACAGGCCAACTACAAGTACAATCAACACTTCGTCAAGGTCTGCAAGTGCAACGAGAAAGAGGTCTACGCTTAGGGGACCCGGGACTTCAGTTCACGTTTGAAATTCCGGAACGATTGCTGCGATTCACCAATGGGAGATCGGGAAGGGCAGATTGACCTCCCGTTCGCCTGTTGTCAGGCAAGACCGGTGGTTTGTCGATGACGCTCGCCCGATATTCCCAGGCAAATAATTTGCAGAGAATGCACCTATTTCGGGAGTTCAAAGGAACTTTTTCTTGTTTTAATAATGCAACCATCTTTCAGATCGTATTGTCAAATGATAAGATGAAGTAGCCGTTGATAGCGACAAGAATGTGCAAAATAAGTGAGGTAGTAAATGATAAAAGTCGGTAAACAATATCCTTCCCGTGAGAATCAGACTATCGACAAATACCTGCAGGAAATAGGAAAAGTCGATTTGTTAACTCCGGGTGAGGAGATTGAGCTGGCGATTAAGGTTAGGGAAAACGATCAGAAGGCTCTGGAAAAGCTGATTAAGGCAAACCTCAGATTTGTTGTCAGTGTTGCCAAGCAATATCAGAACCAGGGTCTCTCACTTGGAGACCTGATTAATGAAGGGAATCTCGGTTTGATCAAGGCTGCAAAGAGGTTCGATCCCACGCGCGGATTCAAGTTCATTTCTTACGCGGTATGGTGGATCCGACAGTCGATTCTCCAGGCTTTGGCCGAGCAATCCAGAATCGTTAGGCTGCCGCTGAACCGGGTGGGTGCGTTAAACAAAATCGGAAAGAAGTTCAGCGAACTTGAGCAGGAATTTGAACGTGAACCCAGCCCTTCGGAAATAGCAGAGCAACTGGACATGAGCCTGTACGAGGTCGATAAGACACTTCAGATCTCCGGCAGACATCTCTCTGTGGATCAGCCGTTCGTACAGGGCGAGGACAATAAGCTTCTGGACGTGATGGCGGACGACAATCAACTTCCTCCCGATTACACTTTGATGAAGGAGTCACTCAGGACAGAAGTTGAAAGAGCATTGAAGTCTCTGACCGACAGGGAAGCCGAGGTCATCAGGCTCTACTTTGGAATCGAGAGGGAGCATCCACTTACGCTCGAGGAGATCGGAGAAAAATTCAACTTGACGCGTGAACGGGTGAGGCAAATAAAGGAGAAAGCAATCAGGCGTTTGCGTCACGCGACGCGGAGCAAGGCCCTCCGAGCCTATTTAGGATAGTTTGGGACATTCGCCGGACATCCCGAAAATCCCCAATATTCGGGGTGTCCGTTAGTTTGAAAACACTTTCACGCTAGTTATCTTCTCTTGCAAAAGCACCAAATTATGTCATTGCCAAGACGAGCATTTCAGGAAATTCGGGTTTTACTCTTGGAAGACTCAATGGATCTGCGCGATCAGTTGAGTCGAGTCTTGGAGTCTGCAAGATTGGGGTTTCATGTCGAAGCTCTCCACGGGACAGTCGGCCTCAGCGCAAAGCTCGTTTCGGGAGGATTCGATGCCTTCATAGTCGACTACGACCTTGCTGTGGCTGATGCATCCTCCGTTCTTGAAACTGCAAAGGGGATTGACCCATTTCTTCCGGTTATACTGGTATCGCGTGATTACTCGGAAAGTATCTATCTCGAGCATAAAAGCATCGGTGCGGATCTATATCTACCGCTTTCCGGCCCTTCACTGAAGATGTTTCCGAACACTCTGCTGAAGGTCGTTGAAGACCTCGGATTCGTAAGGGAAGCAACAGATTTCAGGCATCGCTCACTTCTCAAGTCGTATCAGATCGAGATCCTCGCGTCGCTTGTGAGGAAAATGGTGGAGACCAACGATTTGAGATCAGTTATGCAGGAATTGGCCGAACAGGTTGTCAAGAAACTCGATATGAAAGTCGTAAGCCTGCAACGATACTTTCCGCGTCAAAAAGGTTTCGCGGTATACGGCATTTACCCACAGGGAAAGCTTGTCAAGTTCGCGCAGATGTTCTTCGGTATTTCGCTCGATACTTTTCTCTTTCCGTTTAATCCTGAAAACTGCATCGTGGATCAGTACACACTCGAACGAAAGGAGTGGGTCGGTTCGGATTTCGCCGATGTCTTCGGCACTACGATGCCTGCTCAGGCCGCAAGGATGATACAGAAGTTTGCCGGCGTGAATTCGATATACAACGCGCCGTTCTACAGCAAGGATCAGCTGCTTGGCGGGATACTCGTGGGGAATGTTCGTGATAAGTTCACTGACGAGGAACTCGAAGCTTTCGATGCCATCGTCCACACAAGCTCTCTTCTCTTCGAATATAATGAAGGCGTCAAGGCGCAGATCCTGCAGAACAAAAAGCTGCAGGCCATCCGGGAAACAAGTTCGCAGCTGCACGAGAACCTGGATCCGGAGCGGCTTTTCGACATTATTGAAGAACGCCTGAACACTATTGTCCCTGCAGATGTTGCCCGACTCTTCCTCTTCGATGCGGCGAAGAACACACTGGTCGAAAGGAAGATCCGGGTGAGGAGCGGGAAACGCCCGTCGTTCATGCTGTCGGAGATACCACTTGGGACAGGTCTGATCGGCACAGCCGCCTCAGAAAAGCAGTCGGTTCTGGAGAACAACGCACAGCTGAACCATGCCTCTGTATATGCCGGCTCCAGACCCAAGTTCGAGAACCTCATGGCGGTTCCCATAACACATCAGGGACAACTGCTGGGGATGATCGCTCTAACGAGGATGAACAATGAAGAGCCATTCGTGGAAGGCGACCGTGACGCCCTCGAGATCTTCACCGAACAGTTTGCCGTTGCACTTCACAATTCGAGGCTTTACCAGGATTTGTTAAGAAGCGAGCAGCTGTATCGGCTGGTTCTCGAAAACGTGAATGACCCGGTAATATTCGTGGGCACAAGCGGCAAACTCCTCTATGTAAACCGGAAATTCGAAGCGGAGTCCGGATATACCGCCGATGAGGTCCTCGGGAAGGATTTCGCATTCCTGGTGCACCCGGACGATCTCGCGTTCGTAGCAGCGCGGTACAGGGAACGAGTTTCTGGAAAAGATACGCTCAGCAGATACGAGATCCGTTTCGTCACAAAGACCGGCGAAATCAGGGATGTAGACTACAGCGTGACGGCAATTTCCGAGGACGGGAAGGTGACGGGTCTGCTCGGTGTGGCCAGGGACATTACCGAGGAAAAAATCGCCAGGGAGGCGTTGAAAAGAAAGACTCAGCAGCTTGAAAGGCTGCTGGAATTCAATGCCTCCCTAATGCACAGCAGCAACCTGAACGAGCTTCTGAATAATCTTCTCAAGGCAGTCATTGAGGGAATTCCCGAAGCCGATGCGGGGTCCATACTCACTTTCGACAAGTCCGAAGACAAGCTCAGGATGAGTGCGTCGGTCGGGTTTCCCGATGAGATGAGAAACGGCTTCGCCATCGACCTGTCTTCGAGCTGGGGAGGTAAAGCCTTTACTTCAAGAAATTCCGTGATCGTTCCCGATGCTTCCACATTTCCCGCGCCTGAAGGCGATCTCGCCCTCCAGTTTTTCGTGAAGATTAAATCCGCAGTAGCTGTTCCCGTAGAAGTCGATGATGAGATTCTGGGCGTCATTTCCCTCGACAACTTCTCGAAAACGAATGCTTTCCAGAAGGAGCATCAGCAGCTCCTGGAAGGATTCGCCCACCAGGCGGCTCTCGTTCTCAAGAAGGAGCAGATGCACAGCGAGATAAAAGAGTCGGAACTTCGATATCGCACCATAACGGAATCGAGCAGCGATCTCATAGTCGTGATCGATAATGAAGGCAGAATTGAATTCTGCAATCAGAAGTTCGTCAGGATTTTCGGGTTGAATTCTGAAACCGTTATCGGCAGGGTCATCCTTGATTTCTTCGACGAGGATTACCGGGAAAACATGTCGACGGCAATCCGGTCGGCGGATTCCGGAAGGCGGCTGAGGGCAACAGCCACGGTCGACGGCTGGAGACATCATTTTGAGGTCGTTTCCGCGGCCATCGTGACAGAAAGAGGCGAGTCACGCCAGATACTATTCCTGAATGATGTGTCTGACATGGTTCGCACCAGCGAATGGGTTGAAAAGGCATACGGGGTGGCATTAATGCACACCGGTGTCGAATTGATGGAAAACTACGCCGATCTTCTGGCAGAAGTTTTCAATGCTGAAGTAGTCTATGTCGGGGACTACGATTCGGATAATAATTCGAGCCTTGCTCACGTTGCCAAAGTCGGGAATATGTATTTGCATACTCTCAAAATCGACAGGGTCGTGGAAATCCTTGCAAAAGATCAGTCGGAGCTGCCGTACTTGAACGGATTGTTCGGTATTGAAAAGGGATTGAAGTCGTATTACGCGACGGAAATAGACGTGGACGAACAGCGGGTCGGGATAATGATTCTTGCGGGGGCCAATGTCCTCGATGCGAATCGATCTCAGATGAACATTTTGCAGCTCGTCAGGCAGCGGCTTGCTTTCGAATATGAACGGGAAAGAAACGAAGCCGAGACACACAGGCTGGAGGAACAATTACGACACTCACAGAAGATGGAAAGCCTTGGCACTTTGGCGGGTGGTGTCGCACATGATTTCAACAATATTCTCGGGGCGATTCTCGGATATTCAGGCCTCCTCAAGCTCGAATTGAAAAAGGACAGGAAGCTGTCCCGCTATCTTGATACAATAGAGAAATCGGCACAACGCGCGGCAGAGCTGACGAAGCAGCTCCTCGGATTCGCCCGCAAGGGGAAAACGTCGGTCACGAGCGTCGACTTCAATAGAATCTGTGCAGAAACCATAGACATGACGAAGAAACTCATTCAGAAGAACGTCAACGTTGAGCTGCATCTCCAGGAGGGACTGCCGATGGCCGAAGGTGATGAGTCACAGCTTTCTCAAGTCGTCATGAACCTTGTCCTGAATGCCAGAGATGCAATGCCGCAAGGGGGAACGCTCGCGCTCTACACAAAAACTCTTTCGGCCGACGAGGCGATCTCTTCAAAAATTAAATTGGAGAATCGGGATTATGTTGTGGTCGAAGTCTCGGACACAGGTCATGGAATATCCAAGGAAAACATTGCCCGTATATTCGAGCCTTTCTTCACAACGAAACCGAAGGGGAAGGGGACCGGGCTTGGGCTGTCTATGGTGTATGGCATAGTTAAGAATCACGGCGGCGAAATCGACGTTACAAGTGAAATCGGGAAGGGGACGAGTGTAAGAGTTTGTTTCCCTGTTTCGACAAAGGCGGCTTCCTCCAGAGCTTCAAGCATCGACTCCGATTTTTCAAAAGTCGTCAAAAACAAAGTCTGTATGGTTGTCGACGATGAGGCGGAAATTCGCGATTTGTTGAGGGATTCGCTGACGCTTTTTGGTTTCAGCGTGGTGGGTGCGGAAAACGGAGAAAGAGCAGTCGAGATCATAAAAAGCGGATCCAAGATAGACGTCGTTGTCCTCGACATGATAATGCCCGGCATGGACGGAAGTGAGACATACATCGAGATCCATAAAATCCTACCTGAGCTGCCGGTATACGTGGCAACGGGGTACAGCGCTGAGGGAAAGGTGCAGGACATTCTCAACAACGGGGGTGTGGGGATACTCCGCAAGCCATTTACCATCGATGAACTTCAGAAGCAACTGGTCGACAAGTTTCGCTGATTGTTCTGACACGACCGACTTCGCTCCGTCGGACCGACAGCGCCTGAACTGTGCACCGCAACATGTGACAAACTAAAACCCGTCGAAAACGCTTGTTTTCGGAGGTCTCAACGGGGAAATTTGCTTTTTTCAGAAATTCTTTAGTTGCTTTTGAAATTGTCAAGCACTATCATATACCCGCAAATAACAGTACACCGTTGTTTGCGCCAAATGGCGCCCAAGGCGCCATGCCGTTCATGAGTGCAGTTGAGTGAACGACAGTGGTGATCCCAAGCAAACAAGGCAGGCGGGATCATGCTTTTATAGGTTGTAGCTGCAGTCGGACGAATCCGGAGTGCCTGCCGGATTCTACGAGATGTAAGTCCCCGTGTGCTGGCTCCGTTGTCAAGGATTCTACACGAGGCGTAGCATCGCATGCAGAGGTGAAGTCCTCTTATTCCGGTTCACTTCGCCGGTCCCAGCTTTTAGCCGGGATCCCGACAACAGTCGGGACAATACTGTATAAGCCAAGGACATCTGGCGCGACGGCTCGGGTACGCATTTAGTAACATTATTGAAAGGATCCAGCAATGGAGCAAGGAACCGTAAAATGGTTCAACGCAACCAAGGGATACGGCTTCATTTCCCGCGAGGGTGGAGACGATGTGTTCGTTCATTTCAAGGCCATTATTGGCGAAGGCTATAAGACCTTGAAAGAGGGCGACAGAGTCCAGTTTGAAGTCGAGCAAGGCCCCAAAGGTTTGCAGGCGGCTAAGGTTAAGAAGATCTAACCGATACCGGCCTTTGCAGGTTTTCACCTGCGAAGGTGAAGCCGCTTAAAGCTTCGGTCCCGACTGATGGAAACTCAGCCGGGATTTTTTTTGCCCCCGAGCGAGTCGTTGAAGAATTTTCGGCCACCTGCAATCCGGTAACCTTTTGAATGCGGCATCGTAATTCTTGCCAAAAGGAGTTCAGTCATGGAACGGAGACTTTATCGATCAAGAAAGAACAGAGTCATCGCCGGAGTCGCGGGAGGATTGGGTGAGTATTTTGATATTGATCCCGTACTCGTGAGAGTGATTTTCGTCGTGGCTGCTCTCGCTAGCGGAGTTGGGATCCTCGCCTATTTGATCCTCTGGGTTGTGGTACCATATGAAGCATTCGAAATCGGAAAAAACACGTCACCGACTGAAGGAGGAGCAACAATGGAAGACAGTTCTCAGTACAATGAATACAAGAACCGGAAGCGGCGCGGAAGCGTTGTCGGGGGAACCATCCTTGTGGTACTAGGAGCCTTGTTCCTGTTGCAGAATTACCTGCCTAATTTTTGCTTCGGAAACACATGGCCGTTAATCCTGGTTGCTATCGGAGCAGCCATGATCTTCAATTCGGTCCGCAGAGAAGAGAGAAAGGGGGAAGGCCATGAGAGTTAGCCGCCTCTTTGCAGGACTATTGATCATAATTCTCGGGATAGCCCTCATTCTGTCGAACTTCGACATCTTGACGCTCAACTGGCATTTCATCTTCCGACTCTGGCCCGTGCTGCTTGTCTTCGCAGGTATCTCCGTACTCGTGCCTAACACCAAATGGCGCGGTGTGCTCTACGCCGTTACTTCTGTTCTCATTCTCGCCTGGATATTGTCAGCGGCATCGGTAGGATGGGGAAATCTGAAAGGCGCATTTTACAGCGATAGCCGCAACGTTCACTCTCAGGAATTTTCGGAACAATTTGACAAGAGCGTCCGACATGCAGTCCTCACGCTTAATGATGGGGCCGGGACATTTTCGGTCGACGGAACGGTCTCGGATAACCTCATCACGGCGGGCACGGAAACGAATATGGGTAACTATTCCTTTACCTCGGAGAAGGACGGCACTACACAGAATGTTGACATTCGTCTCGAGGGGAGGCAGGAGCACTGGCACTTCGGCGGAGGGAAGAATACTCTGAACATGAAATTAAACCCGACGCCGGATTGGGTGATGAACTTCAACGTCGGAGCCTGCTCGGCTGATTTTGACCTCTCTCCGTTTGACGTCAGTTCGGCACAAATCAAGGCCGGAGCATCCAAGATCAAGGTGAGACTTGGAGACAGGGCCGACACGACCAATCTCAGAGTAGAGACCGGTGCATCCTCACTCACTTTCTACATACCCTCTTCTTCCGCATGCCAGATAAGGGATCAGGCAGCTCTTTCGTCGAAATCTTTCCCCGATTTTGTGAAGGGCGACGACGGCTACTACAGGACTTCGAACTTCACAAAGGCAAAGAAACGAATCTATATAGAGATCGAGGCAGGGGTCTCTTCAGTGAAAGTCCTGACCTACTAGGCTGTAAGCGCCTGGAGGCCTCAAATGCAAGACCGTCGGCAGCGGACAGGACGCTGGTCCGCTGCCCATCCAGTTACGGTATGGGGTTTTCGAAATCCGCATCGGGGTCGCGGGACGCAGCTCTCCTCTTTTATTATCGAGCGGCGTGAATTAACATTACAGAAAACTCGGAGGATGGTTGTGAGAACACTTCTTGTCTCGCTATTGCTTTTGTTTTCAAACGCCTTCGCAATGAACGATGCGAGGCTTCTTCGATTCCCCGATATACACGGCGACAAGGTGGTCTTCGTGTATGCCGGGGATATTTACGAGGTCTCTTCGCAGGGCGGCGTTGCTAGAAGGCTGACGTCAAATCCGGGACTCGAACTCTTCCCGAAGTTCAGCCCCGACGGCAAATGGATCGCCTTCACGGGACAATATGACGGCAATTTCAACGTATACGTAATGCCCAGTGAAGGCGGACAACCCAGACAGCTGACCTACAGGCAGGATGCCGGCGACGTTCCCCAGCGAATGGGTCCGAACAACGAAGTCATAACCTGGACTCCCGACGGGAAGAGCATCGTCTTCCTTTCCAGAAGGGACGCTTTCAATACGTGGTTTGGAAGGCTGTTCACCGTTTCGGTCGAAGGCGGTATGCCGAAGGTGCTGCCGGTACCCAAAGGCGGGCTGCTCAGCTTCTCTCCCGACGGGAAAGAATTCGCATACAACAGAATATTCCGAAACTTCAGAACCTGGAAGAGATACGATGGCGGCCTCGCCCAGGATATTTACATCCACAATATTGCGACCATGGATGAAGAAAAAATCACGGATTGGAAGGGGACTGATACAGACCCGATGTGGTATAGGAATACGATATATTTCCTTTCCGACCGGGATCAGGACCGACGTATGAATATCTATGCTTACGATCTGAAGACTAAACAGACGAGACAGGTTACTTCATTCAAAGACTATGATTGCAGCTGGGCGTCTCTTGGAGAGAATGCCATCGTTTTCCAGAATGGAGGATATCTATACGTTCTGGATTTGCCGAGCGAGAAGGTACACAGACTGGATATCTCGATCCCCAATGACGAATCGCTGGCAATGCCGAAATGGGTCGACGTTAGCAAAGACATTTCGAATTTCGGGATTTCGCCGGATGGGGAAAGGGCGGTGTTTCAGGCTCGCGGTGACATATTTACACTGCCAAGAGAATCCGGTAATACTCGTGACATCACGAATTCGTCGGGCGCAGACGATAAGAATCCAACCTGGTCCCCCGATGGAAAATACATCGCGTATATCTCCGATCGAACGGGCGAAGAGGAAATATATGTTCGCGAGGATAAGCCAAACTCAGAGCCGACTCAGCTAACTCATGGCAACAAGGCCTATCTGTATAGTCTTGAGTGGTCACCAAACAGCGAAAAGATTTTGTATTCCGATGCAAGCCTTAATCTCTGGTACGTCGATGTCAAAGGCGGAGAACCTGTCCGTATCGACAGAGATTCAGTTTGGGAGATGCGGCAATATTCCTGGTCGCCCGACAGCCGTTATATTGCCTATACTAAGCTTGAAGAAAACGGTTTCAATTCCATTTACATCTATTCCCTTCAGGACAGGAAAGTCCATGACGTAAGCACGGGCTTTACTAACGACTACGATCCCGTATTCAGTTCGGACGGCCGATATCTCATTTTCCTTTCAGACAGAAATTACAACGGGGTTATCGGCAATTTTGATATGGAATTTACGGATACTAAGTCGACCGGCATATACATGGCGACTTTACAGGCCGACAGCACTTCACCTTTTGCGCCGAGGGACAATAAAGTAAAGATCATACAGCAGAAAACGGAGCAGCAGCAGTCGAAAGGAAACAATTCGTCTTCTCACGGTCAAACTGCTGAGAATATAAGGATCGATTTCGCCGGTCTAATGTCCAGGGCTGTGTCCGTTCCGATTGCTTCGAACAACATCGGAGGGTTGAGTGCTGGTCCGGGCAGAATATACTATGTAACTGAGCCGACCATGGGTCTGTCGGGAAATGCATCCGGCGGAGAGTCGGAGTTGCACTGTTACGAGATCAAAGATAGGAAAGACGTCAGGATGCTTTCCCCGGTGAGCGGGTATGAACTCTCTTCAGACGGAGAAAGAATTATCTATCGGAGTGGGACAACATTCGGCATAATAAGTTCGCGACCTGAAGAACATAAGGTTGGCGACGGCGCCTTGAACCTGTCGCAGATGAAGATGTTCGTACACTTCCACGAGGAGTGGACGGAGATGTTCAACGAAGCCTGGCGGCTGGAGCGGCAATTCTTCTATTCCCCTTTGATGAACGGTGTGGACTGGGAGGCGATAAAGAAAAAATATGAGGTCCTTGTTCCCTACGTAAACAACCGCTACGATCTCAACGAGATCATCGGCAACATGATAGGTGAACTTGGCAATTCGCACAGCTACGTTGGAGGCGGGTACCAGCCGGAAATACACAAGGTCATTACTGGTCTCCTCGGAGCCGACTACACTCTAGACAGAACGACGGGATACTACCGCATAAGCAAGATACTTGCCGGACTAAACACGAAATCCGACAGGATCTCACCGCTCACACTTCCCGGCATAAATGTTCACCAGGGTGACTATATCCTGGCCATAAATAACGCCGCTGTAAAATTCCCCATGAGCATCGACAGTGTAATGGAAAACACGGCCGGGACTACGGTATCGCTTCTCGTCAACACGAAGCCGGAGGTCAAGGGGGCCTGGACTGTTGAAGTCAACCCGATATCGAGTGAGCTTAACCTGCGGTATAATAACTGGATAGAACACAATCGCAAGCTCGTAGACAGCTTGTCGGGAGGAAAAATCGGCTATGTGTATCTGCCGGACATGGAGGCCGCCGGGCTCAATGCTTTTGTGGAACAGTTCTATCCCCAAATAAGAAAAGAGGGAATCATCATCGACGAGCGGTACAATGGCGGCGGGTTTGTGGATCAGCTGCTGCTCGAGCGCCTCAGGAGAATCCTTGTAGGGATGTCCCTGTCGAGACACGGCGAGCCGAGCACCATTCCGTCTCCGCTCTTCTATGGTTATATGGCATGCCTTATAAATCACTATTCCGCTTCAGATGGTGATATCTTTCCTTACTATTTCCGGAAATATCATCTGGGACCCCTCATCGGAACTCGCACTTGGGGAGGTGTCAGAGGTATTCGCGGATACCGGCGTCTCGTGGACGGCGGCTACATCACCACCTCCGAGTTTTCGCTTTACGGGTTGAAGAGCGAGTGGATTATCGAAAACCATGGAGTGGAACCGGACATTACGGTTGACGAGACACCGAAACTCGTCATGGAAGGCCATGATCCGCAAATCGAAGCGGCGGTAAATTACATCATGAAAGAAATCAAAAAGGAGCCTAAGAAGCTTCCCGGAATGCCGCCATATATGCCTCCCTATCCGCCGGAGCACTAGCATTTCCGTAAAAGGCATGAAGGAGTTTCAATTCACTGCAGGCCCGTCAATGCTTGAAAAGCCGAGGCGGGCCCGCTCGATTTCCCTTCTTTCGGAAGGTCCCATCGAATTGGATATTCCGTTGAAATCGTCCGACTCATGAAAGGGAAGAATACTTGAGCGGAGACGTCGGGATAGACATCAACGGGCTATCTATATTCTTCTTCTGCTCGCTGATAATAGTATACTTGTCCAGGAAGTCACTCCGTGACACGCACTCATACGGATACTACAGGTTCTTCGGGCTGGAGTTCATCCTTCTTCTCGTGATGTCCAGTTGGAGTTCCTGGTTCGAAGCTCCTCACTCGAATCAGCAGATGCTTTCGTGGCTTGTGATTCTCCTTTCGATTGTGTTCGCGGTCGGAGGATTGCGGTCCTCTTCCATCTCAAAAAACGACGAGCTGCAGACTACGGCCGGCAGCGGCCCGGCTCGTTCAGGAATCTACCGCTATGTACGACACCCCGTTTACGCCTCGCTTATGTTCTTTGGGTTGGGAACTTTCCTGAAGGTGCCGTCCTTGTTCGGTGGAATGGTTCTGTTTGGAGCAGTATTCTCTCTCAACGCCGCTGCGCGGGCAAAGGAGAGCGTGAACATAGAAAGATTCGGCGACATATACCGCGATTATATGGACAACACAAAGATGTTTATTCCGTATTTGTTTTGACTCAGGGGCAGAGTGGATACGATTCTCGCAAATAAATAGCTGGAGCACAAGTGAAAGAACGGATTCAGGCCCTTGGCCACGACTTTAAAATGTTGTTTACGGAATGGGGAAGATATTATGCTATCCCCGGACATTGGAAGTCGAAACAGTGGATGATATTCGGTGAATTCATAATCATAGTTTTCATCGCGGCGTATTTCGACGAGCCCATTCGTTATTATTTTCTGACAATACACGGTCCAATAGAAGACAGGGTTTGTGCTTTTGTGCATATATTCGGGACAGGTAAGATAACCTTGTACCTTTTTCTCGTGATATACATTTCCGGACTTGTGGTCAACTCCGAGAAAATTAGGGCGGGGGGGATGATGGTAGTTCAGTCCTTCCTGTATTCAGGTTTGATCACCATAACACTTAAGTCTTTGGTCGGAAGATGGCGTCCGAATCAATGGCACGGACATCTCACATTCAGTCCACTGATAACGGGGCCGAACGCATATTTGTCATTTCCGTCCGGCGATGCAGCGGTTGCATTTGCGCTTGCGATAGTGATGGCGGGCTTCTTCAAGAACAGACTTTGGAAATTCCTTTGGATACTGATTGCGGTGCTGACGTCGCTTTCGAGAATATACTATAACGCTCATTGGTTCTCCGACATCTTCTTTTCGGCGGTGAATGCCAGCGTAGCAGGAGTCTGGCTGGTAGGAAGATTCCATGCAAAATACGGCAGCAGCCTGCTCGAATAGATTCTGAATCGGGCCGAGGAGTGAAATTTCTTTGAAAAATAGCGGGCATCGAGTTATATTTCTGACAGTCACGCGCGATCCTGGAGAGGTGGCCGAGTGGCTGAAGGCAACGGTTTGCTAAACCGTCATACTCTGTAAAGGGGTATCGAGGGTTCGAATCCCTCCCTCTCCGCACAGCAGCAGATGTATCACGTCTATGT
>JBJKPN010000061.1:0-47292 GCA_046706365.1 Candidatus Kryptoniota bacterium | reverse complement strand
ACCCAGCACTCATCCGTAGGTTTTCCTGTCCTATCGTAATGAAAAACAATACGAGTTGTGTCTGGGCTCCCTGGGATAGTCAAACCTCCCGTCAGCATCTCAGAGATTCTTCTTCCCAGTGCGTCATGTCTGTAAACAGCTGTGCCGGTTACTCCGTCCACTTGCTTTTTGACATTGCCACGCTTATCGTACCCGAAGATGTCATATCCAGAAACCTTGCCTGCCTGCCGATCAATTGCGGACATTTGGAGGAGCGTTCCATTGCTGGAGTACTTGTAAACCTCAATAGTCCCACTCCCATCACCATATATCACCTCATCCGAAGTCAGTCTATTTCCCTCATAATGATAAACAGTCGATGCCAACTCGTCTCTGTTGCTATTCACTTCAGTCATCGAGGTCAGATGTCCCAGATAATAATTATACTCATATACTTCCCTATCATCGCCCGCGGAATCCCGATCGTGAATTTCCATCAGCATATTCCAAGAATTGTACCTGTAGATATAATTATCGACGTTATTTTGATACCACTCCATATTCCCGTTTTTGTCGAACGCACATTCAAATCGCAAGGTTGAATCCTGGCGGTCACCGTCCCAAAGCCTCATTGTCTCGATGTGGTTCTTCAATATCGTTTTCCGGAGGGCACGTATCTCATACCTAAACGCAAGTTGTTCATAGATAGGGTCAGAGGGTTGTATAATTAATTGACTTCTTACTTCCGGGTGCAATGATAGTAACACCGCGGCCACGAGAACAACTATTTTCATCTTCAATCGCTTTCAATTTCGTGCGTGATAAAAACAGGAATAGGAATAGGGGAACACCCTGTCAGAGATCCGAACATCAATTTCCCCTGCCACACATGGATCAACCGCCACCAGTTCTGGGTATAAGGTAAGTGTAGTTATCTCTATGTTCCAAATTCGCGCAAATCAAAAGCAATTGATTCTGACCTGCGAGTGTTATATATTTATACATGAAACACACTAATACCGACCAAGCTTCATGAAAGAAAATAGGCTGGGTTTGGGACCAAGAGAAGCAGCTTTCCTAATGGAAGTCTCTGCAAAAAAGGGCGGCAGATTCGATGCCCTGGACGCTTCCCGCTACTGGTCCTCCTCGCACGTTGCACACAACAAATTGAGCGAGCTCTCTCGGAAGGGTTGGATCGCACGGATCGAGCGCGGTAAATACATTGTAATTCCCTTTGAAGCCGGTCCTCAGCGCAGCTGGACGCAGGACGAATACATTACCGCACAGATGTTGGTCCAACCAGCTGCGATTGCATATTGGACTGCGCTGCATCATTGGAATTGGACAGAGCAAATTCCGCGCAACTTCTACGTACAGACTACGAGCAGAAAATACACCAAGCTGAAGTTTGTATTTGGAGTGAGATATGATTTCGTGACCGTCCCGATGAGCAAGTTTTACGGTAATGCCTGTGAATGGCGGGAAGGGACAAGAGTATTTGTAACCGATAGGGAAAAAACTCTCGTCGACTGTGCCGACGATATCGGACGCGCGGGAGGCCCTTTGGAATTCTCAAAGGCTGTTAGACAATCCGTTAATGAAGTAGATTGGAACAAACTCAACAAATATGTCCTGCGACATCCCAACGGCGCCGTTAGGAAGAGATTGGGATTCCTTTTCGAATCGATATCCTCTTCCCTGCCGGTTGTAGCCACGAGAATCATCGACACATGGAGAAAATCCCTAACTTCCGGCATATCGCTATTGGTTCCCTATGCTGGTACAAAGGGTATAATCACGACTCGCTGGAAGATCTTGGACAACATCGGCATCAGAAATCAGTAGCAGACATTCATCGGGTAACTCACATTCCTATTCTCTTATTGAACACGTCAAAGCACACCACAAGTATCAGAGTCAAAGAAGACATCGAGACCAAAGCGAACAAGTGGACCGCAGGTCTTGATACTCCTCATTCGACCAAACAACACATGGAGATCGTGTCAAGAAGTTCATCCTCATGTGTACAAAATGTGTACACAAAGCACAAAAATCCGCGAAATCTGGTAGAATTCCTCGTAGAGCAACGGACTGAAAATCCGTGTGTCGGCGGTTCGATTCCGCCCCTGTCCACCAAAGCACTCCAATTCCGAGGTTCTCCCCAAGTCATTTTTTCCACCCTTCGAAACAAAAAGAATATTCACTGTACAGTTTGCTGTACAGTTGAATGCAATCCGTCCTACATGGCTTGCAGTCCGTTGTACATCTGCACCCTCCCATTGGAGTCCAAAAACCCAAATCGGAGGTTTAAATGTTCCTATTTGAACGCGGACAGAAATGGTACATCGAATTCTTTGACGAAAAGAAGAAACGGACCTGACGAATTTCAGCAGACAGGACGAAGAAGGCTGAAGCCTACCGCTTCCTCACTGATCTAAAAAGAAAGCTGTTGGAGGATCAGACTCCTGAAGAGTTGTTATCGCTTCAGGAATTTTCCGACAGATAAGTTGACTACCTGAAGTCGGGTTATTCCGAAGGTGTGACAATATCGTACTTTCTGGAGAGAGGCAAATCCTCGGAATAATCTTAACAGTGAGGGCCCCGAGAGAATTTCCCATTCATGGAATTGACACAGAGGGAGCATTTCTTGAGAGCCCCCGACCCGCCGATTAAGAGTCGGAAGGCGGCGCACAGAATCGAACTTATCTCGTCACGATACCACCGCTTATCAGAAGAGTGGACCCGGTTTGTGACCGGCAAGATTGGTTGGGACACATCTACTCAATCCGAAATGATCCGATGTCGAACGGGTTGCTTATCGCGCCACCGGAGATTTTCGGTTTCCATACATCTACGGTATGCTCTTCCCGCGGTTGGCCGACCTGAACTCCTGCGGTGACTGTTAGACTTCAGTGCCTGCCGGGCGGGAGCGGGAGTAAAGACAGGAGATGGAATTGAGTAGATTAGGCAGGAAAGGAGAAGGACCATGGGAGAGGCAGTGGTGGCGGAGCCTGCAAACGTGGGGGAAGAAACCCACGGCCAACCGTGGAGCCGGTGTCGTCAACTGCAGCAGGCCGATCCGTTCGGATGGCGTTACACAAAAGCGGTCAACGCATTTTGGCAAACTGATGGGATGTCCTTGCCTTCCGCGCCCTTTTGCAAGTGAGCGTACGGGATCATCATGGTACGTGGAGTCGGTCAATAGAGTTTGGCGCCTTCATGAGCGCGACGTGAGTTATATGTAGATAACGGTGCGACGGGTCGGGGATGCGATGTGTCGAGCCGATCATGGATAGAGGGGGAATGGGGTCCAGTCCACCCAGATAGACTTCTGAAGTCGTCACCGACGCCCTATTGACCCGGAAAGGTTTTCAGAATCATCCTGGAGATCCAAGAGAGTACAGTGGGTCAATTATCATTAGGAAAGGTTTTCGTTAGGAATGTTTTTGGGGATGGGAGTAAACAAAATTCACAATATTAGGCTTGACAACGCACCGTATTGAGACGTCTGCTCGCCCTGTCGCCTTCCATTGCAGAAAGGCATTCAACCGCATTTACTCACACAAAAAATGGGGTAAAACTATGAGACACAATTCTGTCTCTTCAGTTGCGACAAAAGGGCCGCACATCACTAGTAACAGTAAGCCTACTGAAGTCTTTACGACCGGGGAAATCAAAGGCTTCTTGAAGATTTCGGCCTCAATGAAGTAGAACCTCGAAGCCGTCATCGAGCTGTGTCTGTTGACCAGCATTCGCCTCAGCGAAGCGGTCGATCTGCATTTCGCAACATCTTTTCCAGAAAGGACCGCCCAAATTCTGGTACCTGGATATTATGATCAATAGAAATCGGATAATCTGAGGAAAGAATCGGGGTAGTAGCGACTCTTTTCCATTGCCAACCAAACGTTCTCTTAGTTTTCCGGATGTCACTTCCAGGCAAGCGTTGGAGTCTAGTAGGCAGCATAGCTGGATAATACCCCCGTTGCCACAGGAGGGATCAATACCAATCGAGTGTTTCAGTATCGGAGGAAAAAGGGAGCCCAACCTCAAACTGATACGCTTCTGCGTTAGTGTAGATCCAGTACTCTTCTAACTTTTTTCAGAATATCGGCGGGCCTGTACGGTTTCATTACAATCTCCTTCGCGCCATTTTCGATTACTGCCTCCCGTTCTGCCGGATCGATGTATCCAGTGGCAAGAATGAACTTCACCTCCGGGTTGATTTCCTTCAACCATGGAAGCACCTCTCCGCCAGTGAGCTTGGGAAGTCCAAAATCGGAAATAACAAGTGCTATGCTTTCTTTGTTCTTCCTGTATACTTCGACGGCCTCCTTCCCATCCGAAGCCCTCATGACCCCGTACCCTTTTGACGAAAGAATCGATGCTAGAAGTTCATTCAGCATTTCCTCGTCTTCGACCAGAAGTATAGTCTCGGCTCCGCCCTCGGTGTCGTCTCCAGACGCGTCCTCCTCAACTGCCGGGTGAATACAATGCGTCAGCACCGGAAAGTAAAGGGAAAAAGCGGTTCCCTTCCCTGGCTCGCTAGTGACGCTGACGAAACCGTGATGTTCCTGCATTATTCCGTACACGACCGAAAGTCCGAGTCCTGTCCCCTTTCCCGGCTCTTTGGTAGTGAAGAAAGGCTCGAATATGTGTTCAAGGACTTCCCTCTCCATGCCGACACCGTTGTCGCTGATGCCAACGAGTACGTACTCGGGAGCCGAGGCGGACGGGAAGAGCCTGTGGACCGTCTCCGCAGAGACCACCTCGGTCGTCAAGATGAGGTCTCCCGAATATTTCATCGCGTCCCTTGCGTTTACGCACAGATTGAGCAGCACCTGGTGGAGTTGGGTCGGATCCGCGTTGACCATAGGGATGCCTTCAGTAAGGTTGGCGAGAAGGCGGACGGATCTGGGAAAGGTTTCATGAAGGAGTTTCAAGATCTCCCCGACTGCCCTGTTGATGGACACAGGCATATACACCGGCTCGGCCTTTCTTCCGAATGCAAGCATCTGCTTGACAAGAGCTGTCCCCCTCTCCGCGGCCTCCACAATCGTCCCGACCCGTTTCAGGAAATTCTCACCGTCCTGACTGGACTTTCGGATCAGTGCCGCATTACCGATTATGATTCCGAGAAGGTTGTTGAAGTCATGCGCTATGCCGCTCGCTAGAGTGCCGATGCTCTCGAGCTTTTGAGCCTGGGCGAGCTGCGACTGCAGCTGTCTGTTTTCCGTTATATCCTGGAATGTCTCAAGCACTGCTTCTCTTCCCTCGTACGTAATGGCGCTGTGGGTTATGCGGAACGCTTTGCCTCCGAAAACACCCGCCGTTTCCACTGTCGTGGTCTCCCCGGGTTTCATTCCGGTCGGGAGCGGACACCCCTCGCAGCGACGCTTATCGTCCGAGTAAGCTTCCCAGCAATGTCTTCCCTCTGAATAGGATCCAATGAGCTCCTTCAGCTTCTCGCTGCTGAAGAGTATTTTGCCATCAATATCAACTATTCCGATCCCAAACGGCATCGCCTCCATGAGAAGCGAGTTGAACGCATTTGCGCGAGTTAGCATCTCGTCAGCCTTTCTCCGTTCTGAGATATCGTGGATTATCGAGAAAAGAATTTCCCTCTCGCTTAGCACGAATGGGTATGAATAGACCTCAACTGTACGGAATTCTCCGTCCGCGAGCCGATTCTGCGAAACGAAATATCCATTCTCACCGCTTGCTGCGGAACTCAAATTCTCTCCAAGTTCCGACTTCTCCTGCGGGTTAATATCGAAAATCTTCATGGCGCATAACTGGTCATGAGGGTATCCGTAAAACGCGGTGGCTGCCGGGTTCGCGTCGATGATTGCGCCGGTTTCCGGATCTATCAGAAGCATCACAGCGCCATGGTTTTCAAACATCAGTCGGAATCGCTCTTCGGAAGCCTTCAAGGCGTCTTCGGTCTGCTTTTGAACGGTAATATCCTCAAGAAATCCTTCAAGTATTGCCTGGCCCGATGCATTGTCCCGAACCGCCCTCATATAAAGCCTGGCAATCATAATACTTCCGTCGCGCCGGCGTCGCCGCACCTCACTCTTCGCAACGCCGCCAAAGGCGAAGACCTCACGCACAAGATTGCTTCGTTCATCGGGACTCACATAGAACTCTTTAGATATATCGCGCAATTCTTCCATCATGTTCTCGACAGAGTCATAGCCGAACATGCGGGCGAGGGCCGGGTTAGCCTCGACCAAGCGCCCCTCGACAGTTGACCGGAATATTCCCAGCGGGACATTTTCAAAAATCGATCGCTGCTCTTTCTGGAACATAGGCATATTCTCCTGACTTTGTATACATCTCGACTTTACGTGGGAACCCAGACATATGCAGGAAAGGGCGGCAGGAAGAACCATGCCGCCTCTTTCCGGGTGTCGGAAGCGAAGCCTGCCAACGCGTGTAGATTTCTACGCTTCCACGAGATGGCCATTGGACCTAACGGCGATACTTCCCTTTTCCCTGCTACTCGAATCTCTATCGTATGGTTTTTCGCCGACATCTATCTTGAATCTGGAAATAAGGTCATGCAGGTTAGTGGTCAGCCTGTTGAGGTCGTCGGCCGCCTTTGCAATTTGTTGAGTGCCAGCGGCACTTTGTTGAGACACACTATTGATCGACTCGATATTCTTGCTTATCTGTTCGGCCGCGGATGACTGTTCCTCACTGGCTGCAGCGACCTGCGAGATGATGTCTACCACCTGCTGTGCCCCGCCGATGATCTCTTGCAGGGCGATGCTTGCCTGATCGGCCATCTTCTTGCCGTTCTCGACCTCGGCCGTTCCTTCGTCAATCGACGCAACCACTTCACTCGTTTCGGACTGTATCTTCTTAATCATGTCCGCGATTTCTTTAGTAGCCTTTGTGGTTCTTTCGGCCAGTTTCCTGACCTCGTCGGCAACCACGGCAAAACCGCGCCCCTGCTCCCCGGCCCTCGCCGCTTCGATAGCAGCATTAAGCGCGAGCAGGTTCGTCTGGTCGGCAATGTCGTCGATCACCTGAACTATTTCTCCGATCTGGTTGCTGCTGTTTCCGAGAGTCCTTATTTTATCGGCCGACTTGCCGACCACCTCGGCAACCTTGTCCATACCGACGATCGTACTCTTCACGACGTTTCCACCCTCTTCAGCCTTTCTTCCGGCATTTTTCGCGGTGTCTGCCGCCACTCCGGCGTTCCTCGTCGTCTCGACGATCGTTTTCGTCATTTCCTCGACGGCGGTCGCTACCTCTCCGGATTGTGCGCTTTGCTCCTGGGCCCCTGCGGCCATCTCTTCAGTGCTTGAGGAGATTTGTGCGCTGGCGCTTGCCGTCGATTGAACCGCTTCTGTGACTTCGGAAATGACTTTGCTCAACGATTCTCCGAGCTGGTTTATACTTTTCTTAATGATCTGATGATCTCCCTTGTACTCACCTTTCACCCTGGCAGTCAAATCGCCTTTCGCCATCACTTTCAGTACATCGGACCCCTCCTGTATCGGGAGTATGACTGCGTCGAGAATATCATTTATTCCAACAACTATCTCCCTGTAGCCTCCTTTGAAATTGTCGGCCTTTCCTCTCTCACTCAGCCGCCCTTCGACCGAGTACTTTATCAGCTTGTCGGTCTCCGCCTTCAGTGCTTCGAGCGTCTTCGTGGTCCCGTTTAGTGCAGGGGCTATTTCATCGGACTCATCTTTCAAAGGAATTTCAAAATCGAAATCGCCTTCCGAAATTCTCTTCATACTCCCCACTACATATTTCTGAAGATCGTCGGCGAACTGGTCCATGGTAGCAGCCATCACGCCGACCTCATCCTTCGTGTTGAGCTTTAACCTCCCGCTCAGGTGACCGTTGCCCATTTCCTGAAGCATCGCAGTCGTCTTCCTCAACGGATCTCTGATTTGCTTTGTTATCCATAGTCCGACGAGCACGGCGACCAACGCGCCGACTATCAGAAGTCCGGACATTAGACTTTCTGCCCGAACTGTTGTCGAAGTGTTTGAATCACTGGTCTGTTGCGCCGCTGCCTCGTTAGACTGTATCATCATGTCGACCTGAGCGACTAGAGCACTCTCCGAAGCCTTCATCGCGCCATCGTGGTAATTTGCGGCACCCCTCTTGTCACCTGAATGGAGAAGCTGTGAGTAGTTGTTCAGGTCGGAGTAGTAATTATGATATATCTTTGCCAGGTTGTTGAAATTCAGCCTGTCCTGCTCATTGATGAAAGACAGCCGGTACTGTGTCAGCTTAGATTGGATGATAGAATCCTGTTGATTAATCCCGCCTGCCAATCCATCAGTTTCTGCCCTGCTCGTCGAGGACAACATCATCGAGCAGTCATTTCTCATCTTCTCGAAAGCCGTTGAAAGCCTAGCAAGCTGGGCCAATGGCTTCGTAGCCTTCTCGTAAAGAAAAGTATCCCTGTTATTGACGTCATTCAGGTTCACAATTCCTGTGATGCCGATTGCGACAGCGATGAGCGTGACCAGCAGAAAGCCCAGCTGCATCTTCGGCCCTATCTTGAGATTATGAAACCACTCCATTTTCAACTCCACTTTTGGATGTAAGTAATACTTATGTCTCACATATTTTCCGACAACTCCGACGGTGCGCTGCCGGCGAGGATTTTATCGAGATCTAGAAGGATCAGCAACTTGTCGCCCAGCTTTGCGACTAGCTTGAAGAAGTCCGAACGGGTTCCTGTTGCTATTTCAGGAGGTCGGTCGAATTTGTCCGAAGGGATTTTGAGCACCTCGTTAACCGCATCAACCTTGAAGCCGATCGTTTTGCCTTCCCTATCGGCTATGAATATCCGCGTGCGCTCGTTGTCCTCCTTCGATTCGATACCGAGACTTTTGCGAAGGTCTGTCACCGGGATCACTTTCCCAAGAAGATCGATTATCCCTTTCAGGAACTCCGGGGCCTCGGGAACTCTTGTAGCATTCGTTACTTTGTTGATCTCCTGTACACGCAGGATTTCCGCTCCGAATTTTTCATCGCCGACCCCGAATGCAACCAGCCGGAGTCGTCCAGCTACCTCTGACAACGAATTCGTAACCGCCTCCTTCATGTCCTCTTCAGGTTCATTCCGTGATACTCGAGACCACACGTGACATATGTCATGAAAAGAGCGTCAATCTGTTCAAGCCTTTCAGACCGTTTCCACGCCTCCCTTGAGAGACTTTGGCTCACTCTTTAGTTTCGGACATGTGGGCCTCCGCAGCTATAGCAGGCCTCACAATCAACTTGTCGAAAAAAACGCTACTCAAAAGGCGGAAACAAATCGACCGAAGTTTTTATACGGCAAACGATCCGTCATAAAGTAACGATTGGGTTCAGGAGAGCGCCGCCGACCGGCGAACCGGCTTCTTCGCTGATTGTTCCGGGAATCAACCTCGCCTGTTTCCGGAAGAGATCAGAGCTTCCGAATTCTCTCAACGATTCCCGTAGACTTCAGCACTTCGTCCGCCATACCCATCTCTACCGCGCTTTCCGACATTTGAGGAACAACCGCTTCGGCGGGATCGAGTACTATAACCGTTCCTCCAGCAACATGTATGAAACCGGCTCCGATCAATCCGTCACGGCCGATGCCGCCGAGAATTACTCCCACCGAATGCGCTCCAAATGCCCGTGCCACACTTCGCATAAGAGGGTCGGCGGAAGGCTTCACAAAATTCTCCGGTTCGGAATCATCCAAACGAATTCTAAGCCCATCGTCGCCCAGCACCATATGGCGGTTACCCGGAGCCAGGAAGATTCTGCCCTTCTGAATCTTCTGCCCGTCGGAAGCAACAGACAACGGGATCTTCAATTCGGGAGACAATTTGTCTGCGAGGGCTTCCAGAGCCCACTCAGGACCGTGAGCTACAACCAGAAAGGCGGCGTTTACCGACGGACCTACGCCGCTCAAAACATGCTGCAAGACAGGTGCGGCTCCGCTTCCCGCAACGACAGCCACGGCGTACATATTCTGCTTCAAGGGGATGGACTTCCCGGCCTGCATAAAAATCGTTCTGTCGATCTCTTTTTTCTGTCTCTTCACCACCCGATCCAGCACGGACAGCAGTTGCTCAGGGACAATCGGCTTGATTATATATTCGTCGGCCCCAGCGTTCAGCGCTTTTTGTGCTGCATCGGAAAGTCCGAGAGAAGTGACCATCACAATCGGAGGCGCGGCATGCACATTGCCGCGGATCCATTTGATTAGCTCGAGGCCGTCATGATCGGGCATCATCCAGTCGGTCACCACAACATCGAATCCTCCTCCCTGGAGAACCCGGGCGGCTTCCAGCCCATTTCTCGCGACGCCAAGCTGGTAGCCTGAATCCGCCAGCGCCATACGATACGTGAGCACCATATTGACCTGATCTTCAACTATGAGGACTTTCAACATCATTCTCCTTCTTCATTTCCCGTGATCCGGCTCCTCTGAGGTAGTCTTCTCTAACGGCCGCCAGAGCCGCAAAGGTACCCCGGCAGCGCACGTCGAATTCAGCACGCAACTCCGAAAATGCCTTCATGAAATCTGCGTCAGTCTCGAGCCCTATTCGCCGGCAAATTCCGGCAAGACCGTTTGCCCCGATATTTGTCGCGGCACCCTTCAGAGAATGGATATGCATCCGAAGCACGCCGAGCTGACCCGACTCAAATGCCTTTATCGCATCGCCGGCGCTATTCTGCATATCATCACAGACGGCATCAATGAATTGCACGGCAGACGCTAAGTCCGCGTCGAATCCCAGCACGTGAAGTCTGTCCTTTATTGATACGAATGTCTCGTCATGCCCGGGCGGCGTCCCGTCGACATGCAGGGTGTGCTCGTTTTCAACCTTGTCAAGCACCGATTTCAGCTCCGTGATGGAGACCGGCTTCGCGAGAAAATACGACATTCCATATTGAGTGCATTTTCTTCTTATGGAGTCGGGGACATCGGCAGTCAGTGCAACGACGACCGGCGGCTTCTGGCCTTTTCTCATCTCCATTATTCTGGCGGTCGCCTCAAAGCCATCCATCTCCGGCATATGCAGGTCCATCAGAATTACGTCATAGTGCGAATGCCGCTCCGCTTCGACGGCTTCCACCCCATTGGAGACGATATCTTCCTGACGGCCTATGTTCTTCAGTGCCTGGTGGATGACGAAGCGATTGGTCGCATTATCCTCCGCGACAAGAATCCGCAGGCCTCCTCTTTTGTGGCTCGAATCTTCAGCCTGTCTCTCCTCCCCCTTCGGCATCTTGTCGCCTGCCTTGAATTCTGCATCCCGAACTTCGGCGACAGGGATAGTAATTGCAAACGTAGAGCCTTTGTCAATCTCACTCGTGACCGTTATCTTCCCGCCCATGTTCTCGACAATCTTGGAGGCAATCGACAATCCCAGTCCTGTGCCTCCGTGCGATCTCGTCGTAGAGGAATCGATTTGGGTAAAAGGCTCGAATAGGCTGTCTATCTTCTCTCTTGGAATGCCGGCACCTGTATCTCTCACCGTGAAGTCCAGCTTCCACAACTCGCTGCCGATTCTTTCCGCGCTGACCGTCATCTTCACTTCGCCCCGATCGGTGAACTTGACTGCATTACCGGCAATATTGAACAAAACCTGCATCATGCGTGCTTTGTCGGAAAGGATAGTGGACGGAACCGACGGACTGATGTTGTAGGACAACTTGATACCCTTCCTTACGGTCTGCGCCTTCAAGAGATCGTAGACTTCTCTGACGCACTCCTCCACCCTGACCGGTTTCTTCTGCAAATCGAGGTTTCCATACTCTATCTTGGACAAATCCAGGATATCATTTATCACGGACAAGAGGAGTTCGCCGCTGGCCCTCATTGTCTCGACGTAATCCTTTTGCTGCGGAGTAAGCTGCGTCATCTGCAGAAGCTCCGTAACGGACACTATCCCGTTCATGGGTGTGCGGATCTCATGGCTCATCACGGCTAAAAACTGCGATTTCGCCTTTACTGCTTCTTCGGCCGCTTCTTTTGCCTTTACCAGCTCCCGCTCAATCTGCTTTCGCCCGGTGATATCGACGGTGAAGCAGAGGCAGCATTCCTCCCCCGCTATATCAAGAACATCCGCTGATACCAGGAAGTCCCGAGTTTCGCCGTTCTTCATACGAAACCGCATTTCCGTATTATCCAGTATACCGTTAGTGGAGATGGCTTCCACAAATCGGTCTCTGTCCCTTTCACCGATCCAAATGTTCAAGCCGTTTGACGTTTTGCCTATGATCTCCTCTCTTTTGTAACCAGTCTTTTTCACAAAGGCATCGTTGACGTCAATGTACCTGCCGGTTTCCATGCAAGTGATCACGATCGCCTCCGGGCTCGTTCTGAAAGCCTTGGAGAATTTTTCCTCACTTTTCTTCAAAGCATCTTCGGCAAGCTTCCTCTCAGTTATGTCCCGGACGGTTCCGGCCATATAAACGGGCCGGCCTGACGGATCGTATTTGAGATCTCCACTTGCATTGATATAACGAACGGAACCGTCGGGGAGGATTGTACGAAATTCGCAGTCACCAGGCGACTTACCCTCGACGCAGGCCTTGAACCACTTTTCCATGAACGGACGGTCCAAAGGATGTACGACACTCAGAACTTCATCCCTCGTCAGCTCTGCACTGTCGGGGGGGATCCCGAAAATTCGGCAGGTCTCCTCCGTTCTCTTGAACGGTCTTTTGAAATCCCATCCCCAGCTTCCGATGTGCGCAAGCTGCTGGGACTGGGAAAGGAGATACTCGTTCTCCCGCAATGTCGCCTGCGCTTTCTTCAATTCTGTGATATCCCTTACGGTTGCCTGCAGAAACGGACCGCTGTTTGCGTCCACTCTGGAAAGCAATACCATAGCCGGGAACTCTTCTCCATCGGCCCGCTTATGCGTCCACTCGAAGGAATGCGACCCTTCTCTCATCGCAATGCTGATCATTTCACCGGCCTTACGATCCGAGCGGCGGCCGTCTTCCTGATATTCGGGGGACAGATTCCAAGGCTCGTGAAGACCAAATTCGCTTTCGTCCTTAACCCCGAACATTTCCAGAGCCGCGGGATTTCCCGAGGTGAAGTGCCACGACGGCGGCTCGAGTGTCATGATGGCGTCGCTTGATTTTTCAAATAGGTTCCGGTACCGCTCTTCGCTCTCACGAAGCTTCGCGTCGGTCAACTTGAACTTCGTAATATCCTCTTTGATTCCGACAATGTGGGTTATTTCTCCGCGCCCGTTTACTATCGGAGATATGGATGCCGCTTCCCAGTAGTATTCGCCGTCCCTTTTTTTATTGCAGAATTCCCCGCGCCATTCCTTGCCCGATAGTATCGTTTCCCAAAGCCTGGCGTACTCCTCTGCCGACGTGTGACCGGACTTGAGAATGCGCGGCGTCTTGCCGACCACTTCCTCGAGCGCGTAGCCGGTAAGTTCGGTGAACTTGGGATTTACATACTCCAGGCACCCGTCCTTATCGGTAATCATGATCGAGGCGGGATTCTGCTCCACGGCGCGCGACAAAACTCGAAGTTGCTCTTCGCGGTCCTCTCCCTTCAAACCGGCGTTTCGTCTGCGGGATAACTTTAGCTTCAGTTGTCTAATCGTCTTAAGCATGCTTCACTCCCACCCGGCCGCGGCAGGCGGCGTAACCATTGCTAAAACAGCGTAACATTCTGGGACTCACGATGTACAAGCTCCTTTGCGATCTTCTTGTAAAATCTCGTTTCCTCTTCTTCCTTTTGTTTGTACCGGTCGGTCGAGATAGGCTTGACGAACACTTCGAACGTCCGGGTCAGGTAATGGACTATGAGTCCCTGGTTCCCCCCCAGGCGCTCATTGATTATCGGTATCCCTTCCGTCTCGAGAAATTCCCTTATGAACTTGATGTTCCTCTTGCCGACCATCATCAGTTTATGATTTGCGCGGAAGATGTCGCCGCCCCCGAAAGCCTTCGCCTGCAGACGTGCCCGGCTGGCTCCTAGCTTCATCATCTCGTTTATCAGCATCTCCATGGCGTTGACCCCGTAACGGGTGGAAAGGTCCGCGCTGTCCAGTTCGCCGGGAAGGAGGAAATGGTTCATGCCGCCTATCCCCGTAGACGGGTCGAAAAGGCAAGCCGAGATACACGAGCCGAGAAGCGTCTTAACCTTTACCTGCGTCGCGCTCGCGTGGATGCCTCCGACATGGATCGTGACGCTAGGGATAGGATCGACATTCTTTCGAACTAGCATATAGACGGCACTCCCGGGCTACGCATGACGCAGCGCCTCGGCCAGGATCGACTGAAGCGGCAGCACCTTGTCGACTCCGCCCATTTTTATCGCCTCAGCAGGCATTCCGAAAACCACGCACGTCGCCTCGTCCTGCGCGATGGTATACGCTCCGGCGTCCTTCATCTCCTTCATTCCGCGCGCCCCGTCGTCGCCCATGCCGGTCATGATAATTCCTATTGCGTTCTTCCCTGCATACCGCGCAGTCGAGCGGAACATGACATCTACACTCGGACGATGCCGCGACACAAGCGGGCCGTCGCGAACCTCGACAAAGTATCTCGCGCCGCTCCGCTTCAGGAGCGTATGCCGGTTTCCAGGCGCTATGAGAGCCCTCCCCCGGATTATCGTGTCGTTCGTTTCCGCTTCCTTGACCGTAATAGCACAGAGCGAATTGAGCCGTTCGGCAAAGGTCCGGGTGAAATGCTCCGGCATGTGCTGTACGATGAGAATTCCCGGAGAATCCGCCGGGACCATCTCGAGGAATACCCGCAGCGCATCCGTCCCTCCGGTCGATGCGCCGACGACAATTACCTTCTCGGTCGTTTCCGCCATAGCGTGCGAAGCCGGCTTGGACAGAATTACGTCGGCCGAAAGCTTTGGAGCGACGTCCTCCAGCACGGGAGTCTTCTTCAGTCGGGCGCGAACCGCCGCCTTCACCGCGTCGCAGATCTGTATCCGCGACTCCTCGATAAACTGCTTCGTTCCGAGCGACGGCTTCGCTATGACCTCCACTGCCCCGTATTCCATCGCCTTCCAGGCCGTTTCGGTCCCTTTGCCGGCCAGGCTCGAGATGACGACAACCGGTATCGGATGCTGCGACATTATCTTCTGCAGAAACGTGATGCCGTCCATCCGTGGCATTTCAACGTCGAGAGTAATTACGTCCGGAACCTGCTCGTCGATTCGCTCGACCGCCACATAAGGATCCGATGCGGTCCCGATTACTTCGATGTCGGGATCGGACGACATGATGTCGCTCAGAGTCTGCCTGACCACCGATGAATCGTCAACGACCAGGACTTTAATTTTGCCGTTCATTCCTCCCCCATCTTCTTCCTGTAGATTGTGGTGCCGACAACTTCGAACGGAAGCGGGAAACCGTTAAGCGACTCCGAGTGACCGAGAAAAAGAAAACCGCCCGGAACAAGGTATCGGGAGATTTTCGTGAGGATTTGCAGCTCCGTCGCCCGGTCAAAGTAAATCAAGGCGTTCCGACAGAAGATCACCTCGAATTTCTGGCCCAGGTCGTAATGATCCTGCATAAAATTGAGCCGTGAAAATTCGACGCGGGACCGTAATTCCGGAACGATCTTAACGAGACGGGCGGCGCGATCCGTACTTCGAAGGAGATATTTCTTTCTCATCGGCATGGGTACGGGCTCGATGTCATCCTCTTTATACACGGCACGGGACGCGCTCTCCAGGACTTTCGTTGAAATGTCTGTTCCGAGAATCGACCATGAAAATCCGTGATTAGCCGACGCGTACTCCGAAAGAGTCATGGCGATCGTGTAAGCTTCCATTCCGGTAGAACATGCTGCGCTCCACACGTTGAGGAAATGGTGCTGAATCAACCCTTGCCCCCGGAGATATGGGACAGCTTCGTTCACCAGGTATTCGAAATGGTGAGGCTCGCGGAAGAAGTCGGTCTTGTTAGTGGTAACCACGTTGATGAAGCTGCCAAGCTCCTCTTCAGTTCCTTCCGGGCTGAACAGATATTGGCAATATTCAGAAAAGCCGTCCATGCGAAGTTCGCGCAGCCGTTTCTGAAGTCGCGCCTGCAACATCGTCTTCTTTATTTCCGATATCGTGATTCCCGTTTTTTCCCTGATGAAAGCGCTTAACCGGAGGAAGTCGTGATCCGACAGTTTCTGGTGTGTGTTCGACAAGCTGTGCGGGGTTTCCGCAGTCCGGTTCAGTCCGTAATCTTCTTTCTCGGCTTGCTTCATGCCAATACCTGGATTAGTCCGGTTGTTTGTCCATTCGACTCGGTGATCGAATCTTGTCTGAGATTCATTGATGCACTTCCTGGATCATAGTCAAAGCTCCCATACTATTCCGTCACGCCGGTTATGATGGTGCTGCGCAGCACGTTCTTCAGACTTTCCTGAATAAGACGCCCGCCGTCCTTCAATGTCGGAGAGTCGTGGCCCGAGTATATGGCGTTAACTCCGCGTCGCAGAAGGTCCTCGAGGAATATCACGAATTTTTCCCCGTACGTCCCTCCCGCACTGTTTATTCTGAGAGGAGTGTCTCCGGAAAACAGTACCCGCGTCCCTGGGGAATAGAGGCAGATTGAGTCGGACGAATGTTCGGGAGTATGCAGGACTTCAAACAGTTCGTCACCCAGGAGTAGGATTTCTCCGTTGAGGAGCCGTCTCTTTACTCCTTGAATCGCGGAATAAGCGCAGGTTTCGGGATCGTACGCATCTATGATCCTTGAAAGTCCGCCGGCGTGGTCGAAGTGATTGTGAGTTAGTACGACCCGTTCGACCGGTTTCTTGCCGACCCCAGTCTGAATCGATCCGATGGCATCGATGATGCTGCCGTCTGTTCCGGCATCGACGAGAGAATTCACGTCCTCGAGACGGTTGGAGTTTCCGAGTACCAGGTAGGCGTTGCCGGAGTAGACGGCGACTTTCGAGCGAAGGAGATGAATTCTCACGATGCTCCTTCGACTTTTCTGTACAACTGCCCCTCGGCCGACACTCTTTCGAACAGGCCGGCGACTTGTTCCGGCATTTCCTGTGTCCGCTCGGTCGCGAAATAACCTCCCCGGGCAAGAGCGGAATGAAACATCCTGATGACTTTCGTCCTGTCGTCCGGAGAAAAATGAAGAAGCACGTTCTTGCACATAATAAGCTGGTAACCGTCGGCGATCGGTTTCAGGGAAAGTAGGTCGTGCCGCCTGAAGTGAATCGATCCTCTTATGGTGTCGATAATCCTGAAGTAACCCTGCTCTTCGGCCGGGACGAAATACTTTTCGAGTATCGCCCGAGGAATCCGCTCAAGCTCTTCCTTCGGGTAGACCGCTTTCTCGATGGTGCGGCCGAAGTCTCCCTGTTCGTCAATGTCGGTTGCGTCGATATGAACGTTGCGGAAAGCAAAATGACTCATTCGTTCGGCCAATGTAATCGCAAGTGAGTACGGCTCCGGACCCATCGCGCATCCTCCGTCCCAAATGCGAATCTTGCTGTAGCCGACGAGACTGGGGACGACGTGAGTGCCTATGAGTTCGAGGACCGCATTGTCACGAAAGAAGAATGTAAATGCCATGAATTTGTTGTCTCATTGTTCGAAAGTTCGATGTGTAATCACTCGATATGACTTTGAGGATCATGCCCGGCTTCGCGTGCCTTCACATGTCAGCCTGCCTGCGAGGGTCTGCGTTGGCCGGCCGTCTCCGCATCAATCGGGAGGACTCCCGGCCCAGGTCGTCCAGCATCGACCGTGAAACCGGAGGTCCGTCCCTAGTGATTGTTTGCCTGCTATTGGGAGGCTTTTTCCGCCTCTCCGACGGTCGCCTTCACCGCGTCCAGGTTCTCGGACGAGAACACCCTGTCGATATCCAGAATGATGACGAACTCCTCGTCGCGCTTTCCCATTCCGCGGATGAATTCGGTGTTCAGCTTGGTTCCGATCTTCGGCGGCGGCTCGATCACGGAAGAGTCTATCTCGACCACCTCCTGAACGCTGTCGGCCAGTGCGCCGATGACCAGACTTTCTCCGTCCACATTCACCTCGACGATGATCACGCATGTGTTTACTGTCTGTTCGGTTTTGCTCATCCCGAATCTCAGCTTCAGGTCGAGAACGGGTACCACTCGTCCGCGAAGGTTGATCACGCCCCGCATGTAGTCGGGAGTCCGCGGCACCTTTGTCACCTTCGAGTATTCCAGTACTTCACGAACCTGGGCGATGTCAGTAGCATATACCTCATCCTCGAGTTTGAAGGTCAGGTATTGCGCTGCTTCTGCGATAGTTTCGCTCATCGTTATCTCCTTAATATTTCTCGAACTCGGCATCCTCGTGACCGTTGTGCGGATGCTCGTCCAGGTTAATGATATGTCCGTTCGGGGTAGCGGCCATTCCCGCAGGTGTGCCTTTGGTCGAAGGCTTCTTCGGTTCCGGTGCTTTCTTGCCGATGTGAGCCACGTGCGCCGCCGGGGCATGCTTCGCTGCGTTTTCCTTTGCCCGGTGGCCGGAGGAACTCAGCTTAAAGAAGCCGATAGCCTCCTTCATCGTCTCGGACTGGGCGGCCAATTCCTCGGATGTTGCCGACATCTGCTCCGATGCGGAAGCGTTCTGCTGTATTACCTGGTCGAGCTGCTGGATTGCCTTGTTGATTTGAGCGGCACCGGTACTCTGTTCGGCACTTGCGCTCGAAATCTCCTGGACAAGTTCTGCAGTCTTCTGGATGTCTGGAACAAGCTTCGACAGCATTTCTCCCGCCTTTTCGGCGATCTCGACGCTTGTGCCCGCGAGCTGGTTGATTTCGCCTGCCGCCGACTGACTCCTCTCCGCCAGCTTTCTGACTTCGGAGGCAACGACTGCGAAGCCCTTGCCGTGTTCCCCCGCACGCGCGGCCTCTATTGCGGCGTTCAGCGCGAGAAGGTTCGTCTGCCGCGCGATTTCCTCGATGATCGAGATCTTGTTCGCGATCTTCTTCATCGCTTCCACGGTCTGCTGCACGGATTCTCCGCCGACGCGGGCATCCTGTGCCGACCTGGTGGCAATGCTTTCTGTCTGGTGGGCGTTGTCGGCATTCTGCTTGATGTTGCTGACCATCTCCTCGGTGGAAGAAGAGGCCTCTTCAGCCGCGCTCGCCTGTTCCGTTGCGCCCTGAGACATCTGCTCGGAGGTCGAGCTGAGCTCCTGGCTGCCGGAGGCGACGTTCTCCGCCGATGCGCTTATGTCGGTCAACACCTTGTCGAGTGCCTGACCGAGCTGGTTGATGCTCGTCTTTATGTTTATGAAATCGCCTTTGTAGTCCGCCGTGATCTTCGCCGTAAGGTCGCCGTTTGCCATTTCCGTCAGTACCGTGCCGACATCAGCGACCGTGTTCTGTAGTGATTCGCCTACCGCATTCACGGCTCTCTTCAGCTGATCGAAGTCCCCCTTGTAGTTTCCGACGATGCGGTCCGCAAAATGGCCTTCCATCATTTTTGACATGATGCCGATAACTTCCTGGAGCGGCTCCACGACCGCGTCGAGGGTCTCGTTGACTCCCCTGACAAGCTGGTTCCACCCGCCGACGAAGTTATCCGCGTTCGCCCGCGTCTGAAGTTTGCCGTCCAGTGCCGCCTTGACAAGTTGGTCCGTTTCCTTGAGGAGCTCGCTCATCATCTTGACCAGGGCGTTCAGGTTCGTCTTGATTATGTTGTACTGACCTTTGTAGGCGGTCGTGATCTCCGGCGGGATAATGCCCTTGGCGACCTTGTCGACGTAGTCCGCGGTGACCATCAGGGGATCGACGATGTTTGTTATCGTGTCGTTGACTCCCTTCACGAGCTGGTTCCATCCTCCGACAAACTTCGAGGCGTCGGCCCGCTTGTCCAGGTCGCCGTCCGCTGCGGCCTTGATGATGATATCTGTCTCCCTGAGCAGTTCGCTCATCATCTTCACGACGGCGTTCAGGTTCGTCTTGATTACGTTGTACTGGCCCTTGTAGACTGTCGTAATCTCGGGCGGTATGATTCCTTTGGCGACCTTGTCGACGTAGTCCGCGGTGACCATCAACGGATCGACGATATTCGTAATCGTGTCATTGACGCCCTTCACGAGCTGGTTCCATCCTCCGACAAATTTCGAGGCGTCAGCCCGCTTGTCCAGGTCACCGTCCGCTGCAGCCTTGATAATGATATCGGTCTCCCGGAGGAGTTCGCTCATCATCTTCACGACGGCGTTCAGGTTGGTTTTGATTACGTTGTACTGACCTTTGTATTCAGTTGTTATCTCCGGCGGAATGATTCCCTTGGCTACCTTGTCGACGTAGTCTGCGGTGACCATCAACGGGTTGACGATATTCGTAATCGTGTCGTTTACTCCGGCCACCAGCTGGTTCCACCCTCCGACGAATCTCGAATCGTCGGCCCGCTTGTCGAGGTCACCGGCTGCCGCTGCCTTAATGATGATGTCCGTTTCCCGGAGGAGCTCGCTCATCATTTTCACAACTGCATTCAGGTTTGTCTTGATGACGTTATACTGGCCCTTGTACTCGGTGGTGATCTCCGGCGGAATTACGCCTTTGGCGACTTTGTCTACATAGTCGGCCGTTACCATGAGCGGGTTCACGATGTTCGTGATCGTTTCGTTGACGCCGCTCACCAGCCGGTTCCAGCCGCCGATGAACTTCGATGCGTCGGCTCGCTTATCCAGTTCCCCGTCCGCCGCGGCCTTGGCGATTCTGTCCGTCTCTTCAAGAAGACCGTTCATCGTGTCGATGGCTGAGTTCAGGTTGTTCTTTATCTCGTTGAAATCGCCGTTGTAGGTATCCACTATCTTCGGCGGTATGTCGCCCTTCGATATCCGGTCGACGTATTCCGCCGTCACGTTTATCGGCCTGACGAATGCATCCACCAGGCTGTTCACGCCGGTCACCAGTTCGCCCCAGCCGCCGACAAACTTCGAAGCGTCGCCGCGGGTGGACAACTTGCCCTCGACCGTCGCCTTGATCAGCTTGTCTGTCTCACCGAGCAGACCGCTCATCGTGTCTATGCATGAGTTCAGGTTGTTCTTTATCTCGTTGAAATCGCCGTTGTAGGTATCCACTATCTTCGGCGGTATGTCGCCCTTCGATATCCGGTCGACATATTCTGCCGTCACGTTTATCGGCCTGACGAATGCATCCACCAGGCTGTTCACGCCGGTCACCAGTTCGCCCCAGTCTCCGGCAAATTTCGAGGCATTGCCGCGAGTGGACAACTTGCCCTCGACCGTCGCCCTGATTAGCATGTCTGTCTCAGTCAGAAGCTCGCTCATCATCTTGACGACGGCATTGAGATTGGTCTTGATAACGTTGTATTGTCCCTTATATTCCGTGGTGATTTCGGGCGGGATGATACCCTTGGCGACCTTGTCGACATAGTCGGCAGTGACCATAAGCGGGTTGACGATATTCGTAATCGTGTCATTGACTCCGTTTACCAACTTGTTCCAGTCGCCCTGGAACACGCTCGCGTCGGCCCGCCTGTCAAGCTCGCCGTCGGCAGCCGCTTTGATCAGCGATCCGACTTCTGCACTTACTTTTTTGAGATTTGCTCTGAGGGCTTCCAGATTATCGTTGATAAAGGCCTTCTTTCCCGGAAATTGTTCGAGAGGTGCATCGAAATTGCCCTTGCTGAATTCCGCCACGCAGGCCATTGCTTTCTTCTTGACAGAAATGTGGCCGCTGACCATTTTGTTGACTCCGTCCGCCATCTCCTTATAGACACCCTGAAACTTGTCTATTGCAATTGTCACGTCGATGTCACCGAGGTCGTGCTGGTGCGACATGTTGTTCATCCCGGATACCAATCCACTGATAGCCTCGATGCATTTGTTCAGGTTGTTCTTGATCGTATTGAAATCGCCGTTGTAAGCGTCGGTAATTTTCTCGGGAACGATTCCGCTGCTGATCTTGTCCACGTAGTCCGCCGCTACGTCGAGCGGTTTTATCACCGCGTCAAGCATCTCGTTTACTCCCTGCAACAGTGCTTTGGATTCTCCGTCGAATTTGGTCAGATCGGCCCTTTCGGACAGCTGGCCACGTTTTGCCGCATCCACGAGGCGGAGAACTTCTGCCATCATCTCATGCTGGTCGGAGTCAGCCCTCCTGTTTGCGACCTGTCTCTTAACTGGGTCTGATTTCATACCCTATCTCCTTCACTTATGTTTAAAATTATTTTGATCCTGTTCCTGAATCTCGTTCAACGCGACTCTTTCCAGCCGCACCAATTCTTCCCGCTCCAGCTCTGCACTGGCCACGAGCTTCGGTATGTCGATTATCAGGGCGACGGTCCCGTCCCCGAGAACGGTAGCTCCCGAGATTCCCTGAACGTCTTTATACATGGTTCCGAGTGACTTTATGACGATTTGATGTTCTCCGATTACAGTGTCGACGGCAAACCCGCATCGCTTGCCTTCGACCTCCGTTATTGCGACGTACTCGAAGGACGAGCCGCCTCCGCTCATCCTGAAGTAGTCGCGCAGCCGGACATATGGAATGATTTCACCGCGGACGCTGATGAGCTGGCCTCCATTTCCCCTCCGGGCCTCAGGAGGCGGGAGCTCGACACATTCCTTGATGGCGGCCAGCGGAAGGGCAAACAGCTCCGTGCCGACTTTAACCAGCAAACCCTCGATTATGGCCAGCGTGAGCGGAAGCTTAAGCGTTATTACGGAGCCTTTTCCCGAGTTGTTCGCAACTTCTATCTTGCCGCCGAGATCTTCGATACTCCGCCTTACCACGTCCATTCCGACGCCGCGGCCCGATACGCTCGTCACTTCCTTCGCCGTGGAGAAGCCGGGGGAAAACACGAGCGACAGGAGCTCCTGCTCGGTCATGCGGGCGTCCGCACTTACCAGGCCCTGCGCTATCGCTTTCGAATGAATCGCCTCCAGATCGAAGCCTCGGCCGTCGTCCGCGATTATGATGTCGACGTTCGCGCCCGAATGAATTGCGGAGAGCCTTATTGTCCCGCCCCGCGGTTTCCCTGCCGCCTCGCGCTCAGCGGGCGGCTCGATACCGTGGTCGATCGAATTCCTTATCATGTGGACGAGGGGATCGCCAAGCCTCTCTATGACAGTCTTGTCCAGCTCTGTCTCTTCACCTTCCGTGACCAGCTGGATTTCCTTTCCGAGCTCCATCGAAAGATCCCGGACCAATCTCTGGAAGCGTGCGAATGTGGTGCCTATCGGGATCATCCTTATGCTCATCGCGTTGTCCCGCAATTCGGAAATCAGCATCTCCACTTCTTCGGAGATCTGAGTCAGCTCCGGATCCGCAAGGTCTGCAGCAGACTGGGTCAGCCGCGCCTGCACGGTTACCAGCTCGCCGACCAGGTTGACAAGCTTGTCGAGCTTCTCCGATGGGACCTTGATCGTTTGCATATTCTGCTGATGGGCACCTGCTCGTATCCCCGGTGCTTCGGTCTTTCTCTGAGATTGCTCCCCAAGCAGCTCTTTGACGATTGCCTGCAGCGACGAGACGGGGACGTTTCGGGACACGCGCATGGTTTCCAGCAGCGGCCCCCACTTGTTCCTCCCGACGGGAGCGGCATCGTACAGTTTATCGATCAGCAGCTCGCTGTCTTCTTCCACGAAAATAAAGACATCGCGGATTCCCTCGGCAGGGTGGGCGGTTGAAAGGAGAATCTCGTACGTTGAGCGGCACAGCTTCTCTTCCGGCTGCTCCTGTGCCGGTGTTTCGTCTGAGTGGATAATGTGCTCCTCTTCGCCCATGGCTGCCAGCTCGTCAATAAGGTTGTCGGGGTCCAACCCGCGGAGATATATATTTTCCGGAGGCTTGAAGTGTATCCTGTAGAGAACCTGGTTCCTGCTGTCCCCGCTTGCTTCCGGTTTGACCGGCCCGGTAGACGCAGGAGCGGCATCCGGCAAAGCCGCCGCGGGCATTAAACGACGAAGCTGCTGCAGGATTTGACTCCCTCTTTGCAGAAGAGTCTCGTCCGGCTCATTTCCCTCTTCCGCGAGGGCCAGAAGTGAAGCGATGTGATCCCTGCTCGCAAGAGTGAGTGTAATAAGCTCGGGAGTTACGTTCACTTTTCCTTCGCGCACGAAGTCGAATGCCGTTTCTATCTCGTGAGTGAAGGAGGCGATCGAATCGAATCCGAACATCGCGCTGGATCCCTTGATCGTATGCATCGCACGAAAGATCGTCCCGATCAAATCCTCATTTTGAGGATCGTGCTCAATCTCCAGTAATGCTTCTTCAAGCCCCGAGAGAAGGTCCTTTACTTCTTCTACAAATACCTGTTGATTTCGATCCATCATTTCAGAAGCTTTCCTACGACGTCGACCAGCTGGGTGGCACTGAAAGGCTTCACTATCCAGCCCGAAGCCCCTGCAGCTTTTCCCTGCTGCTTCCTGGCTTCCTGCGACTCCGTCGTCAGCATGAGAATCGGGATGAATTTGTGCCGCTGCTGTGCGCGAACGTTTTTAATGAGTTCGATCCCATCCATGTTGGGCATGTTCAGGTCGGTGATAACCATGTTGACAGTCGTAGCCCCTCCGAGTTTCGTGAGGGCGTCCTTTCCGTCGACCGCCTCGACGACCTGGTAACCCGCGCCCCCGAGAGTGAATGATACCATTTGCCTGACACTGGTGGAATCGTCCACCGTCATTATCAATTTGCCCATTAGTTAAGCTCCACATGTACAAGTGTTTTGACTATCATTCTTCACCTAGAACAGCTCGATGCTGCCGCCGCCGTCCGCCTGCAGTCCATCGTCGGTGATTTTCCCTTGCAAGACAGCGAAGTGAGTGGAACGTTCGGTTTCCATGGTGTAGTTCTTTCGTATTTCTTCCAATCGCAGGTCGATAATCGCCTGGGCTGAATCCGGCACCGACGCTCTAAGCCGCTGCACAAGCTTCTCCAACAATAAGCCGGTCTCCACAAGCGACTCACCAAGACTACCGTGCTGGCCGATCCGACTCGCCAGTTCCTCCAATTGGGCGTACACCATCTCGCAAACGGATTCAGTTTCCAGAAATACTTTATTGCTCGTTTCGTTGCTCGCATGAAAGGCCCGGACTGCGTCGGTCAGCTTCCCGATAATTTCGTTTGTTTCCGACTCGGCCCGCTGAAGCATGTCCTCGATCGCGCGATCGTCCGTGAGATCACTTGACGCCGCTACCATGTCCGACATTTGTCTGATGACTTCGCCCACCTCTTTGAGCGTATCTGACGAGAGCATTTGTATCGATTCGGCGATCACGCCGAGTGTCACTCCTGCTTTGCCCGTCTTGGCCGCTTTCACTCTGGAGTTGAGGGCCAGCAGCTCGATCTCAGATCCGACATCGACCATCTCATCCATGAACGACTTCATCTTGCGCACATGCTCGCTTATCTGACGCAGTGAAGAAGTGAGATCCCGGACGGCGTACCGGTCTTCCGCCATCGTTGCCGTCAGAAATTCGAGCCCTCTCTCAACCTGTTCGAAGAAAGTGCTGCCGGAGTCTTTAGTGAAATTTGTCATTTGTTCCGATTCCGACAGCATCATCGTAACCGCGCTGGAAAGGTCCCCAAGCGCGGTCGTAATTGAAAGGATTGCCTGTTCAAACTCCCTTCCGACCCGCTTCAGCTGCGCGACTTGAATCTCGAAGATCGGTATGATGTCAACGGCAGAATCTTCCTCCCGAACGCTTTCGAGCGCTTCGAGAATGTGGTCTACCTGCTGACGGGTAATGTCGTGATATTGGACCGACTGAACGACGACATTTATGTTTCGGACAGCCTCTTCTGACTTGGCCGAAATCCCGGATGTCGTTTGCTGATACAGCTCCTGCTTCTCGTTCAATACCTGCAAGTTCGACTGCATGTCGCCCGTCACGCGGTCCGTAACGTAGCGGTGTTTGTCTGCCAAGTGTTCCATTTTTGACTTGTTCGACAGTATGACTTTGCCGACTGCATCGATGTACACCCGTACTTCTTTTGCTTTGGCGGCGATTTGCTCACCAAGAGCGGAAACGGCTTCCGCCAAACGGACAAAGTCGAGCCCTTCGTTCCCAAGTCTGGCCGCCTCTATGTGAGCAACTATGCCCATTTTCCTCAGACGTGAGACGAGCCGGTCGAACTCCTTCAGTGACTCCGGCAGGGAGACGAGAGGGGATTGCAGGTTCTCCAGCCGTGTAATCGCCTTGGTCGAATACTCGTCGAACGAATTCAGCTGGTTTGTAGATCGCACAGACATTAGTTGCAGTTCTTTTAATGAATTCCCGCCGTCTTCGTCCGAGTAATCGGCCATCAAACCACCCAGCTTAAGCGAGACTTGCTGCGTGCCGGTCTGAACCTCCTGAAGCTGCGAGCCGACGGACAAGAAACCTTCTTCGCTCGTTCGCATCATAGCCTTCAGTTGCCCCACGTATGCCGAGATTTCGCTGCTCCAATCGTCAGGACACACGAGTACATTGGGTGCCTGGTTCGGCTCCCTATCGCAATTATCGCTTGCCGTCGATGACCGCCGATCCGGATGCTGCTCAGACCGATCCTCAAATTCCCCGGGGCTCACCGGCTCTTCTCCATAGAGTTTTCCATCTTCCTTCGGCAGGAGCATGTTCTCATGCCGCCGCCCGCGACAAGCGCGGATAATCCCGCCTGTCAGCTCCCTCGATCGCCGATAGACTCAAAGAGACTGCATTAACATCCATTTCAATGCCGCCTTTCTGCGCGCTGTATTTGTTTTGCCCGCATACTCGCAAACACACCGTCTGACCGATCGATCAGATAGTAGCGGGCGAATCCCGAATCCGATCTGCCATCGGAACATTTAGTTACTTTCGGATCAGGATCGCATTTTGTGGAAGTGCCCCGCCGACGGCCGCGCTATTTATCCCTTTCAAATCCACTCTCAGCATCCTACATTCAGGGGCGCCTTGCAGAGACCTCGTGTCACTTGTTTGTATCGGAGCAACGTAGTCCGGACAGTGTAGCAACGCACCCAATAACCGTGTCGACAAAAATGCTATTTGTCCGGACGGCCGGAGTTGCACCCCGCACCGAGGGTAATCATGAATGATAGAATCAAGGTAAGACTATAGGTGACGGCCGACCGGGTTCCGAAGCACCTCAGATTGACGTCACTTCACCGAGGCCAGGTTGTTGTCCAGCACATAGCGGATCAGCTGCGCGGTGGTCTGCATATGCATCTTGACGAGTATACGGTGACGATAGGTGTTGACGCTGGAGATGCTCAGGCAGAGTATATCGGCAATCTGCGACACTGTATTGCCCTGCCCGATCAGGCAGAGAATCTGGAACTCGCGGTCCGAGAGAGTCTCGTGAGGCAGTCGCTTTACATTCGACCCGATTTCCGCAGCCATCAGATCGGCCAGAGAGGCACTTATAAACTTCCCTCCGTTTATCACTTTCCTCACGGCATTGATCAAATCCGCGGAGGCCGTATCCTTGGTTACGTAACCTTTCGCTCCGTTTCTGATGCACCTGATTGCGTACTGCCTTTCCGGAAATGCGCTCAGGACGAGGACTTTCACTTCCGGCATTTCGGCCTGCAGATCTTTCAGTACCTCGAGACCGTTCTTTCCCGGAAGTGCAATATCGAGCAGTACCAGGTCCGGCTTGATCTCGCGAGCTCTCGTAAGGGCATCATATCCGTCAGCGGCCTCCCCGGCGACTGAAATGTCTGAAGCTTTCGAAAGTTCGGCGATCAGGCCGGCCCTTACAAGCGGATGGTCGTCGACAATCAGGACACGTATCATTTCTCACCTTCGTCGTTTTGTGCTTTCGGTATGTACACGACAATCTCGGTCCCCTCCCCTGCTTGCCCGGCAATTGTGCACCTCCCGCCAAGCGGATGTAGCCGCTCTCGGATGCCGAGGAGCCCGAAGGAGCGCGGATCATCGATCTGCTCCGGCCGGATTCCTACTCCGTCGTCGTTCACGCTCATCACGTATTCGTTGTTTTCCTCGAACAGGACGATTAGGACCGTTTTCGCACCGGAATGCCTTGCCACGTTTGTAAGCGCCTCCTGAACTATTCTGAACAAGACCGTCGACCGCACTTCGTCGATTCGGGGGGCCGGGTTCGGGAGTCGCACCCTGCAGTCGATGCCGGAACGTTTTTCAAACCTTTCCACCTCCCACTCGATTGCGGGAATTAGGCCGAGATAATCGAGAACACTCGGACGAAGCCTGGCCGAAATATCTCTTACTGTCCTCATTGCTTCGTCTATCAACAGTACCACTGACTCAATCTCGATCCGTTCGTCCCCGTCCGTAAGGGTGCTCGCCTCCTTCAGCGAAAGCATATCCATCTTAATTGCGGTAAGAAGCTGCCCCAACTCATCGTGGACCTCGTGAGAAATTGACTTCCTCTCCTCCTCCCTTACGCTCTCCAGCCGTGCGGTTAATTCATGCAGCTGCTCCATTGAAGATTGCAGCGCCTCTTCGTAGCGGATCCGCTCTGTCACGTCCTGTTTGATGGCTATGAAATGCGTTATCTGGTCGCCGCCGACCCTTACCGGCGTGATCGTTTGCTCTTCGTGGTAAACACTCCCATCTTTGCGCCTGTTGACCAGCCGTCCACTCCAGACTTTGCCGGAAATAATCGTATCCCACAGCTTTCTGTAGAAAGCCTCGTCCTGATTACCGGATCTAAGAATCCTCAAATTCTTCTCTTTTACCTCGTCCAGGGAATATCCGGTGAGATGAGTAAAGGAGGGGTTCACGTAGATTACGGCGCCCCGCCTGTCTGTTATTACGATGGCGTTTGCCGCTGATGTGAGTGCGCTTGACTGAAGACGAAGGGCGTCCTCAGCCAGTTTGCGGTCTGTGATGTCGCGGATTATCATGCTGGTGTTCAGATTCCCCTCCCTGTCGGCGAAAACAGATGAAGAAACTTCCGCGTCGAATTTCTCTCCGCTGTTTCGCAGCAAAGTAAGTTCGCCGGTGAACTTGCCATGCAGCCTCCTGGCTTCCAACGCCCCGAGAAGGCGAGGGTCCGTGAAATCAACCAGGCTATCCCTGCCAGCCCTGCGGATATTCTCGGCGGTTCTACCGAAGATACTGCAAGCAGCCGGATTCGCGGCGAGTATTTGTCCGTCAGGTGTCGTAAGCAGAATTGCATCCTGAGTGTGTTCGAACAGGGATCGGTATCTGTTTTCGCTCTCGCGAAGTGCCAGCTCTGCCTTTTTCTGCTCCGTTATATCCTGCATCGTACCGATTAGTTTCACGATCCTGCCGTTTTCGTCCCTGTCCGCCTCACCCCGAACTCTAACTTCCCGTATCTCCCCGTCAGGACGTTTCACTTGGATCTCAAGATCATAAGGTTCGCCGGTTTTAGCAGTGTTCCTTAGCGCGGCATCGAATCTGCTCCAGCTTTCCTTTGTATAGATGGACGCCCGTTCAGCGTAGCTCGGCGGAGGCATGCTGAGGTCCCTCTCCGCAATCCTGTACATTTCCTCGGACCATGTAGTCTCATCATTATCCGGATCCCAGCTGCCGTGGCCGAGGTGAGCCAAGGCCTCTGCTCTCTTCAGAAGAGTTTCACTTTTCCGCAATGCATCTTCATTCTTCTTTGATTCCGTAATATCCTGTATGGCGCCGGTGACCCGTCGTCCGTCGGAAGACTCCCTTTCCGGACTAGGATTCAGAGAGATGAGATGTCTCACCTCGCCGCCCGGAAGCACGATCCTAAATTCCACAGGATGCGGGAGCGGCTCTCCCCTTTGAAGAGATGCGTTCATTACCTCCAGGTACCGTTCCTGGTCATCCGGATGGATACGCTCTTGTATTGCCATCGGATCTCCGGTGAAATTCTCACGCTCGATATCAAATATACGGAACATCTCATCCGACCAGCTCATCTTACGGCTTTCCCGATCCCATACCCAGCTGCCGACGCGCGCCAGCATCTGAGCCGTCTTCAGATGCGCTTCACTCTTTCGAAGTAAGTCATGTGAGGCATTCAGGTTTTCTGCCTCTTTCTTGAAACGCCTCGTTTGTCTCGCAATAAGTAAATAAAGCAATACTGCTGTAATGCTGGCAAAGACGATTTCTCTATAAATTCCGAACAGGTCGATCCCGCGCGGGCTCGTTATCCAGAAGCCAATAAATTCTTCGGTGACGAGCACCCAGCCGACGGTGATCAGCCAGTAGATTAAGCCTGTACGAAGAGCACGTTTTTCAAGTCTTATGATCATCGAAACTCTTTTCAGGGCTTTTAGGATCTCGTAACTTTGTTTTCAAGTGGAATAATCTCATATCATTCTTCTTTAATGGCCCGGGTTATCACGGAGATAAATCCTGAAAGTTTGACTCCTGGTACATCATCTGTCGCATCTTTGAGCAAACATTGCTATCCAGTCCCATCGAGACGCAATCATGAGAGAAAGCCAAAGGTGTCCCAGATGCTTTTTCCCGCGTGATTACGGGAGCTTCTGATCCTGTAAGCGACTGCAGCATTACATCCGACGTTATCAAGTCAAACTTCTTCCTCACAAGCGCGCGCGCGTAGTCCAGCCTTGACCAAAGGCGGCGAAACCGACACAGTGTCCCGGCCCTCCTCAACATTTCTCCAACCCATGCTGAATCGGCCGGATTGTCTTCAAGAGGTAGAATCTCCAATGCCTCCGAATCCCCGCCAAGCATCGGTAATCCTCCAGCTAGTTTCCTGTTTTTCCTGGTGTTCGTAAGTCAGTTTAGCGTGAGTTTTTCAGATGGGGATGACGTTGGAAACGCAAGATTGTTTAAATCTCCGCATTCCCTTTGATCGCCCTGCTCGCCGGTGAGTCGCAACAAGCTGGATGAAGAATATTCCCTTCAGCTTCTACCCCTCAGCCAGAGTCCATATCACTTATGTCGGTTCACTGTTCGCTTGTTCCTGGAGAGAGGGCCAAGTTACAATTCCGACATAATGCTATCCAGCAGCACCCGGCAGACAGACTATTCAAAGATGTGGGGTACAACTCTATCCCTTCACGTGGCGTTTCCCATGGCTCAACCGCTGAAGAGAAAAGAGTGGCCGTCTTCCATATCTCGGGAAAACGAGGTTTGAGAGGATTTTCCAAAATTCCCGAGTACTTTTGGTCTATTTATAAATGCCCTACACGGGCTGTCATCCAAACGGTTCTCAAATTGACGCTAAACCAATCCGAAAAAAATCAGCACACCATTTCTCACCCTATATCGCCGAGGACATAGGTTCTCAATATTTCCGCTTCAACCCATTCAGTTTGTTTTTCTCGCACAATTTACAGATTCGCCGAATCGGCCACCTGTCACCAAAAGTGCAATTTCCATGTCACGAAAACTATGACGAGTGAGTTACCCTTACTTCGGAAATATCAGACCATAATAGGTCCGGCCCTGGAAGTGGTACAGGGCTGGCGAAACCACAGGGGAAGAGTAACCTCACAAATCACAAAATGATATCGTTCTCCAACGCATACCTGACCAGATCCGCATTTGTCTTCAAACCTAGTTTCTTAAGGAGGCGTCTCCTGTATGTCATTACGGTATTCACACTTAGAAACAATTGCCGGGCTATCTCGCTTGCTCCTTTGCCCTCCGCTATGAGCCTCAGGACTGACAATTCCCTATCCGATAGGGTTTGCATGGAATGAGGATGGCTGGGGCTTTGTATCTCCTCGACGAGCCGTTCCTTTACAGTCGGACTCACGTACTTCTTTCCCCTGGAGATCGCGTGGATTGCATCCACGAGTTCTTGAGCCGCCGCCTTCTTCGAAATATACCCGTCCGCTCCCGCTTTCAACGCGCGGATCGCGAATTGTTCTTCGGAAAACATGCTCAGGAACAGTATCCGAGCGTCGGCGCGAATGCCTTTGAGCTGTGTGAGGATCTCCAAGCCGCTTCTCCCAGGCAGAGCAATATCGAGGAGAATCAGATCAGCGTCCTTCATCCCGTCGCTCCCCAGGAGTTCCTCAGCCGAATTTGATTCGCCGACAATGGCGATATCCGGAAAGCGACTCAGAATTTTGCGGATGCCTTCCCGTACGAGTTCATGATCGTCAACGATGAAAACCTTAGTCAGCTTCACGAAGCTGACCTTCCTCGTGGGACGTTTCCCGGCCACCCTTTTCGGGATTAGGGATTATAACCCGGACCACGGTTCCCCCTTCTTCACCGCGGGAAACAACAAGTGAGCCGCCAATCGACTCTGCCCGCTCACGCATCCCAAAAACGCCAAGAGAATGATTACGGAAAATCTCCTCATCAACTATCCCCCTGCCATTATCGCATAAGTCCACGTGTAATTCCCCACCTTGATAATCCGATTTGATCCTCACGCTGCTCGCCCGGGAGTGTCTAGCCACATTGGTCAGGGCTTCCTGAATGATTCTGTAAATCGCAATGGATTCTTCCGGACTCAACTGTCTGCTGCCAGTGTGTATATCTACGGTGCATTTGATCCGAGTTCTCTTTTCAAATGTTATTCCCAATTCGGATATGGCCGCGGCCAGTCCAAGGTGATCGAGAATGCCCGGACGCAGATCGGAGGCAATTTTTCTAACCGTATCTATGGCATTGTCAACCAAGCCGACAGAAGAATTAAACTCTTCATCTATCGTCGTCGGATCCGACGTCTCATTCGACGAGAGCCTATTCCGAAGTGTGTCCAATTCCATTTTTAGGGCTGTAAGCATCTGTCCTAGTTGATCATGAATCTCGCGTGCTATTGTCTTCTTTTCTTCCTCTCTTACAGATTCCAGTCCCCGCGATAATGCCTTAAGCCTTTCATGTGATTCCTTCAGCTGCCTCTCGGCGCGCCTTCTCTCAGTAATATCATCGAGCACCACGATAATGCTCTCCGTTTTCCCTTCCGTATTCGTGATAGGGGCATAAGCGATGCTCGTCTGGATCACAGTCCCGTTTTTCTTCCGGCGATTCCGGACATGACCAGCTAACGATTCTCCTCCAAAGGCCTTGTTGATCATCTCGAAATAATCTTCGAGTTCTGAATCAGGAACTGTGGGACACACCCGGCCCACCGCTTCTTCCTTTGTCCAGCCGAACATCTGCTCGGCCCCCTTGTTCCAGCTCAATAGCACGCCCCTGCCATCAATTGTCAATATCGCCAGTGGGGCGGCGTTGAGGATCGCCTGAAGTTGTTGCATCTCTTTGAACAGTCGTTCGTCAGCAAGTTTCCTTTCAGTAAGATCCTTTGTGATTTTGGAGAAGCCGACAAGATTGCCGCGGTTGTCTCGCATGGCCGTAAGCAGAATGCCCGCCCAGAACAAACGCCCGTCTTTCCGAACGCGCCATCCCTCCTCCTGAACCTGTCCTTTTCGCTCGGCGGTTCTGAGAAGACTCTCCGGTTTCCCCGCGGCTATCGCCTCCGACGGAAAGAAAGTAGAGAAGTTCTTTCCGATGATCTCGTCTCTCCGGTAACCTTTGATCCTCTCCGCGCCCTGATTCCAGCTTGTTATGTAGCCCTGCTTGTCCATGGTGTACATCGCATATTCTCGTACGCCTTCCACAAGTAGCCTGAACAACTGTCTGCTTCTTCTCAGGGTCCTCTCAGCTTCGACACGACTTGTTATGTCATGAGCGACTACCTGGCGACCATCACTATCGCTCAAAAGAACCGGGAACGAGTAGATTTCGAAATAGATCATCCTGCCGTCGGGGCGAACAAGTTTATATTTGACGGCCCGACGCTCCTTTTTCTGCTCATAAATCTTGTTGAGCTCAATCGCGAGACCGGGCCTCATCATCGGATGTACGAGCTCGATGATGGGCCGCCCGACCACGTCCGAGATTCTTTCGAAGCCGAGGATTCTCACCCCCGCCGGGTTCATGTACGTAATGATGCCGTGAGAATGAACAGCTATGAGGTCCGGCGACAATTCGACAAACCGACGGAATTGTCCTTCGTTGTAGAGTGGGAATCGGGCGAAGTCTGGCTGGGTGATCTTTTTGGTGCTTGACATCATCACTCCTCCTTATTCCTATAATAAGATCGAGCTGCCTCTATGCGGGTCGGCAGACCAACCTTTTCCCGGGAAGTACAGGATGAGATATTCCCGGCGGGGATCTATCCTGATAATTTTAAGGACAATTCCAATAGGTGTCAAGGAAGACAGGCTGTAAGCGTGTCAACCCTCGATCGACAAAACGGACAAGATTTGAGGAAATCGGAGCTGGTGAGGCTGTCAGATTAACAGACCCGACATGGGCAACATTTCTGAATACGGCAATTGAGGTTATCTCAAGTTTTGGAAGAAACTGGACGTCCAAACTTGGCGAAAGGAACATTTTGTCCGGTTACTGAGCGGCTCAGGCCTTTCTCAAGGTGAGCTGGCACGGCGTGCCATGATAACCCGAGCAAGCCTTTCGGAAGTTGAAGCCGACAAAATGCTGCAATTAAAATCCCACAAACTAAAACAGCTGGCTGGAGCGCTACGAGTCACTATCGATTTTCTATTGAGTGACGATACTCTTGAGAAAGTTGAGGACACAACTTCTCGAGACACGGACGCGCGCGGGCTAGTCTCTAAATATCCCCAATTGGATGCGGAACAATGCAGACAGTTGCGAGAGTCTGCTCAATTCTTGATTCAGAAATAACGACAATTACGGGCGGGCCTTTCCCGCCCTTAATTTTCAGCAAGACCTTTTTCTACGGCACACATTTGTTCAGCGTCACCATTGCAGACACGTACTGAATTTGCAGTACACGCCTCCTCTATTTGATCATGGCATGTTGGACAGCTCACCGATTGTTTTGTCCCGTTTGAACACTCGATTCACTTTTGGATAATGAGATGAGTCTTACCTTAAACAAGGCCATCGGATTGTTACACTGACCCCGCTTTTTAGTTGAGACGCAAGACACTACGATGATTGAGAACATTCATTACGAACGACCTCACGTATCATGGCACACAGGTGCACGCACGAATCTCATCTTTAGTCTCTCACTAGATTGTTCCCCGAAATTCATGACGGGAGTTACACAAAAACTGTACAGTTTACTGTACAACGGACTAAATAGGCGCCAAAACAGCCCGGAATCGTCGTTTACATGCGGGCTAAGAATGCTATGCGTCGGCGGTTCGATTCCGCCCCTGTCCAGAGGTTACTTCTCTTCACATGATTGTTTCCCAAGCAATTTCAACAGATGACTCCAATGGAATCCCCCCTAATTCATCCTCAAATATGTCTTTACATTTACCTCAACCTTTACCTGCTTTTCCCTTTGCGTTTGATTTTCTTCATTCCACAGGTTAACATCGTGTGCAGTCAGCATTGATTGGCTCCCTGCAAAAAGGGCAATAGAGCGCGCGAAGTCGTTATCCCGCCCAAAAAGTCATTTCGATTCCCGGTACAACTGACAGGAGGATGTATGCCGGTTGAGTCGGTGCATCCATACGAGGTTGGCGATTGCCTGGTCACGACGGGCCAGAAGATTGGCGAGATAGTAGGTCAGAGTAATTCCAGTGGAGTCTATATCACCGAGGACGGTCACATCCGGTGGGAGTATTATGCCGACGAGAGAGTACCGGACAGGCTCCAGACAGCCATCAGAAAATTCGAAAGCCTTGCGCTGGCTGCCCGCAGGAGCTTTCCGACCGGGAAGCGCGAGGATGTGAGAAGAGAACTTGCTTGTGCTTTGCGCTCGGCTCTCGAGATGCCTGAAGGGGTCGACCCGCTGAAAGCATTTGAAGATTTCGAGGCGGGTCTGAACAGCCAGTACACCACAAAGGCAGCGACACAGTACGCAGCCGGATGTGCATCCTCGGCTCTAATTCTCTGGACGATGGGAATATTTGTTTACCAGTTTACACCGGTTGAAGGTAAGGCAGTTGTTGTGGGTGCGATTGCGGGTACGGCCGGGGCACTCGTTTCTGTTCTGCTCAAGATCAAGACGCTTAAACCCGGCGTATCTCCGCTTTGGTTCTGGTGTGTCGAGGGATTCCTCAGAACGCTGCTAGGTCTTTTTTCAGGAGCGTTGCTTGTAATATTGGCTAAGGCGAACATCGTCGTGGGTTTTGCGGCGCAGAACGCTCACGAACTTATCATTCTCAGTGTCGCCGCAGGTTTTAGCGAACGACTAGTCCCGAACATTCTGACAAAGATCGAACGAGGCAGCATCGATGGAAAAATCCGGGGCAACCAAGAGTTGCGGTAATACAAAAACGCCGCGCTTCGATCCTCGTAGCAGGAATACGTCACTCAATTCAAGTTCAACAGCCAAACCAGATTTGGCCAGCCTCAAATCGGACCTGTCGGGACGAACCGGCCTCCTCCCCATTCACCCTTGTTCTGGTTTCTCCGCAATCGATTGCAGCGCGGTCAGTACTGCTTAGATTGAAATCCCATGCCTGACCAGTCCGCAACTTTCACGCTCTCTCTGATTCTCCTGTCTCCGTGGTCCGATCGATTAACGCAAGGGAAGGGACGCGTGACGTGCTCTACACTGCGCACAATCAGTAGGGAGCCCTTAGCGGCCTCAGAACTACCCGCGGATTGCCTGCCATCTCACGGACGACGGGATCCCAAAACCCGGACGCTTCCTGCTGCATCCGCTTCTCCACCGCCGAAGGATTTGCCCCCTTCCTGAAAAGTAAATACGTGTAGAAACTGAACCTATGCGAATTCGTCATTACGTCGGATTCGCCTGTCACTTCGGGCAATGATCTCATCGAGCCTAGACAATCAAATTCGATGACAGAATTCAACGGTATGTTTTTTACCACCCCTGTCACTTTGAAGCGGAACGTGCCATCGTAAACAATCGTCTTCCCCATCGGGTCCTCCCTGCCGAAAAGCCTGACCGCTTCACTGTCCGTCAACACAACCGAGAACGGAGCCGCGAGGGCGGTCCTCGGATCGCCTCGTATCATCTTGAACGAAAACATGCCGGTGAATGTCGGATCGACAAAGAGAAAGTGCCGCACCTTCAAATCCGTGTTTCCGTATTTGAGAACCGGGCTACCCATCGCCGTTAGCGCGGAGGGCGCATACAACCGGGTAACACTTTCAACCTGCGGCAACCGATTCTCCAGAAACTGCCCGAGAGGCGCGGGGCTCAGAGACGTCTCGGCAAGCCTGCCGTTCAAATTGCCCTCGACGTCCAGCCTGTATATCCTGGCGTCCTTCATGTCGCGACTCTCATAACCGACTTCAAGCCGCACATAAACGAGTAATGCGATGCACACGGCGATTCCGAGTGCAATCCTCGCAATGTTCATAGAGGAGAATAGATTATTCCCCCGGATTTTCACGACCGCCTTCTCCGACATGTTTGTAAGCACACAATTCCTCTGACTTCAGCCGACGGAAGCTAATCAAGACCGATCGGTTGAAGTCATGGATTGCATTTGCCTGTACAGAACCTGAATGAATTTAGAATTCTCTTTCGGCCTGAATATCTGGATTAACTCCCATCCCTTGTCATACTTTTCCAGGGCACTACGGAGCATCCTGATTCTCTTTTCGGTTTCATATACCTCGTCTTCCGGTTCCCAACGAAACGACTCGACGCGGAAATTGTACTGCCTCTTCTTGCCGTTTATCTTTACTTCGATCTCGGCAATTTGCTTGTCCAGGAAATCGGGAAGCGGTATGCTCACATCTTTCATAGAATATAACCTCACTTTCTTTCAAATCGGAAGCCGAGTCCCAAATCCTGATCCCGTTCTGCACTCATTTCTAATCTAACCATCGCACCAGGACAGAAACACGGTTCCATGATAGTTCAAAAGAATCGGTCGCCCAGAAAACCAATAGGCCTCAATCAAAAGTGGCACAAGCCTCATGCCACGCCCTCTCCTCTTAAATGATGCGTTTGAAGCCCCTTTCACTTGTACTTCGTGGATGTGTTGTCCGATTTAGAACATATTCGTCCGAATTCGGACAGTATGCCGCCGGAGTTCTGCCGTTCTAAAGAATCGCTGGTACAACTTTCGCTGGTTTGAACAATGCGCCCGACGAAGGGATCTCCATCGAGACAGAGCCTAGTCCGCGCGCTGCCCTTTGGTCGGAACCTCCTCGTGGTCTTCCTGTCTTGAGTTCGCAGAGGGAGTCGAACCTGCTTGCGACAGCCGGGCCAGAAAGATCCCCTGTTCAAATCCCCTCACGACCGATGCCCGTCGGAAGTACTCGTTAATGTCCGGCACTTCACAATCCTCCAACACCTCGTCAGGATCTTCGAGCAGAACTGTTCCCCCATCGAGCATCTCTTCAACGACCGCCGCTACGGACTCCCCCACAAAGCGGTAGCTGACTCTTCCGTCGTTGTCGAGGTATCCGATCAGCCGAGGACTCCGGTCGATACTGCCTTCTAGATCGTCCCATCGGGAAAGCGCATTCTTCGCGAGAACTACGGGAGTGTTCGCCTTCAGCAGGATTCCGAAAGGAAGCGGGTTATTGTTTGAGCTGCATTCACCTTCTCCGCAGCTGGACTCCGGCACGACACACGAAGGATCCGCCATTCTCACATCGTCCGTCTTTTCCGGAAGCTTATCCGGATTCTTCAGGAGTGCATAACAGGATTCGCAGACACCAGGCCTGACGCTACCTCCTCTGATCACGGCTTCTTGTACCAGCATTGATACGGGATTTGACATGACTGCCTCATGAACCGGTAGGGTAGACGAAAAGATCCTGTCCAGACGGCGGTCGGCCAGATTCCCGAGCAAAGCGGCCGAGTCATCAAACAAGGGATCGTCCGCAAAAGGCGCCAGTCCGCAGCAGAACAAAACGCGTCCGTCGGAAAGCACAAACGGCTCACCCGCCTGAGGGCAGACTCCATTCTCGAGCCTATCCGAAACAAGCAGCCCACGCCGAATCTTTGCCGCACGGCCTATCGGCTGAACCGGAAAGTAAATGACGTCGACCGGAAGTGAGGAAATGAAACGAAATGTGTCGAAAGTCCTGGGATCCCGAGTGAGTCCGCAAAGCAGCCTCAACGAAATGCCTCTTGATTGGGCGGCGTGGATCAAACCCTCAATCGTTGCGAATCCGACGAACCTGCTGTGGTAGTAGTCGTAACTCACTTCAAGGGAAGATATCCTGAAATCGGCAAGCATGTCCACTGTTGTCCGCAACTTCTGCGGGTCGCGCGCCCAGCCGGCATTCGTAACGACACTCGTCTTTATTTGCGTTGTCGCGGCAGCTCCAAGCACAGATGCGAGGACTTGCTCCTCTTCCATCGGCTCCCCGCCTGTGATAGTCATGAATCGAACGCCCGCCTCAGCAGCGGAATCGATAAGTTCCTCTGCTTTCCCCGGGTCAAACGTGTGTCCTTTGCCGGGCCGGCAGGAGATCAGGCAGTGTGCGCAAGTCATATCGCACTTTGTCGTCAGCTGCAGGCCGATCTTCTCAGTTGCCAGCGGCATTATTCCTCCTGTCCCTTAATATGCCGCAACGCTCCATACCCCCGATCATCGACTCCACAAAGAAAGAAGCTTCGAGATCAGTTCGGGATTCTGCATTTCCGCGTTTAAGAGATTCCACAGAATTGCCCGAACAGATTGCCCTCCAGGCGCCGGCAGTCTCCGCCGACAAGGCAATTTCAGTCTTGTTAAACGGGTTGAATACAAGGAGCCCTCCATCCCGAAGTTCCTTCCAGTAGACATCTTTCTGTATGCTCAGCTCTTCCACCGTTCCCGAGCCATCCGGTATGGGCTGGTAAGTTTCCCGCAAACGGGGAGCTGGCTCTTTCAAACCATCTATCAGGATACAGATTTCCGGAGGAGAGGAATATCCGAGCATATTCAGGCCTGGGCAGCTGGAACACACGTTCCTGTATGCGCACACTTTGCAGAGAGGATCATCGCCCGGCCCGATATTCGCGGCGAGCAGCCTCTTGCTCGATTCATAAGTACTTCCGTTAAGATGCGTCGTTTCAAGAAACTCCAGCGCAACCTGCCCTTCATCTCCCAGAAAGCCTTTGGCACTGGCCTCTTCAAGGATATCTCGTTGTCCGCAGCTGAACAACCTCCCGTCCGGAAATATCCTGCCCATGACTCCCCCCTCGACAACGGGACATCTGTAGGCCGCTTCATTGAGGACTACCGCATACTTCGTTTCCAGCCAGTCGACAAATTTCGGGACTCCCATCAACGACATCTTCGCCAATCTCGGCCACTTCCGCCAGCTCGCACACATCTGCCTGCAGGCGTGAATCCATTGTTGGTCGGTCGGCACGAGGTAATCGTTCGATACCGCGGACCCCGAGCTGATCGTCCTCTCCAGAATAATGTTGGAGTAAATGTTCTGACCGGAAAGAAAGGAAAGTGTATCCCGAACGTTGTCGTAGTTTAGTGAGTTCACGGTCATGCAGACTGACAGGCCGTCTACGTCATGAACGGCACCGTCAAGCGCCTTTATTCCATTCAATGCTCGTTCGAAAGTCCCTTTTCCCCGGACGACGTCGTTGATTTCAGGACACGACCCGTCCAGGCTGCATTGAAAATGAACGGCGCCGCTGTCCACCAGTCTCCTTGCCGTCTTTTCATCTATGAGGGTTGCGTTGGTCACCACGGTTACACAGTGTCCTCGTTTCGCCGCCAGTTCGATAAACTCTGGAAGTTCCTTGCGCATCAGCGGCTCCCCTCCCATAAAAATGACTTCGAGCCCGTCCGGCAGCAGCTCGACTGTCCTTTTTATGCGTTCGACACTTGGGTGATCGCGTCGATAATCACTGGCATAGCAGTGATAGCAGTTTAGATTGCATCGACCCGTGACGTCCACAACAATGCTGGGCATGGATTCCCCCTTTAGTGACTTCTAATTCTCTGGCTCAATTCCAATCAGAGCGGCATCGCCCGCCATTACTCTGTTTACCATCGGATATTAGAGGCAGTCACCTGCCGGTGAATACTAACGTATTCTTCCTGTGCGTGCGACTTTCGAACCGGGCAGACTCGCAACGGCGGAGCCCCCTATAGCACCCCACATCACTTTGCCCAGGTCTTTGATTTTCATGTCGGAGATCTTCTTCACGTCTAAACCCTTCAGGCCGGCTTTCTCAGCGGCGGAAAGATTGTATTTTGACAGCACGGCATCCGGGGTGGTCATGAACTGTACCTGGAGATTAGGATCCACCACCAAATCTCCCAGGAAGCGTTTCACTGTTTCTTGTGACATGTCACTTCACTCCTTTCATGTCGTTTTAGTATTGCTGAATGATGATCAGGCGATGCCACTAAATCCTCTTAAAGGTTCCGGAAATTTCCCTTATGTAACACATCAAAAGCTATCTAAGAGTTGAACACACTCATCTGCAGAAAGGACAGTAATATGCCGGCAGCATGATGTGTCGAAATTGTTGTTGTCTGAATCAGGAAGATCACTCAGATTACTCAACCGCAAAAACCTCCCGCGGAGATTTGTTCCGGCCACAACGGACCGGTTCATGTACTAACTGAGTTTGCCGCAGAATCACTTCGACGTGAAGTTTGCCGGCTATCTCGTCTGCGGTCTTTGATCTGTGGAATGGTTCAATGGAGGTCTATTAACCGGCGCGAAGCACACAGAATTTTAGGCGATTCATCGGTCATTGTCAAGCGAAAATATGCGGAACACTCCTGCAGCGAATTGACTTGACTAATCACCCTGGAGCGGATACCTTCATTTCAAAGTCGCGTGTTTCGCTTAACCAGCTTCCTTGTCGATTTTCTTGAACCATTTGTCGGGAGAACGGGCATGAAGAAGGTACTCTTTCCAACTCTTATCACTCTCAGCATGAGTCTTTCAGTAGTCAGCTGGAGTTACAGCCAGGGCTGGACCAGCCTTGGCGGCGGCGTACCGTCTGCAGTGAGCTATATGCTCAGGTACAACGGGAAAATATGGGCAGCAGGCGATTCGGTCTATAACTGGAACGGAACCAGCTGGACTTCCGTCGGGACAGGAATGCTGTACCCGTTGGGAGTGGGCTCGATTTATTCACTCGCGGTTTTCAACAATGCACTTTTCGCAGGCGGATTCTTCACGGTGTTGACACCTGACAACGACTGGTACAATAATGTTGGGCGACTGTCGAACGACTCGTGGACGACCTGCGGTACCGGAACCGGGAACGACGGAAGCGCCATGAACGATTACGTCGACTTCCTGACAGTATACGCCGGGAGTCTTTATGCAGGCGGTAATTTCACGTCCGCCGGAGGAGACCCCTCGTTCCCACAGGACGCGATGTACATAGCACGTTTCGACGGTTCGCAATGGTACCCTGTCGGCGGGGGTACTAATGACAGGATCACAGACATGGTTGTTTACAACAACAAGTTGGTGGTCTCAGGATATTTTACTTCAGCGGGTGGCGCCGGCGCGAACCATATCGCCGCCTGGGACGGAACGAAGTGGGATTCCCTTGGAAGCGGAACGGACGGACAGGTGACAGCGTTGGGTGTTCACGACGGTTATCTTTACGCAGGAGGAATGTTCACCGAGGCAGGTGGCGTCCCCGCCGCGAACATAGCAAGATGGGACGGCCAGTCATGGTCGGCCGTCGGGGACGGACTAATGGGACCGGTATACACCATTGCTTCATGGAACGGCAAACTCTACGCAGGCGGATATGATCTTCAGAAAATCTTCCTTTCCACTCCACCTTACGAAATCGAACAGCATATAATGTGCTGGGACGGAAGCAAATGGGACAGCCTGCAGGCCGGTACCGACGGGGCTGTTTATTGGCTGTTCGCAGACAGCCTGGGCCTAATCGCCGGGGGGAGTTTTACGACTGCCGGAGATGACTCGTCAAGCAATATCGCGCTTTATACGACCACAACTCCCGTGAAAGAGCCTGCTCAGCAGCCAAGGGAATACTCTCTCTGGCAAAATTATCCCAACCCATTCAATCCCACAACCAAAATCGAATTTCAAATTGCGGATGTCGGATTTGTAACCCTCAGAGTGTATGATGTTCTCGGGAGAGAAGTGAAGACGCTCATCAACAAAGCAGAGCAGCCGGGGAACTATTCTGTGACGTTCAATGCCGCAGACTTGCCGAGCGGAGTATACTTCTACCGGCTGACAACCGAGACGTTTACAGATACGAAGAAGATGTTGTATATCAAATAAGAAAAATGTCCTTAGGCCTTTCTTGAATGCCCCTCGCTGTTTGCAGCAAGAGGAACCGCCCGTCCGCATTGGCAACAGACGGGCGGCAGCACTAGAAAGAGACCGCAGTCGATTTACCGATTCTGCCTGCGGGCCCACATTGGATTTTTAAGCCGCCTGCTTCGCTTCCTGGCCCCGGTTTAGTTCGGCTTCTATTTCCAGCTTCACTTCATCGCCCACGACGACACCGCCTGCCTCGGTCAATCCGTTCCATTGCAGGCCGTAGTCGAACCGGTTAACCTTTCCTCTCATTTCAAAGCCGGCTACTTCCGTACCGCCGAACCCTTTGACTGTCCCGTTGTAGACTGCGGCCAGTTTGATCGTCTTTGTCACTCCACGGATCGTCAGGTTCCCGACGATTTCAAATTCATCGTCTCCCTTTTTCGTGACCGACTGTGACACGAATGTCAATTTCGGGTGTTTCGCCGCTTCGAAAAAATCCGCGGATTTAAGATGTCCGTCTCTCTGGTCATTTTTCGTGCTGAGGCTGTCGACATCCGCCTCGAACTTGATCTTCGCGTCGCTGAAGTCGGGCTTCTCAGCCTCGACTGTCGCATCGAACTTATTGAATTGCCCCGTGACGCTTGAGACAACGAGATGCCTTACTTTGAATTTAATTTCGGAATGAACCGGGTCTATTTTCCATGTTGCCATTTCCATCGTCCTTTTCTTGATTAGTTGGTTTCTGCAGTGACTTGTTTCAAAATTTGTAAACTCCGCGCAAGCGTTTTGAGCTCATGCATCTGCCGTCGGACGACGGCAATCGTTGATTCGTCGGTCAGCCGACCGTCCCGATCGAACTTGTCCTGTGCCTGCGCCACGAGTACTTCGGGCTTGTTTACCGGCGTCATGTTGAGGAACTGAAATACCGGTCGGAAAGCGAGCTGCATTCTCACAGTGCCCCACATTCCCTGCGTCGCCCCCATCAGGGCGACCGGTTTGCCGAAGAAGGGTGAAATCTTCGCGCGCGATCCCCAGTCGATTGCATTTTTCAGCACACCGGGGATGGAATAGTTGTACTCCGGCGAGGCGAAAACGAACGCGTCGGCACGGGCCAGGGCGTCACGGAACGAAGTTACTGAATCGGGGACTCCATCCGTCTCCAGATCGGCATTGTAAAGAGGCAAGTCGCCTATTGCGACCATTTCCATATTCACTCCTTCGGGCAACAGGCTGCTCGCCGATCTCAGCAGCTGCGTATTGTAAGACCCTTTTCTGAGACTCCCAGATATTCCGACTATATGTATTTCTTCTTTCATAATTGCCTGGTCCTTTTGAATGTATTATTGCTGCCGCCTTTTCACTCAGACTCTTTCTTTCAGGGCCAGCCCGAGTTTTTTTAGAAGAGCCGACAGCTTCTTGATCTCGTCTTCCGAAAGTGCCGAGTAAACCAGCTCCGAAACGAACTTCGCGTGTTTCACAAATGTGTCTTCAAACAGTTTCTTCCCTTTTTCCGTAAGAGCGACTATGTATGCGCGACGGTCGTCCGTACATTGCAGCCTCTCGACAAGCCCTCCCTTCGCGAGGTTGTCGACTACAACGGTCATGTTTCCTCCTGAGGACAGGTTTTTCGAGCACAGCTCACCGACCTTCATCGGACCGAGGTGACCGAGCGCTTCTATGACGCCGAATTGGGCCTCGGTCAGCCCGTATGTCCCAATGTCGCGCACCGTGAGCGAGGACATCGTGTTCGAAGCCCTCGCCAGCTTGACCCACAGGCCGAGCGCCATATCCGCCTTTTTACCGTACTTCTTTGTAGTTGTCATCTAACTGTTCCGAATTCAAATCTTACGAGTTCAAATATAACTAATTAGTAGTATCTTGTCAAGCCCCCTCACATCCCCTCAGGTGTTGACTTCGAATGAGTCTTCCCGTAAAATGCAGAAGGACATGATCGGACAGCTGAAAATAAAAATCATAACGTTTGTCGCAGTCGCACTTCTCGCGGCGTCCTCTTCAGCACGTGCAACTCCCGCATCTCCACGCCTTACCCTGCCGGTCACTTTGAGCGGGTTGCCGGCCCCCTCCCATCAGCTTTTTGCACCGAACCTCGCAGACCCCGAAAGCGGATTTGTCTGCCTCCGGTTCGCAAAGCTCACGCAAGCAAGACGCGATTACACGATCGTGGCTGTCGACGACAACCTGCTCCCGAGTCGGGGAGAGTCAAGCCGGCAGGATGATTCCGTTGTCGCCCCGGCTTCGCCGCTCGCAGCCAACTACGATAGTCATCGAACCGGACCGTCGGCCGACGAGGGAAACGCAGCGGTGATGGTTTCAAATCCTTCCCCTCCTTCTCAGTCCGATTCACTGAACCCGGCATCAAGCGACACGCCTTCTCATTCACGCAAATACCTCGAATCCAGGAAATAGCCTGCATTCCTGACACTTCATCAAGGGACCCGGAAGAGTCTTGCGCTTTTCCCGATCAAGCGAGTCCCTTCGAGCCATAATAATCACAATCTCAAAAGCAGCTTTTGTGCATTCCGTATCCGGGGAATGCAGAATGGAGAACGAGGTATGAACTGCAAGACTATCAACAGATATATCGCGGCAGGAATCTTCCTGCTTGCACTTGGACTATACATTTCAACCGCCCAGCCTACAGTAGCCTACTGGGACTGTGCGGAATACGCGGCCACCGCCCCAGCACTCGAGGTTCCTCACCCGCCCGGCGCTCCTCTTTTTACGATTCTCGGCCGGCTCTCGGCCATGCTGCCCTTCCAGGGAAATCCCGCCTTCCGGTACAATCTGATATCCTCTCTCGCGAGCGCATTCACAATATTGTTTCTCTATCTGATCGGGGTTATGGTCATCTCGAGATGGAAGGGATTCCCCGCCGACACGGGCGGCAGCATCGTCGTCTTCGGATCTGCCGCCATCGGAGCGCTGAGCTATGCAGTCTCGGACACTTTCTGGTTCGATGCTGTCGAATCGAGCCTCTTCGCATCGAGCATGTTCTTCATCTCTCTCGTGCTTTGGCTGGCGCTCGTCTGGTTCGATAAGGCAGACGGGGAAGACAGCCGGAAATATCTCCTGCTCATTGCCTACCTGCTAGGATTATCGATCGGCATCCACCAGCTTTGTCTTCTTCCCTTCTTCGCAATCGCACTTATAGTTTATTTCAAGTACTACGACTTCGAATGGCGGCGGCTCGTCAGGTTCAGCTTAATCGCGATCACGGCGTTCCTGGTGATCTATCCGGTGATAGTCAAATGGCTGGTACTCGGACTTGCCGGGGACCTGAGCATCGGCCCCGTAAGCCTGTCGCACAGCTCGTCGGTCAAACTATTCACTCTCGGCATTGTCGCCGCAGCAGCTTATTCGGCATACAAGGCAGTAACGGCAAAGAGATGGGTCGCCAGCACTGCCCTCATGGCCGGACTTCTCGTGCTGCTCGGATACTCCACGTACACTCTTGTTTACATTCGAGCGAATTCACAGCCCGCCGTAAACGAAGACAATCCCAACACTCTGTCCCACCTCGCCTCATACCTGGACAGGCTGCAGTACGGCAAGCAGCCGCTCTTCTGGCCGAGACGATGGAGCACCGATCCTCACGCCGTTGCCAATTACGCAAAATATTCCTCCGACTGGGACTATCTCTGGTCGTACCAGCTGGGTCACATGTTCCTGCGCTACATCGCGTTCAACTTCATAGGGAGGTCCGGCGACATTAAGGACGCCCCAGCTGCTCTGTTCAGTTCCAACGCAAGCTGGTCGGGGGGAGAGAAAGGGTATCCTGCCAGGTATTATGCAATACCATTCCTCCTCGCGATGTTCGGTCTGTGGTATCACTTCAAGAAAGACCGGAAGCTGGGCCTGGTGTTCCTCGTCCTGTTTATCGTAATGGGATTCGCACTTGTCGTCTATTTCAATATGGCCGACCCGCAGCCGAGAGAGCGCGATTATTTCTTCGTCGGCGCATTCTTCACACTCTCTCTGTGGATCGGGATTGGCGCCTCAGGAATTATCGACTACGCAGTGAGGACGATCCGGACCCCCGGTCTTAAATCGGTGGGTGCGGGCCTGACGGCCCTGGCTATCATGGCGATCGTTCCCCTGAATATGTTTCATCAAAACCTTTTCACTCATGACAGGCACGACAACTTCGCACCCTTCGACGTTTCATACGATATGCTCCAATCTTGCAAGCCGAACGCGATTCTCTTCACAGGGGGAGACAATGACACCTTCCCACTCTGGTATCTTCAGGAAGCGCTCGGTGTAAGGACAGACGTACGAATCATTTGTCTCAGCCTTTCGAACACCGACTGGTATCT
>JBJKPN010000060.1:0-19788 GCA_046706365.1 Candidatus Kryptoniota bacterium | reverse complement strand
GATCTCTTCTTTGATGGCGGGCATCTCGGTGCGCGTCCTCCGGTAAACGATTGTCACCTCCGCACCCAGTCGGCGCGAGACGCGGGCCGCATCTATTGCGGTGTCTCCCGCTCCGACAACGAGAACTATGCTGCCCACATCCACGGATTCGCCGGAATTGACCCTGTTAAGGAACTCGGTCCCGGTGAAGACATTCTCCGCCTCTTCGTTTGTAACTCCGAGAAGTCTCCCCTTATGAGCTCCGATCCCTACAAATATCGCATCGAATTCCTTTTGCAAATCTTCGTAAGGAATATCCCTGCCGACCGCGCGGTTGCATTCGATCTTCACGCCGAGGTCCTCAATTCTCTTGATTTCCTTGTCGAGCACATCGGAAGGAAGCCTGTAATTTGGAATGCCGTATCTCAGCATGCCGCCGGGTTTGCTGAAGGCCTCGTACACCGTGACCTCATAGCCCCTCCTTGCCAGCTGGTACGCACAGGAAAGACCCGCAGGCCCTGATCCGATGACTGCCACTTTCTGAGGATAGACGTCTTCCGAAATCCGGTGCAGCTTCAAGCCGCTCTCAATTGCGAAATCTCCTATGAACCTCTCGACATTGTTAACTGACACCGCACCGTCCTTGTGACCCCTGTTGCATTCGTCTTCGCACGGATGCGGACAGACTCTTCCGCATGTCGCAGGGAACGGATTTTTCTCAGTAAGAATCTCCCAGGCTTTTTGATACGACTCATTGTATGGACGTCCGCAGTCTTCCGACTGCCCGATGACTGTAAGCACTTGCCTGATGTCCGTGCCGTTCGGACAGCCATTCGAGCATGGCGGGGTTTTGAGAACCTGGACGGGCCGCAACGGTGAGGTCTCAACGGAGGAGCCGCCCGCAGACTGCGACCTGAGGCTCCCTAACGGCTTCGATACTCTTTTTACAATTTTTGCCATTTAATGTTCCCGGTTTACTTTCACAGGGGCCGGAAAAGGATCGTCACCAATTACGTAAGGTTACTCACGACATCGGGTTGCACTTCACATCCCCCGTGAGAATCATTCCGAACCTTCCGGTCATTTGCTTTTCTGAGATTTCTGTGGTTTCTCGCACAGCGGATTATTCCCTCGACCCACTCGGGACACGAGACCGCATGTATGTGCATATAGCCCGCAAAGACATTTCCGGACAGCAGCCCGTCTCTTTTGTCGAAACATCCGATCCCCCGGGAAAGGGAGAACGCAGTCCTGAGTTCAGGATGCCCCTCGACTATTTCCGAGTAATGGAACTCATGTCCCTTGAGCCGCGTGCCGGTCTTGAAAAACGGATTCTCGGAATCTACCACAGCTTCACAATACCCGTGACCCTGCGGTTTCTCGTTCATTCGAACGGCGATCGGCAGGACGCCCGTCAGCGGAAACGATTCTCCTTTCCACTCGATGCTCCTCGCCAGGTAGATCAGCCCGCCGCATTCGGCATAAATGGGAAGTCCGTTCGCGGCCGATTCCCTGACGTCTGCGATCATTTTCCTGTTGAGCGTCAGCTGAGTCAGGTTCATCTCGGGGAATCCTCCTCCGATATACAGGGCATCCAGCCCGTCGGCCAACCTTTCACGGCTCGGGGAAATTGAAATGAGTTCCGCCCCCGCAGCCTCGAGCGCCTCGAGGTTTTCCGGATAGTAGAATGAGAACGACTCATCCCTGAAGTAGCCGATCTTCAATCTCCCGTCAACCGGTGCCCTGCTGCTTGCTGCCTCGGCCGGCACCGCCGTCTCTTCCCCGTCCAAGGCGGGCGCGGTCCGCGCGAGCCCCGCGATTGCCGTGATATCCACATTGTCTTCGACAATACATTTCGCTTCCTCAAGGAAGGAGAGGCTGCGCTGAAATTCTCCGGGCATTATGAGCCCCAGGTGTCTCGAAGGGAGGTTCAGTTTTCCCGGCAGTTTCGGAATCGCCCCTAACACGGGAAGCCCGGTGACTGCTTCGACGGCCTCTTTCACAACGCGTGCGTGCCTTTGGTTCGCTGCCCGGTTGAGTATGACTCCGGCGACATTAAGCCCGGGATCGAGCTTCGTGCATCCCAAGACAGATGCAGCCGCGGTCCGCGTGACCTTGGAAATGTTCAGGACGATTACGACCGGCGCCTGCAGCAACTTGGCGAGTTCGGCGGAGCTGTGAGTTCCGCCGCTGTCGATGCCGTCAAAAAGGCCCCTGTTGCCTTCGATCAGGTTGATGTCGTCCTGCCCGGCGTATCTAAGAAAAGACCGTTTGACCGAAAGAAAACCCATGAGGTAAGTATCGAGATTTCTCGCCGGTTTGCCGGATGCGAGGCTCAGCCAGGCCGGGTCGATGTAGTCGGGCCCTTTCTTGAAAGCCGACACACCTAATCCTTTGTCCCTGAAGCTTGCCAGCAGGCCGCAGGAAACTATGGTCTTTCCAGAATCACCTGAAAGACCGGCGATGAGAATCCTTGGATAACCGCTGCAGCACATTTCTCAGTCAAATAAATGGTAAATCATGACCGGTACTAGTTTTCCGCGCCTTCCCTGTGCGGAATTTCGATGAAGCTCCCACCGAAATAAGTATAGACACATTTACCGTTTTCGATTAGGTCCCTGATCGCAGACTTCGCAAGATTCTTATCGCATTTCTCGCCGAAGAGCTCTGTCACAGCTTTGGTCAGGTCGGTGGCTTTCCACTTTTTCTGCCCCATGCTGTCTTTAATCATCTTGTACATCGCATCAGAGACTTCCTGAACGCTTGCCTGCTCAGCCATTATAGTCTCCTTTTAATAAGTCAAATGAGCGGAACGCTTGAACGTCAGTCCCGCATGCTTGAAGTCGTCGATATGTTGTTTCTCGAACGGGATGCCGGTCATCTCGAAGAATCTCGGCCAGCCGATCCTATTTATCCATTCGCCCATTCGCTCGTACTTTCTCGCGTTTTTCGCCCAAACCTCCACCAGGTTCTTGACGGCGTCAACGACTTCAGGCCACCTGGGAGGGTTGTTGGGAATGAACGGGATGGCCAGCTTCGAGAACATGGGTTCGCTTCTTGCGTTGGACACTTTGCCGCCAACCCAGATCGAGACACCGTCGTTCAGCGGATCGTTCAGCTGCATTGCGGGGCAAACGGTGAAACAGTTGCCGCAGAACATACATCTCTCTTCCGCTACCTCGACTGACGGCTGGTTCTCGATCACAACCGGCTTGATAGCGGCCGTCGGGCATGCGGAGACGACAGACGGGATTTCGCATACGGCTTTCAGTCTGTCCCGGTTAACCTTCGGCGGGCGCCTGTGAATTCCGAGAATAGCTATGTCGGAACAGTGGACTGCACCGCACATGTTCAGGCAGCATGCGAGCGCAATCCTAAGCTTGGCGGGGAGCTTCATCTCGGTAAAATACGGGATCAGTTCGTCCATGACGGACTTCACGATACCCGACGCGTCGGTAGCCGATGAGTGACAGTGAATCCAACCCTGAGTATGAACAATACTGGAAATCGAATTTGCCATTCCGCCAACCGGATGACCCAGAGCATTCAGATCCTTTATGAGCGGATCGATATTCGATTCGTCGGTCAGGAGGAACTCCACGTTGTGCCTGCTCGTGAATCGCAAGTACCCGCCGCAGTATTTGTCGGCCAGATCCGCGTAGGCCCGGATTTTGTCAATACCCAGCAGTCTCGGGGAACCTGCACGAACCGTGTAAAGCCTGGCTCCGCTTTCAGAGACCGTAACCATGACGCCCGGTTTCAATATCTCATGGTACTTCCATTTGCCGTAGTTCTCTTTGATGATCGGGGGCAGGAATTTTTCATAATTTGGCGGACCGATATCGGTCTTCCTTTTCGGTTTAGCTTCAGCCATTTTACACTTCCTTCTTGTTTGAATTCATTCGACCCGGGCTCCGGCAGGGTGTTGCCTTTGACTCACATCCTGGTTGCAACCGGCCATACAAACCCCGACGCGCCCGGCGGTCAAGAAAGACTCTTGCTTCAAAGCAACAAGTGCAATTCGTTTCACGTTGGGGTCTATTCCTTTGCCTCCACATTGTCGGCGCCGTCCGAGTCCTCTTCGAAGTACTCTTCGTAGAACACGTACGGGTTCTCTCTTGGATGGGCAACCATCTCCGGTATCGGTTCGACACCGATCGCTTCGAGGAAATTTCCCATACCGACTCTTTGGATGAATTCACCCACTCTTTCGCGGTTCTTGCCGTTTTCCGACCAGACCTCATGAATCCTGTCGACCAGGTCTATGAGCTCCGTGTAAGGCGGTTCGAGTTTGATGAATGGAATCAACACCGACGAAAGGAGAGCCCCTTCGAGGATCGGTGCCTTTGCCCCGATAAGGATACATGCTCCGCGATCCTTGCCGGGAGCAAGAGCCTTCGGCATCGCGTTTATGCAGTGCATGCATTTCACGCATGACCGGTTGTCGATCTTCAGCTCCTTGCCGTCCCACTCCATGCACTTCGCCGGGCAATTACCGACGATGTCCTTTTGTATATCCATGCCTGATTTTGCATACTCCGTTACCGCCACCTTATCCACCTGGATATCGTCTCTCCAGGTGCCGATGATCGACATATCCGAACGGGCGATAGCTGCGACGCAGTCGTTCGGGCAGCCGGACATCTTGAATTTCCATTTATACGGAAAAGCAGGCCGGTGAAGTTCATCCTGATAATGCATCGTGAGGAAATGAGTCAGCGCCATCGTGTCGTAGCATGCCCATTCGCAACGTGCCTGCCCGCAGCAGCAGCTCGGAGTTCTCACGTCGGAGCCGGAACCGCCCAGGTCAAAACCGAGCTCAGTCAACTCCTGGAAGATCGGCTCCAACTCTTCGGTCCTTGTCCCGAGAAAGATTATGTCTCCCGTCGAACCGTGCATGTTTGTCAGGCCCGATCCGTGCTTCTCCCAGATATCGCAGAGTTTTCTCAGGACGTCGGAAGTATAGAACCAGCCGGCCGGCTGATTAATGCGAAGCGTATGAAAGTGTGACACGTTCGGAAACTCTTCAGGCAGGTCGGAGTATCTTCCGATGATTCCGCCCCCGTATCCGAGTACACCTACAATACCACCGTGTTTCCAGTGGCTTATCTTGTCCTCGTACGAGCGCTCAAGCTGCCCAAGCAAATCGTCGGCCATCGGGTTTTTCTCCGCTGCCGATTTTATTTCTCTCACAAAGCTGGGCCATGCACCCTTCTCGAGTTCATCTAGCTGTGGGGTCTTCCTCTTCTTATCAGGCATCTTTGCTCCTTTGTTTAGCTGAACACAAAGAGAACATAAAGGCGGCCCGATGTGGAAACAAGAAACGAGGGCTGTTTTGTATTCTGTGTGTTGGAAGAAACCGCTAGACGGGAATCTGCAATGACCTCACTGCGAGTTCTACAACGAACGCCTTCATCTCGGGACTGTCGAAATCCAGATCAAGAGGCTTCGGCAGAGTGCCGCAGTTGAAGTTCGTGAAGTGCGTCTCGCATGGGCACTGCAAATAAAGCGACAACCTGCTGAATCCTATCGGGAGCTGCTCTAGCATCCACCAGGCTATCCATGCATTGATCAAAGGGTAGGGGTCGTATTTAATCATATGGAATTTATGAAATCGCTTCTCGAAGGCACATAGCAGGCCTTCGAACCGGGTTGTCGGCTGCTGGTTGATTCTCTCGCGTAGCCGGTTGACAAAGTTCTCCCTGGAATTAAGAACGAGTTGTTTCATCCTCTTGTCCTTGAAAATCACAAGGTAGTCCTCAAGTCTGCATGAACGGTCGTTCATATGGGCGTCGAGAGCCTCCAAGATCAGCTTTCGGGTGTCGATGGAATGGACAAGCTCCTCTTTCAGATGCTTATCGTAGCAGGTTCTCGTGAAGTTGTGAAGCGTCTCCGAGTATGGAAAGACGACCTTCAATGCGTCCTCGATAACCTTGAAGCCGTAAGACATGAAGGTAGGACATACGAATCCCCTGCAATTCATTCGATCCAGAAGAGTCAGCCAGATATTCTCAGATTCGCAGTCGCCGATTTCGAATCCCAGAACCACCGTCGAAAGGGCATCTATTGCAAGAGCAAGGTACATGGAATGCTCGACGTTATCCCCGCCGCTCGCTTTGAACTTCTGTCCAACAAGATGGATAAGGCGCGACTCATGCTTGGGAGTGCAGGCGTCCAGATATTCTTCCCACGAAGAACATCCTCCCAAGTATTCTCTTATTTTCTGATTGATTCTGATAGGAGAACTGCGATAAACCGACCGCAGGTCTCGGTATGAACTCCCACTGAGATATGATTCCGTCAGTTGACCGAAATCAGGACATTGCCTGTTGAGGACGCCTTTAACCCAGGTCCTCTTACAGTTAATACATCTGTAGCGCAGGTTCTTGGCCGAAGTCTTTCCGTGTTTCACGACTTTTGAACTGTGACAAAACGGACAAACCAATTCGGTCTGAACCATAGAACAGGGAGTTGATATTTGCAGTGTCATGAGTCTTCACCTTTTTGTAGCGAAATGGGTTAACTTGCCCCACGTGAAATACCCTCCCCGTAGGACAATTGCGCCCAGTTTGATGGTACATGCCTCACAACCTGAGGAATGCATTTCGGTTTGGTGTGATGAAGATAAATCAACGCCACTCTTTCAGCCTTTCAAGTATGACAAGCATATAACGTTCCAATCATCGTGCCAGCTATTTTCCCGAAAACATTTTCACCGATTGATTTCGCTGACAGCGTTGAACCATGCAACGGTCGTAATCGAACTACGTTCATAAATTCTACGATAGAGATTGAGCTCGTGCGACAGCGGCAAATTCTATGATGTCACAACGACATGGAACGATATTGCGACAGCCGCCTGACGGCAAAAAAGCCGTGCGCTTCCGAAGATGAAGAACGACAATTCGCATTACCGTGGAGACAAATGGGGAGAATCACACATCAAATGGGGCAAACTTTCTGTGCTCAGCTCGGGCACAGAAAAATGCGGAACATAACCTCAATCGCTTGAAGGCACGACACCGGGAAGGACTACATTATCGAACCGCGGCATCGTCATATCCCACTTCATCGAAGTCTTCAGCTGTGGAGGAATGCCCACCCGGTGGCAGGTCGTGCACCGGGCAAGATTAGGTTTGTCTTTGATTTCCTTCGACTCCAATGTATGACAGGCGACGCACAACTGGTGCATGGCATCGGTGTAGGACAAGATGTCGTACTCCTCGGCAGGGACATTCCCACTCATCGCCAGGTCGTAGGAGGGGTGACAGGCAGTGCACTTCTTCGCCGTCTGTGCCGTGCGAGTAACGCCGGCCGTATGACAGTCGTTGCATTTCAGGTTGCCTCCCGAAGCTGAAGTGTGCCAGTCATGCCTGAAGAAATCTATCCGAGAGTACATGCTGGTGTGACACTCCCAACAATTGCTCAGCTTCTCACCGGGGAGATTGAGATGATGGCAGAATGTGCAGCTGTCCTTCCCGTTCAGGGACACATCACGATAACGGCCACCGATATTCAACGACACTTTGTGCGTTCTAAGCCACGCAATATGCGCCTGATGTGGAAACTCGACGTACTGTTCGTCCCTGTTCCCGTTGATGCAGAGCGTGTCCACTCCTGTTGCAGGTCTGACTATTATGTTCTCGATTCCCCTGGCGTATAGTTTGTTTCCCGGCATCAGAGCCATCCCCGCCGCAAAACTGATCACGAAGGCCAGTGAATGTTTGGTGATAGATGCCGCTCCTGGATTTCCGAGCCACGTGCCGGACGAATGGTCGAACACGGGCATAGAATGCGGAAGGGATATCGGATCTTCGGGCCGAATATCCCACACATGAAAGGTCTCAATGAGGAAAAGGAAAATAAGAGCTGCCGTCGATAGGATTCCGAAGCTCAACATCACCTCCATCCACGACGGGGTGTACCACAGGGTGGCGTCGCGCATAGCGAAGCCGCCAATGTCGACACGGTTCAACACGACGCCGATAATCGCGATGGACGAGCCAATCCACTGAACCCTGGTATTAGCGCACCACCTCGGCACGACAAACATCACGAAGGGTATAACTGTCGACAGCAGAAGCTCACCGATATACAGGTAGCTCATCCAGCTGCCGTCAAAGATCAGACCGAGCTTCCCTTCGGCCGCCACGTCGCCTATCTTCAGTAAAAAGTAGGAACCCAGCACCCAAACGCTGACGCTGCAAAGCGTCCGTACGATGTCTGTTTTCAACTCACGCTTGTACAGCCAGTGAAGGGCCAGCGTCTCGAACGCCAGCATAAGCAATCCGCCCGCAATTGCGGACACAAAAAACTCTATCGGAATTATGTGGGAATAAAACAGCGAGAAGAGCCTGCGGGGCATTATCAGAAACAACGTGCCCAAGGAAGATTGGTGAAGCGTCGACAGCATTATGCCGAGTAGGACGAGGGGAAAACGGAACTTCAGCAGGAATTTTCGTACAACCGCGTAACGGCTCGTGCTCTCAAGAGGGACCGGAGTGAATTCAAGCAGCAGGACAGTCGTGTACAGCATCACGCACCAGCCCACTTCAAAGAGAGGAGAATGCGGATTCCAGTAAATTATCATGTGCCAGATGTTCCACGGGAGCCCCAAATCGAATATCAAACTTACAATGAACGAGCTGTAACCAAGGAACGCGGTCAGTATTGCAATTCTTACGAGTGAATGGAATTTCTCTCTCTTCATCATATAGAAAATGGCCCCGATGACAAACCCGCCTGCAGAGAGAGCAACCCAGCTGAGCTTGAAACCGATCCAGAAGCCCCATGGGACCTCGTCGTTCAGGTTAGTCGTTGCCCCCAGACCGAATGCAAATCTGTTGAGCGCGATGGCCGCCGCGAATCCGGTAATCAACCAGAGTATTATTTTTGTGTTGTGCACCCTATTCATTGGATGAGTCCTGATTATTTCCTTCCCCGCCGCTGAGCTTCATTCTGCGGCGGATGATCCAGTTCAGTCCCAGCATGAGACCTCCCATCCCGAAGAAGGCGTAAGGGACAGCGTCCATCGCGGCTACAGTGTCTCTCGGAAGCGGCCTGTCGATTGGCTGAGTCCGATATGAGAGGAAATCGAGATCGATGTCTGAGATGTACAGGACGGAGGTTCCGCCGACTTCGTGTTCCCCCCAAACCCTGTCGATATATTTCCCCGGGTTTTCCCTGATTCTCTTGTGTGCTTCGTCCAGCAGCGCCGCCCGGTCTCCGAAGATCGTCGCCTTTTGCGGGCATGCCTCCGTGCAGGCAGGCTGCTTCCCTTCCTTTATCCGGTCGTAGCAGAGAATGCACTTCTCGACGTGCGGCACCGTCTTGTCCCAGTCATAGCGCGGGATTCCGAACGGACACGCCATCATGCAATAGCGGCAGCCCATGCATTTCCCGCTGTCGTAAACTACCGGGCCCAACTCGGTTTTCTGCAGTGCACCGACCGGACACACAGAGACACAAGCCGGCTCAAGGCAGTGCCGGCACTGTTTCCGGACATAACGATCGTCCGGCTTTGCGATTATGGAAGTCCAGTTGTCGGCGGACAGGCCGTCGTTCTTATCCCAGACTCTCGGCACGTCCATCCCGAGATTGTGTGCTTCCTTGCAGGCCGAGACGCATTCAAGACATCCGATACATTTCGTGACATCTGTTAAAATCGCTTTACTCAAACCCTTGCTCCCTTTTTGCCAAGTGTCTCCCCGATATCATCGTCTGTCTTTGCAGGAAACTTCCAGGCGATCGCATCTACGAGTTGTGAAAACGGCGCGAGGACACAATGGGCTATCTTCGTAAAAGGCATGGACACAAATATCAGGTCTGCTGAAAGGACGTGTACCAGCATAAGGAACCGGTAAAGCCCCGCTCCGAGTTTCACGTTCGCGCATATCAGACCGGTAACGAAAGGAATGAGGAGCAGAATCAGCCACCAATAGTCCTCTCCCCTGCTGAGAGAATGTATGGATTTTACCACGAGCCGTTCGATCAGAAGCGCGAAGGCGAACACAATCGTGCTTACCGTAAGGCCGAAAGCCCACCAATAAGGAAGCGCGGGCCAGGAGATGCCGACCGAGTTCTTCCAGAGATCGATGTGAGCATAAAGAAAGATCGGAACAATTATCAGTCCCGTGTGAAAAAGGATCGAGAATATCGAATAAACCTGACGGTTATTGAAAACTCTCTTAAAGGGAAAGAGCCACTCGAGCGACCGGCTGATCGTGAGCTTCCACGGCATCTTTTTGTCTCCAGCTCTCAGATATGCCTTTCGCGCGCCCCAGAGATCGAGGAAAAAGATTCGCCCTAAACCCAGAAGCATGATCCCAAAGCAAAGCCGGAACAGCGGACCACGAGCGAACTGCAGCAAGGGTTCCATGTTTACTTTTCCCCCTGCTCTGCTGAATTTCCGGGCCTGGCTCCGCTATCGCCGGCCGTTGTCATTCCCTCTTTCACGATTTGAGACGGGTCGAACTCGATTGCCTTGTAAATCAAGTCGTGGAAGCCGACGACCTTGCACTCGAGCCCCTGGTCTTCAACCAATTCCCTCAGCTGTTTTTTGCAGTTCGCGCACGGCGCGACCAGAATCTCGCAACCCGATTTTTTGATCTGTTCGGCTTTCATCTTTCCACCGATGGTTGTCCTGTACGGTCTGATCTCGTCCATGGAAACTGCCCCGCCGCCGCCGCCGCAACAGATGTTGTCCTCACCCTTCGGTGTCATCTCGATGTAGTTCCTGCAGAAGCTTTTCAACACCTCGCGAGGCTGGTTCACTATCCAGCGGTTCCTTGCAAGGTTACAAGGGTCGTGGTAGGCCACCTTTTCCGTGATGACGTCCGGATTCAGCTTAAGCCTTCCGTCTTTCCAGACCCTGTGAGTGTACTCGAGGATATTGAGCACAGGCAAGGCGTTTTCGCCGCCGCAGAATGTCGGAAGGAAATTCTTCGCCGTCCGGGAGGCGTGGCCGCATTCACCTATCAGGACGTTCTTACCGTGAAGCCGCCTTGTTTCTTCGTCGACATTCCTGATGATTCTCTCCATCAGCCTGTCGTTATAGAAGAGTCCGTAGTTGATCGCATCGTAGTAGCCTGTTCCGACGGTCCACGAATCACCGGTAGCCGCAAACACAGCCGCAATTCCCATCAGCGAATCAGCCTCCATCAGGTAATCGCTCACCGGGGCGAAGAAGACGTATTCGCTCCCTTCCACATCCAGGGGAAATTTAATTCTCACCGATTTCTCCTCGAACATATCGTCCTCAAGGAATTCAAGAGTGTCCTTCAGAGCGGGGACCGGGACGGCCGAGGTGTTGCGAAAAGGTCCCTCGAGCTGCGCCCGCACGCTCACGGCAAGTGCCCGCGGGACAATTCCTATTTCGCTGAGGATGTAGCGACCCAGATGCGTGATGAGACCGTGATCCAAACCCAGGGGACATTCCAGGGCACACCTTCTGCATGCCGTGCAATTCCAGAAACTCTCCGCCATTTCCTGGATCTTCTCGTCCGTCAAATATCCGCCGCCTGTAATCCGTCCCTTTATCATTCCACCCAGTGTGAAATGACGACGGTACACATCCAGCAGGAGTCCTGAACGGTAGCATGGAATGTCCTTCGGATCACCAGTCGCCTCGTAGATGTGGCAGGCAACCGAACAGCGGGAACAACGGCCGGTCATGCGGATAAAATGATCCAGAACCATTTTATAGTTGGAATGCTTGAGTATCGCAGCAAACGCTTCAAGAAACCGCCTCGGGCGGTCGGTCACTTCATGGTCCTCGACGTGATATCTTACGTCGAGCTTCTGCTTCTCGATCACGTCCGGCTTTTTTGTCGACTTCAGGGCTTTGATGCGCTCTTCTTCTTTGACCACACTAATTCGCATTTATCGCCTGTATGGTGGTTGAGAGGTCATGGTCGTATGTGGATCATCGCCGACGAGCAGGAAATAATTCGGCCACATCGCGGAACGTCCGATCACGATATCCATTTCTGTAATAATCTCAGTGGACTTTATGAAAAAATTATGGATGGACTGAAACAGAAACAAAGCAAACGACGTTTGCTGTATCCAATATGTGGCTTGAAGTTGTACGCCCGAAAGGCCCGTCCGCGGATGGCAACTGCTCGCGACCTGGCATTGAGGTTAGATGGTGCTGAAGGTTTCCAAGAAAGAAATTTGGCTCCGGGTGCCATACTACGTTACCCTGTCCGGCCGGGAACCAAGACGGTCTGAATGTCTCAGGTGCCCGACAATTTCCTTGCCATTTTGCCCGTCACCTTCTTCAGCCACCTGGGGGGATCACACAGGCAGGACGATTCCGGATAAACTCCCTTGCGGCACATGAAGAAGTGCGCACCGATCAGGGTGAAAAAGAGGACGATTCCAACAATGTCGACAACAGAACAACCCTGCTGCGATTCCCCAGCCTGAGACCTGCTATTCTCGTCAGGCGAACTCTTATAGTAGGCTCCTGATCCGGCCGGCAGCATCAGGAGACCGAAGGCGGGAGGCGACGTTTGTGCGATTGCCGTTTCGCTGAGAGGCCCGGAACAGACAAAAGACGCGATAAAAAATACCAAAATTGCGATCGAAATTGTCTTATTCATCTTCATCTCTCCTTAAAGAGGGAGTTAAAAGCCGCTATCTATGCGGATTGACCGATGGAGATCAGGACAAAGAAACAATTTGTCCCCGCTTGCCGAAAAAAAACTGCGGGCGAACAGTCACATCAACTTTGTATTTGAACCCTGATCGTCCGGTGAAAAGTTAGAATGCGACCGTCAAATGTAAAATCCAATAACGGTCGTTGTATCCAGGATGTGGCCGGGTAAGACCATGCCCCGATCCCACGTCATCCGCGATGGAGGCAATCCAGTCAAGAGCTAAGCATCCGCAATGCAACAGGTTAGGGGAGTCGTGGGAGTGGAGAGCCACATATCGGAACTCAAAAGCTGAGTCCGATGAGCTGGTCACACGATTAACACAATCATCATAACATATGAATAACGCCGGGATGCGTAACCGTTCCGACCGGCTTGGGCGTATGCCCCGATCACAGTGTGAAAGCCAACTCAAAAACATATCAACTGCAACCCAGGCTTCTGCTCCGTTGCCGGCCGGAGCGCCTCAGGAGCAAACGCAAAACGCTCCTGACAAGCACCGGAAGTCTGATTTATTCGTAACGCAGACTCTCGACCGGATTTGCAGTCGCGGCTTTCATTGCGTGGAATCCTACAGTCAACTCTGCAATCAGGAGCGCCAGTATTCCCGACAGGACGAACGTCCATGGAGTTATTTCAATCCGGTATGCAAAGTCCTTGAGCCAATTGGTCATAAAATAGTAAGCGACGGGCCACGCGATTACGTTTGCGATCAGGACCCATTTCGTGAATTCTTTCGAGAGCAGAAACACGATTCCTCCTATCGACGAGCCCAGAGTCTTTCTTATTCCGATTTCCTTCGTCCTTCGTTCCGCCGTGAACGCAGCCAGCCCAAAAAGGCCGAGGCACGCTATGAATATTGCGAGAACGGAAAATGCGGTGAATACCTGGCCGGTTTTCTGCTCGGCATCGTACAGCTGATTTATATCCTCATTGAGAAAGTAATATTCGAACGGCTTCCCTGGCACAAATTTTTTCCATTCACTCCTGACAAATGAAAGGACACTTTTTACGTCTCTGGTTTTGAACCTTACAGGAAGATACGGTGTCTGCCCCAGGCCGAGTACCAACACGAGCGGTTTTATCTTCTGACGCAATGACTCGAAATGAAAATCCCTCACGACGCCTATGATTGTCAACGGAATATTGCTGCCCACAAAGTACATCCTCCTGCCCACGGGTTTTTCAAGACCCAGCGTACGGACTGCGCTTTCGTTAAGTACGACGGCGAGCGTGTCGGACGGAAATTGTCTCGAAAAGTACCTTCCCTTCTCGACTACGATACCCATGGTTTTGGCAAAATCATAGTCGCTCGACATAAACGATATAAGATGCTGCTGACCTCCCGGCGAATTTTCCGTCCTGAAAACATTTTCGCCGAATTGCTTCCCCGGCACCTGACTGGAGTTCGATGCGTCCGCGATATCTCGGTTTTTCAACAGCTCCTGCTTGAAGGCATCCGCGTGATTCTCGAGCGCCCATGCACGCTGGATGACAAGGATGTGTTCTTTGTCGAATCCAAGTTTCGCGTCCTGGACGTATTTCAACTGACTGTACACAATGAAAGTGCTGATGAATAGCATAATCGAAATCGCGAATTGAAACACGACCAGTCCGCTTCTCAGGAAATTTCCTTTGTTTCCCGTCACGCTGCCCTTGAGGACCTTCACCGGCTGAAATGAAGACAGGAAGAAAGACGGGTAGCTCCCCGCAACCAATCCTACTATGATGACGGTCAGCAGCAGAGCCGGAATCGCAGTCCAGATATCGATGTAACCCAGATGGAGCTGCTTTCCGGAAAGGCTGTTGAAGGCCGGGAGGAACAACTCAACAATCGTTATAGCTACAAGAATCGAGATAGAGGTGAGCAGAAATGATTCCGCCAGGAATTGCCTTACCAACTGTATTTTGCTCGAGCCGAGCACTTTCCTGACACCGACCTCCCTGGAACGGATTGACGAACGTGCGGTCGACAGATTCATGAAATTGATGCAGGCGATCAGGAGAATGAAGAGCGCAATAACCGAAAACATGTAGACATACTTGATGTCGCCGTTAGGTTCCAGCTCGTTGTCCACATGCGAATAAAGATGAATCGATGTGAGCGGCTCGAGATAGAATCTGTATGAATTCCCCTTCTTCAGCCAGTCGTCATACCGTATCCCTAGTGCCTGGTATAACTGAGATCCGGCGTACTTTCTAACCAGTGCAGGGAATTTGTTCTGAACAGCTGCCGGAGAAGCATCTCTTCTCAACAGGACATAAGTGTAGAATCCGCCCTCGAGCCAGGAGGGATCACTTCCAAAAGTCGCGCTGGACATCGAGGCAAACATATCGTAATGGAAATGTGAATTTGCCGGGCAGTCTTTTATAACTCCGGTCACGGTGTACGGTGTGCCGTCTTCGAAGTTCATTATCTTGCCCATCGGGTCGTCACTCCCGAAATACTTTCTGGCCAGAGACTCCGTCAGCACGACAGAATGAGGCTCCACCAATGCCGTCTTCGGATCGCCTTCAACAAAGGGCATGGTAAAAATGTCGAACAGAGTCGAATCCGCCCAGAAAAATCTCGTTTCGTTGAAGACGTTGTTCTTGTACCTGATCAACATATTCGCCGTGGGCATTATCCTGGCATATTGAACCACTTCGGGAAATTCTCTTACCAGGGTGCCTCCGAGCGGCGCCGGAGAGACGGCCATATTTAGCTCCCTCCCTTCCATCTTCAGCTCTGCCTCGATCCTGTATATACGACTGTAGTCGTGATTAAACTTGTCGTAGCTCAACTCATCAAGCACATACAAGAGAATCAGCATGCAGCATGCGACGCCCACGGCAAGGCCGACAATGTTTATGAGAGAATAGGCTTTGTGGTTTCGGAGATTCCTGACCGCAATTCTCAGGTAATTCTTTATCATGAAACATTTCCTTTCAATCGCAGGATGAGGCTACTGGAAGTGAATGATCCGGGCCGACAACCTTCCGGGCATTTGACCGCTGGGCTGGCCGCCGGGCAGGCCAATTCGCGAACACTCAGCTCCCCCGCCCTTATGGAAGACCATCGCATGTTCCCGAAGCTGTTTCGGAGGGAAATATTGGAAAAGCTATTTCGCATACCTTCAGTCCCTGTTTCCAGGCTTCCTAACCGGCCTGACAGAGGCTCAGTTATCGACCCGATATAAGTCGGACAATTAACATGCCAACATGCGCCCGTTAAATTTGGAAACTCTTGGGCAATTCCGGCCTCTCTGACCCCTGCAACCGTTCGCTTTCGGACAGCGCCGTCCGATTGCGGACGATTTGCAAACCAGGCTAGCACTACGAACTCACTCCCGCCCGGGTTTCGGCAAGTCAAGCAAACCCAGTGAATACGAACGAACTTGGACTGTTCCTGACTTGACTTTGCTCCCGCTTTCGGGAATTTATACCGCGCCTCGCTGTCTCCTTCTCAGCAGGTTGCTCGCCAGGAGGATTAGCAATCCGACGGCCACGATACCATTCGATGCGAGAGCAAGCGTCTTACCGACTGCATAGACCTTGGGCTCGAACCTGAATTCCACTTCATGCACGCCTCTGGTGAGAAATATCCCGCGAAGGAAATAGTCGGTCTTATAGATCGTGGCAGGTTTGCCATCGACAAAAGCGTTCCAGCCTGCGGGATAGTAGACCTCACTCAACACCATCAGGTTATTACCGGTAGCAGCCACCTTCATCTTCATGGATTGCAGCCCGTAATGTTGAAACTGAATCGATGCACCCTGCTCCGGCTGCTGGACAGCACGATGCGGGTCCGTTTCGAAGTATGCGATCCTGCCGGGATCGAAAGCACCCGTCCGGAGCGAGTTCAATATCTGCAAACCGTTCGCAATCCTGTAACCGTCCACGAAGAATGCTCGCGGAAGTATGTTATCGTTCTCTTCAACTGCCTCTGAACCGGAAAAGACAATCCTTCCATAAGCGGTGTCGGGCCTGCCGGTAATGACATACTTGATGTCGAGAAGCCGCATTATGTTCGAGTTTGTCAGCCCTACAACGTCCAGCATGTCCTGATAAATTCTAAGTTTCGCGCCGGAATATCCGCTCGCATCCTGAAGGCCGTAATAAGCAAGATCGTTCGACGTCGTCGGTTGACCTTCCTGCAACGGAAGGACCCTGTACAAACCGGTATCTTGTTTGATGAAGTTGACGTAATCGGGCGTCGCAAATTGTTCCGATTGCACCCGGCGGCTGAACATTTGCATCGGCTGGTAGTCGACACGCCACAAGTCGAAAAGGAGCATCACAGTCAGGAGAGCCCCCAAGAGCATGAGCGAGATATTCCGCCGGAGATAGAGATAGATCGTCCCCGTGGTGAGGAAACAGAGTGTCAACGCAGCATACAAACCGCTCATCATATTCGGGAATATAATCTGCGGGATTAGAATCGAGCTGACTTGCTGCTCAGGAATCCGATTGGCTCCGGCGATCTTCGCTGCATTAGCCTGCACCAACGGAAGGTACATATCTTTGATGGCATCCTGGAACACCAGCGAAAGCAATACAAGCCCGCCGAATACCCCGGTCCACTCCAGCATTCTCTTCGCGGGAAGGAGGTCCGGATTCTCTCTCGCTTTTATTATAGTGTCGATTCCAAAGGCGGCAAGTATGGGGACGAAAACCTGGACAAGCACAAGTATCATATCCGGAGCCCTGAACTTGTTGAAATACGGAAAGTGATAGAACATCAAGTTGTAGACTATCGGCAATTCCTTTCCAAAGGCAATGAAGAGCGAAATGACAATCACGGCCATACTAAAAAGTACAAACGGGTTCCTCCTGTTCTTGATGAATCCGATAACCGCCAGCAGAAGCACGATGATTCCCATATATTCCGGTGCGTCAGTGAAGATCTCAGGGCCGAAGTAGGTGTACGGACGGACTTCCCTGCCTCCCGAAAACGTCCCTTTATAAACAATATTTCCAAAGCCGTAAAACCAAGGGTCGACAAAAGTGGCCAGCTCTTCGGGTGCGAACGACCAGTTTGTGGCGTATTCGTAATCCAGGCCTCCTCCGTTGTGCGCCGTATTTCCGGCAGTCTGCACTATCGGTGAAGACCCTCGTATCGAGTACTTGCTGTACTGGTAGACAGAGAAATAGAGATCCGCCGACATGACAAAGGCAATTGCGCTGGCAACGACAAACAGCACGGTGGCTCTGACAGTGCCTGTAATTCCGTCCTTCTTCAGCGCATTTCTAACGAGCATAGTAATCAGAAATACTCCTATGGCCAGATACGAATAGAAGATCATCTGGATGTGGGTCGACTGGAATTGCAGATGTATCGCGACGATCAGGGCCAGAAGGTACGACCACCTGAACTCTTTTGCCAGCTCCATTACCAGGAGCAGTATAAACGGAAAGAACGCAATTGCGGCGATTTTGGTGTTGTGCCCCACCATTATCCAGATTATGATGTACGTGGAGAACAAGGTGGCAGTCGCACCGAAGAAGGCGGCAAACTTCGGCAGCCCCAGCCGCCGGATCAGCACACACAGTCCGATGCCGAAAAGGAAATAGTAGGTCAGGACCCAGCCGACATCTTTGTTCACAAGGATTGTTGCAATCGCCTGGTCGATCCATCCCCACACAGTCGGGAACAGGTCATACCACCGGTTGCCTCCCACAAGCAGGCTGGCAAACGAGGGCATGCCGCTGAAAACATACGGAATCCACAGCGGGAACACCCCTTGACTCTTCGACTGGTCGACAAACGTCTGGAGACTCTTGGACGCATTTATGTCGTTGGAAATGAAGACCTTGTTGTCGAAAAAAGCCTGATGAAGAAAAGCAATCAGGAGAATGATCATCAAAGCTATGAATATCGGGGTCTCGTACTTTTCAGGCACGAGCGGCTTAGGGTGGACCGATTTCTTCGCTGCTTTTCTCTTGTTGGGTCGTTTTCCCATTTTGCCTCACATTAGCGTTTCTAAACCGCATGGGACTCCCTTATCATGGACAGAGAAGGAGTTCCGCCACCTTTCCATTGAAATGGAGTTGCATTCTCGACAAGGTTCATGAATCCCAGGGCAACCAGACAATCTTTTTCCTAGGATAATCGCGGCTCCGGCCCTGTGAAGACTGCTATTGCGCGGGGCTTAACAATAATCCCGGTTATTCTTTGAACTAAGAGTCGCCGTGTGATCGTTATTCCCCCAGGAATTTCGCCAGCGTTTTCTGCAGGCTATCTCCGCGCAGCTCGTCGTCCATCGCCACAATCTTTCCACTCGGGTTGATGAGAATCGGATGAGGAATGCCGAAGGTCCTGAATGCCTTCACCATTTCGTTGTTCCAACCCTTCGGAGCGAACGCCTGAAGCCACGGCATCGGCCATTCGTATTTTCGGAACGTAACGACATCCTGAGGCGATGCGTCCAGCGACACGCTGAGCATGACAAAATTCTTGTCTTTGAATCTCTCGTATGCCTTCTGCAAATAGCTCATCTCTCCGACGCACGGACCGCACCACGTTGCCCAGAAATCGATCATCAAATACTTCCCGAGGAAATTCGCGTTCGTGAAATCCCTGGTTGAATCCGTCAGTGACCTTATGCTAAAGAGCGGCGCCCTTTTTCCGACAGCGACTTCATTGTCGGGAGAATATTCGGCTTTCGCAAGCTTCCCGTAGGGGGTATTACCATACTTATTCACAAGAAGATTGTAGCAGGTCGAGGCTATATCCTTTTCGCCCTTCATTTTTGCTCTACTCAGCTCTTCCTCCAGCGCAACCGCTTTCAATTCCCAGCGGGATGGATTCTCATCGACGAAATCGTTCATGAATTTGTTGAAGCCGGATCCAGTCAAGTCAACCTTGTCAAGTAAACTGATATACAGAAGCGGATCCAGCGACCAGATCCATGATGAAGGTTTATCTTCCTTCAGCACGGCAGCGAGCGTCGAGGGCGCGACATGGGCGCCATATTCGTCCAGCCATACATAGTTCAGGTATAGCTCCTGCCTGAGCATATCGTTGGTTTCCCCGTCGATACGCCGTCGCAGATTTGCGAGTTTGCCGGACCAATCGTACTTGAAACTGTCGGGATTCATTCCCGACGCCTTATACTTGAGATAACCTGTCCGCCAGTCGGTTTGTTCTTGCTGCATTTCCTCGAATATC
>JBJKPN010000059.1:0-8416 GCA_046706365.1 Candidatus Kryptoniota bacterium | reverse complement strand
AATGGCCCAAGTTCCCAGCCGAAGCCCCACTTCATTGCGTTGTCGATGCTCAAAATGTCGTCGGCGATTTCAGGGATGCGGTTGGCGCTGTAGATGAGCACCGCGGCCGTCGAGTCCCAGAAGAATTCCCCCGCCCTGTCCCTGGCGTACGCGAGATTCCTGACGCGTTCATAAATATCGTCGAGATTCCTTCCCATTTCGATAGACGGAAATGATGCCTTCTTTCGCGGCCGGTGCTTCATTTCCACGTAGTCGAGAGTGAGGATTTCCGTCTCTCCCTTTTCGTTCTTGACCCTCTTGTAGAAGCCTGTCCTCGTTTTCTCCCCGAGCCAGTTTTTCTTCTGCATCTCGGAGATAAATCCAGGCACCTTGAAATAGTCCCGCATCTCATCGCCGGACGCAGCCTCGTACAGGTTATCCGCCACATGAATAAGCGTATCGAGACCGACGATATCGCCGGTCCTGAATGTCGCGCTCTTAGGCCTGCCGGAAGCCGGACCCGTGACAGCATCCACCTCTTCGATGGTGTAGTCGCGTTCAACCATCTTGTGTATCACGTACATCATGGCCGCGACGCCGATTCTATTGCCGATGAAGTTCGGAGTGTCTTTGCAGAGAACAGTGCCTTTGCCGAGCCTTTCTCCGGCGAAGGCACGCATGAAGTTCACGACGTCCGGCAGTGTATCGGATGTCGGAATTATCTCGAGCAGGTAGAGGTAACGAGGCGGGTTGAAGAAATGGGTGCCGAGAAAATGCTTCCGGAAGTCCTCCGACAGCCCCTCCGAAATCTGCGCTATCGGTATGCCGCTGGTATTCGAGCTTACGATGGTACCGGGCTTTCTGATCGCGTCGACTTTCTTCATAAGCTCACGCTTCGGCGCCAGACTTTCGACGATGACTTCAATCACCCAGTCGACATCGGCCAACACGCCGAGATCGTCCTCGAAGTTTCCTGTAGTGATAAGCGACGACTTAGCTCCAGTGAAAAAGGGCGCCGGCTTCAGGCCGAGCGCGCGCTTAAGCCCGGCATTGGCGAACCTGTTTCTGACAGCCCTGTCCTCCGGTTTCAAGCCGGCTTTCTTTTCATCTTCGTTCAATTCTGCAGGCACAATATCCAGCAGATAAGAACTGATCCCCGCATTAGCCAGGTGAGCGGCTATCTGCGCTCCCATCACGCCGGCCCCAAGCACTGCTGCCTTTCTAATCTGATTCATCTTCCTGTCCCGATATTGATTTCAGCAATTGTCCGGCGAATGCCGGATTTCGTAAGTCTGTCGCAGCGTGGCAGGGCAACTTTGACTTGCCCGGCCCCCACCGCATGTTTATGTTTCGTCGTAAAATTTCTCTATCAATTCCCGGTAACGGTTTTCAACATTTCGCCTTTTCATTTTCAAGGTGGGCGTAAGGAAATCATCCTCGACAGTCAGTTCGTCATCGAGGACTGCGTATCTTTTAATGGTTTCCCAGTGCGACAGTTTTTCGTTTACATCCGCCACGATTTTCTCATAAAGTGAGATCACCTGCGGATTGCTCAGCAGTTCGGCGGTCGAGGCATACAATATCCCGTTTTTCTCCGCAAAACTCCGGAGGGCGATCAGCTCGGGGAATATCAGTGCAGACGCGAACTTGCGCTTGTCCCCGACGACGATCGCCTTGTCGACATATATGCTGTGTGAGAGCAGCGACTCGATTTCCTGGGGAGCAATGAATTTGCCCCCGCTGGTCTTCAACAAATCCTTCTTCCTGTCGGTGACATAAAGAAAACCGTCCTTGTCCATGTAGCCTATATCTCCGGTTCTGAACCACGACGCGTTGTAAGTTTGAGATGTGGCCGCGGCATTCCTGTAGTACCCCATCATCACATTCGGGCCGTCCACCAGGATCTCCCCGTCTCCGGCAATCTTCACGGCCACGTTGGGTATGGGCGGACCTACGGATCCTATCCTGTTCCGTCCCAGCCTGTTCACCGAAATGACGGGAGCCGTCTCCGTTAGCCCGTATCCCTGCAGGATCGTAATTCCCGCCGCGCAGAAAATTCGCGCGAGGTCGGGTCTCAGCGCCGCTCCTCCGCTTATTATGTACCTGACACGGCCGCCGAAAGCATGACGCAGGTCTTTGTATACTAGCAGACTTGCAAAGGACCTTTTTACCCGATACTTGAAAGGCATCGTGCGATCGGTCTCGAACTGCAGGGCTAAATCAATCGCCCACTTGAAGACGAACCTCTTATACCATGGGAGCCTCTCCACGACATGCTGCGCTTTCTCGAATGCCTTCTCGAGCATGCGCGGCACGGTGGTCATCGAGTGAGGACGTACTTCGAGCAGGTTCTGCGGAAGAGCCTCGATCGATTCCGCGTAATAGATGCACTCACCGGAATAGACATAGAGATACAACATCATCCTTTCGAAGACGTGCGTCGGCGGGAGGTAAGTCAGGACTACATCCTCGGTGGGGTGAAAAGTAAACAGAGATGCGCAGTCGACAACGTTCGAGATAAGATTGCCGTGAGAGAGCATGACGCCTTTGGGCTCACCGGTCGTCCCGCTCGTATAGATGACGGTCGCAAGATCATCCTCATTCACCTTAGATCCGATGGTCTCTGCGGATTTCGGATCGTCCAGCTCGAGCTTCCTCCCCTTCTCAAGGAGTTCATCCCACGTCAGAGTATTGTCGCCGTATCTCCCTTCCGTCATGCAGATTACGAACCTGCACGCCGACGCGGAGATGGTATCCCTCGCCCGCTCGTAGAGCGACCGGCTGCCGACAAAGATACCCTTCGCTTCGGAATTCTTCAGGATGAAATCGACCTGGGGGAGGGCCTGGGTAACATATATTGGAATATCGGCCGCACCGGCGAAGAGGATGCCGAAGTCTGCCATAGTCCAGTATGCAGAACTCTCCGCGTAAAGGGCGACATGGTCGCCGGGACTTATCCCGAGAGATTGCAGTCCGAGAGCAAGATGTTTGGCAGTTTCATATACCCTATCAGAGGAAAAAGCTTTCCACTGTTCCCCGATTTTCGAGTTGAGCATCCGAGTGTTACGGAACGTCTCAACTGAAATCTCCAGCAACTCACACAGTGTTCGTGGCGCGTTCATGCGACCCCCGATTTCTGGTTGCGTGTTTGAATACGCCCAATGTTAATCCAGCCGCACGCCAATTGCAATAGCCATTCACATGGCGGTAATCATACTATGAGATGAGACGGGCGCTTCGGCGTATTTTTTCACCGGCCCACAAAGATCTTGCTTGGAGGGCGTACGCGGAGCTAAATTCAACTAAAACTCATGACAGAACTTCTCGTTAACCATGTGGTTAACTGGATCGGCGTCTCGGGCTACACCGGTCTGGTCGTGCTGATGGCTCTGGAAAGCATGGTGGCACCGCTCCCAAGCGAAGCGGTGATGCCATTTGCCGGGTTTCTTATTTTCGAAGGAACTTTCACTTTCTTTGGAGTCGTGGCCTTCAGTATCATCGGAAGCCTCGCAGGGTCTCTCCTCTCCTACTACGCCGGACTTTACGGTGGCAGGCCGTTCGTGCTCCGGTTCGGGAAATACTTCCTGCTCGATGTCAGCGATCTGGAATTCACAGAAAAGTTTTTCAGGAAGTACGGCGATAAGACAATATTTTTCAGCAGGTTCATACCCGTCGTGCGACATCTTATATCCATACCCGCCGGGGTGGGAGAGATGAAGGTCGGCAAGTTTCTGATCTACACCGCGATCGGGGCAGGACTATGGAACTCCCTGCTGGCTTACGCGGGATTCAGGCTTAAGAGCCATTGGAACGAACTCAGGCATTACGGACAGCTTGTCGACTGGATTGTGGTGGTACTTATGCTGGCAGGGCTTGGATACTTCATTTACTGTCACGTGAAACGATTGAAGAAGAATCAAGCCGGCGGTGATGAAATCAGATAAGGTTTCCCTCACCCGCGCGCTGTCCAAACTCGGATACTGCTCTCGCGCCAAAGCCGCATCTTTCATAAGAGGCGGGAAAGTGACGGTTAACGGAAAGATGGTAAATAATCCTTCCACCATGGTCGACATCGAAAACGACACGATCAACGTCGCAGCCGAACGGCTTTCCCGCCCGAAGACCGTCGTCATCATGCTCCACAAGCCGGCCGGTTACGTTACCACCTCAAAGGACGAACTGTCCAGGAAAACCGTCTATGACCTGATACCGCGAGACCTTCATCTTTTCGCGGTCGGACGGCTGGATCTGGATACGAGCGGGCTTCTCCTTTTCACCAATGACGGACATCTTCAGGATAGAATAACATCCCCCGACAAGGAGGTGACTAAGACCTACCTCGCGACGGTAAGCGGGAAAGTGGCGTCCGACAAACTTGACAAGTTGATGGTTGGAGTCGAAATTGATGATGGAATTACGGTGAAAGCGGACGGCTGCAGAATAACGCTGTCGGAGTTTTCCCGGACGAGCGTCGAAGTGAAAATACATGAGGGGAAAAACCGCCAGGTCCGCAAAATGTTCGAGGCTGTCGGAAAGAAGGTAATCGGACTGCACAGGTCCGCGATCGGAAAGCTCGAGCTGGACCTTCCCGAGGGAGCCTGGAGAAAACTCTCAGACGATGAAGTTAAACTAATATTCAGCTGATGCCGAAAATAAATTTCGAGATCATAGAAGTAGTACTCTTTCGAAGGACGCCCGAGACGGAATTCCTTGTGCTCCAGCGCTCCGACGACGAAGAGATTTACCCGGGCCTCTGGCAGATCGTCAGCGGCGGGATCGAACCGGGAGAAAAGGCCTATGAAGCCGCCCTGCGCGAAGTGAAAGAGGAGACCGGCTTCACCCCGCTCGCACTCTACAACACTCCTTTGACCAACACTTTCTATTTCCACACCAACGACTCTGTGAATGTCAGTCCTGTCTTTGCGGCAGAGATAGACAGGTCCGCGGTCATTCAACTATCGGATGAACACAAAGACTTCAGGTGGATGGTCAGGGAAGAAGCCGTGGCGCAGCTGGTCTGGCCCGGTCAGAAAAAGGCGATTCAAATCATAGACGAGTATATCGTCCGCCGGAACCCTTCCGAAGAGTTCATGAAGATTCCGCTCAACGGGTCGGCGATCTAGATCAGGGCAATCAGGACTGAAGTCTGTCTGTCGAGCGGTCGGCCCGGAAGCAGGCCGCTCCTTACTCCTTCCCTTTGCTCTTCTCCCACAGTTCGTTCATCCGGTCCAGTGTGGCATCATGAAGCGAGACGTTTTCCTTATCAAGTTCCGACTCGATGAAGAGAAAGCGCTTCTGGAATTTCTCAGTGGCCATCCTTAGCGAACTTTCGGGATTCACGCCGATATGCCTCGCGTAATTGACAAGGGAGAAGAGGAGATCGCCGAATTCTTCCTCAGTTCTCCTGTCGTCCTTTCCCTCCACCGCTTCGTCGAGTTCGGACATTTCCTCCTCGACTTTTTCCCACACCTCATCGGCTTTGCCCCAATCGAACCCGACTCTCGCAGCCCTGTCCTGAATCTTGTAAGCTCTCGCTAGCGCCGGGAAAGCAACGGGTATGCCGTCGAAGATGGACTCTCTGCCCGCTTCGGTTTTTATCCGCTCCCAGTTGACCTTCACCTGATCCGGCGTCTTCGCGTCCACGTTTCCGAAAACGTGGGGGTGCCGTTCTATCATTTTTTTCGTTTCCGCCCTCACCATATCGACCAGCGTGAACTTCCCTTCGTCCTCCGCGATTTGCGCGTGCAAAAGAACGTTGAGGAGTATGTCTCCCAGTTCACCCTTCACCTCGTCCCATTTCTCCTGGTCGATGGCTTCTGCGAGCTCGTAAACTTCTTCGATCGTGTAATGCCGGATGGAACGGTTCGTCTGCACACTGTCCCATGGACACTCCTTTCGAAGCCTGCGTACAATGTCGACGAATTCCTGCAACGCGTTCTCTTCTATCTTTGTCATCGTTCAACTCTCTTTCTGTTCTTCAGTGTACTTTCAAGAATCTCGTAGACATCTTCGGGTTTTATCAGCTTCATGCACCGCAAATTATCGTCACCCGAAAGATCGCAGAAGTCCTTGTGACAGCAGTCGATATCCCTCTTCAGCGCCGTGTGGCCCAGTTCCTTCTCGTACGGGAACCAGATATCCGGATCACCGGGGCCGAAAATGCCGACTGTCGGCGTGCCCACGGCGGCCGAGATGTGCATCGGCGCCGCATCATTTGAGACATATATATCGCAGCACGATATGACACCGGCGAGCGTGCGAAGCGGTGACGGGGGCAAATCGATATACCTCGAGTGGACAGCGGATGCAAACTCACGCAGATATTTCCCGTCTTTCGGACCGTGGGTGACTACAACCTGGGCACCGAGCCATTCTGATGCAAGATCCGCCAGTCGCGCGAAGTTCCTTGCAGGCCAAACCTTGGCGGGCCACGTCGCCCCTATATGAAGCCCGACGATCGGTTTCTCAGAAATCAATCCGAGTTTCTCGAGGTAGCCTCGGGCATCGGACCTTTCGGAATCCGCGAGGTAAATCTTCGGTCGCCTGAACTTTTCGTCTATTCCGAGAGGCGAAAGATATTTGAGATGAAACTCCACAGACGTCATTCTGTCGCGGATCGTCATAGGATGGGTGTACGTCTTCCCCCTCCAGCCGAAGTTGCCTCCTATTCTGGTTCTGGCTCCCGAGAGATAGATTACCAATGCGCTTCTGGGATTTCCGAAAAGATCTATCGCGATGTCATACCTCTCCTTTCGCAGCAACCGTGATACGTTGAGCTGTTCGATTGCCGAAGGCGCCGCGAAATCATAGGGGATAATCCGGTTCAGGCAGGGATTTCCCTTCAACAGCTCAACCCCGGTTTTGTCGCCGAGATAATGGATTTCTGCGTCAGGAAATCTTTCCCGCAGGACTTCTACCACCGGCGTGGTGAGTACGATGTCTCCGATGAACTTCAGGCGGCTTACCAGGATTTTCAATATGGCGTCCGCCATCTGCTTACGTAATAGCTCCAGAAATCCAGACTGGCATAGAGGTTCTCGACCCCGTAATACCTTTCTCCCGGATTTTCGGTGTCCCTCGTGAGACGGTATTCAACCACAACCCTGTCGTTAGTGGATGGCTGAAGGTATGTCCAACGCTCGGAGTATGCACCTCTGCACTCGACGTAATCGGGAGGGCCGCATACCACGTAGAACATACCCATGGGCGTGCGCCATCCGTCCAGGCAGGTAGAGAACAACCTGTTTGCCTCACTCACTCTTCGGTAATACTCGGCCATCTTGGCATGGCCTCCATACTGATCCCAGAACTTCAGAAGGTTGACCTTGACAGCAGAGTCAGTTTTCACCGCCGAGATTTTTGTAAGCTCACCGGAGGAGGCAATGTACCTCAGCGAGTTGACCATTTGTGGAAGGTCGTCCGTGACGTCCGGAAAGTACCTGCCCCTTATCCGGAACGGGAGAACGCTCGACGACCTGTTGCCGTCGCGGTCCTGCGAGACAACCTCAAGCAGGTAATTTCCCGAATGAGGTTTCGGAACACCACCGAAGATGAAGGTGAATCCGCTCCTGACTTCGGCGGGAATCGGGTAACTATAAACCGGCAATGTGTCCACGCTGCTGCGACACGGGTCAAACGTGACTGAGCGTGACGAAAGGATCGACCCGCCGAATCCTGACGGAAGTCTTTCGTGACTTTCAAGCTGATAGACGTTGAAGAACACGGAATCGCGGGACGGGCCTTTCGAATAGAGAACCGTGAAGAACTTAAGAGTATCAGGGAGAAGGCCGGCGTTCGACAGTATGAACGGCGTGATCTTCCTCCCTTCTCCCAGTGTACCGTAACGCGCGAGGAGGAGTATGTCGCTCAGATAAATATCTTTCCCCGACAAATCGGGAATTTCCTTCCTCTCTTTCCTCATTGCTTTTTCGCCGCTCACCCCGTCGGTCACAGACATTTCGGTGGAGTAATCGCCGGGAGTCACCCTGAACGAGACAAGGAATGCGTCATAAGAGCTGTCCGAGCTGGTCGGGTAGGCAGGCTTCCATACGACTCTCTGCATCTCCCTGGAAATTGCCGGAGCGTCGTCCTTACGAAGGCGCACATTAGTGGTGTAGGTCGCGCGGTAGGCATTACCCACCTTCTCGTACTTCAGCCTCGACTCTTTGACACTCACGTAGACATCCAGGCGCTGGCCGGCGGAATCCGCGGATTGAAACAATTCGGAATCGAACTCAGGAAGACTCGATTTCGTGGTTACGTAGTAATAGAAACATACATTGGAATACGACGACATCTCGCCGCCCGACCCGCATCCCTCAAATACCAGAATTGCAGCGACAACCGCACTAATACTCGTCGCTTTGAACACGTTCGATATCAGCACCAAGGCCTCCGAATTTCTTTTCGATGTGCTCATAGCCTCTGTCCATATGAT
>JBJKPN010000058.1:0-3200 GCA_046706365.1 Candidatus Kryptoniota bacterium | reverse complement strand
GACGGCCATATTCTCCGTGCCTCCGTGTCTCCCGTGGTTAAATTCAAACACGCCTCCAGATAGCGACGGGGGTTTCCCGGAATTTATCTCTCCGAATTCATGATATTATGGAACCGTAACGATGCGGCCTGCGTACATCTCATGGATTGAACGACCGGGACCAGACAGAACCATTTCGGAGTAAAATATGACATACCACCAGGACGCCGGCGGGGAGCAAATCCCGGAAGCCGGCTTTACAAATACACGATCGTCAGCCTTCCTCAGCAGGAGATCGCTCGCCTACATTGGAGCCGCGGCACTTGTGGTCCTCCTGCATATACTCGTGAACATCTTCACCCCCTACGGTTTTCAGCGCGACGAATTCCTTTACATAGCGCAGGGGGCTCACATGCACCTCTGGCGAATGGATTCACCGGTATTCATCGGCATTCTAGCCAACTTCACGCGCGAGCTGTTCGGCGATTCGCTATGGGCCATCCGGCTCTTCCCGGCAATCGCTGCCGGGCTTCTCGTCGTCCTGGCGGCCGACATAGCCCGCCGCCTCGGAGGAAAAACGTTTGCGCAGGTGCTCGCCGCTCTCCTCGTGTTTTTCGCTCCGATATTCGTCCGGCCCGGGACGCTCTTCCAGCCCGTCATATTCGACCAGCTCTGGTGGACCCTCGGCTGCTGGACGCTGCTGCGATGGAAGGAAACGACCGACGGCAAATGGTGGATCTTGCTCGGGCTCATTCTCGGCATCGGAATCCTGACCAAGTTCAGCATCTTCGTGTTCGGTTTCGGCGTGCTCGTCGGAATAGTCGCGACGAGCGACCGGAAGGTCCTTCTCACCCGCTGGCCCTGGATAGCGCTGGCGGTTACACTCATCGTCGGAAGTCCGAGCATCGTCGGCCAGATCAGACTCGGCTTCCCGTTTGCAGGAATGATGCGGGATCTTCAGGCCACGCAGTTCAAGCATGTATCCTGGGCGGATTTCGTAACGGGGCAGGTATTCATTCTCAGCCTGGTCCCGTTCATATTTGCCGCCGTCGGGATCATCGCGCTGTTCGCATCGAAAAGACTTGCCCGCGTTCGGTTCCTGGCATGGATATATGCCGGTACGTTCGCCGTTTTCTTTTTCACTCATTCGAAGGCTTACTATCTGGGCCCGATATACACGGTGATGCTGGCGGCGGGCGCCGTCGTTTGTGAAAACGTCGGCACGGGAAGATGGAGAACGGCATTCAGGACGGCCGCAGTCGCACTCATCGCGATCGAAGGGATCTACCTGATCCCGGTCGGAGTGCCGGTGCTTCCGGTGAGGCCGATGGCGAAGTACGCGGCATCGCTGGGATTGACCCAGGCTGTCGAGACGAACAGCGGTGTCGTGCTGAGGCTTCCGCAGGACTACGCAGACATGCTCGGATGGGAGACGCGCGTAAGGACGATCGCCGATATTTACGACACTCTTTCTCCCGAAATAAAATCGAAGACAGTCGTGCTCGCTTCGAATTACGGTGAGGCCGGCGCAATAGATTTTCTCGGACCCCGCTTCGGACTCCCGCCTTCCGTTTGTTTCCAGGGCTCGTACTGGTTCTTCGGACCGGGCAAGCGAAAAGGGGAGACCGCAATCTCCATCGGATTCGATTCGCTCGACCTTGTGAAGAACTGGCGCCGCGTCATACCGGTCGCGCACATCATAAATAAGTGGACCGTCCCCGAAGAGCAGAGCCTGACCATCTATTATTGCAACGGCGAGATGAAAACCATACAGGAACTCTGGCCACTGTTGAAGGGAGAATTCTGAGGGGGATGACGGGAAAAGGTGAAGGTTGAGGTAGAGGTATAGAAGGAGGGGGCGGGCCGCCTGAGATGTGGTCGCAGACACGGCATTTTGAGGCAGATCACTTACAGAGGTTTCGGTCGAATAACGTTGTGCGGAGCGATGCGGGTGCGATGGACGACTTTGGACTGATTTTCGCTCTTTCTGCTGAAAACTTACGGATTGAGCCGGTTTCAATTACCTTGCCGTTGCCTCCTAAAGTCTCCGGAGTTTATTCCGATAGTATGAAGTACGATGCGGAAATTCTGCAAAAAGGGAGGCTTTTGCACCCTGTCACAGGTCGATTATGAAATCAAAAAATGTTGAAAAAAGGCTTGACTAAATGCGGCCAAGTCGTTATTATTTCGAAGTTGATAGGTGATGTGCTACGTGAATTTTCAGGGTTTCACGAAAAAAATGAGATAGTGCGGGACAATTCTTTCTGACACGTAGCGGCGTATGCAATAATTAATAGCTTTTTTTTCGAAGGAGAAAACAGTAGTACTTCGGAGAATAGATGGAAATCGGTTTCAGAGGGCTTTGTTTAAAATTCATTTGTAACATTAGTTAAGACAAGTGACACGCAAGCGGGGGCTGTGCGGTCTTCCTAAGCTCGTCCCGTTTGTGTTATCATTTGAAAGTAAGGTAACCATAATAGGAGGTACAATGTTAAGCAAAAGATTCAGTTTTCTTGCGGCCGGTTGGCTCCCCCTCCTGATGGGCGTCATGCTCATCGGGGCGCTGGGTGCGTCAACCGCACAGGCGCAGGTGACGTGGGGGAAGGGTGACACTACCTTTATCCCGCTATCCCACACTGTGAGTACCGTAGGAGATTCCATGCAGTACAAGCTCGGCACCATGACGGTGATCGAAGGTACTGCTGGAAACCTCGTGAGCACTGCAGGCGACTCTGTGCAGATAAAGGCGCCCGCAAACTTCAATTTCGTGAAGGACTCAGTCGTCACGATATCGGCATCTCCCGTAGGTGGAATGGTTCTTGACACCGCCGGATCATTCACCACATATGGCATCACTCAGACATCGGCAACGACCATCAAAGTGAAGCCAATATTCGGGCAGCCCGGGAACTATATCTCGTTCATGGTAAAGACCGCTTCTTCCGGCACAGTCGACACGCTGACCATCACCGGTCTTTATGTACAATCCAGCGACACTGCAAGCGTGATGTATGACTCCAGCACGGTCGCGAACGTGGCGTTTTCACAGTTAGGGGTTGGAGCGAACGCCAAGACTTTGAGCCAATTGGTCGCCCTCCCCGGCACTGCAAAGACGATTTCGTTTGCGGTGGCGGGCCGGTATCCCAACCACACTCAGACTGCCGGAAATGTCATTACGAACGTCTCTGGTGGAACTGTTTCCCCGGCAGATACTTCGACGA
>JBJKPN010000057.1:0-2705 GCA_046706365.1 Candidatus Kryptoniota bacterium | reverse complement strand
AACCGCCGCTACCTTTACTTCGCACGTCATGCCGACATCGAAGGCTATCCCGATGTCGCGGGAGTTTTCCGCGATACAGCCGAGGGAGAGACCGGTCACGCATTCGGACACTTTGATTTCCTTAAGGAAGTCGGAGACCCGGTCACGGAAGTCCCTGTCGGAGATACCAAGGCCAATCTCAATTCGGCTGTCACCGGCGAGACTTACGAGTACACTGAAATGTACCCCGGTTTTGCGAAGACCGCCAGGGAAGAAGGGTTCGAGGAAATCGCGACATGGTTCGAGACTCTCGCCCGCGCAGAGAAATCTCACGCCGGCAGGTTCCAGAAGGCTCTCGACACTCTCGGAAAGTAAACTATCGGCCTAAACTGCGACTCACTCCCATTGTGAGTCGCAGTTGACCGCCTCAAGGGAGACAACAAATGGCATTTGACTTCAACGCAGCAGACTTTTACGATCCGGAATCGTACGCGAAAGAGACCGCCCGGATATTCGATATTTGCAACGGCTGCAGACTTTGTTTCAACCTTTGCCCTTCGTTCGACGTGCTGTTCAAACGTATCGACGAGTTCGACGGCGAGATGGACAAACTCACGTACAAAGACACCAAGAAAGTCGTGGATCTCTGCTACGACTGCAAGCTCTGCTTCCCGAAGTGCCCGTATACGCCGCCCCATCAATATATGCTGGACTTCCCGCGGCACATGCTCAGGGGAAAAGCCATAGAGGCTAAGAAACACGGCGTGACTTTTCAGGATAAAATGCTCAGCAGGACCGATCTCCTCGGGACGGTTTCGACAAAAGTGGCACCGCTCGTTAACTGGACGATGGAGATCAAACCGTTCCGGGTTCTGATGGAGAAGACTATCGGGATACACCGGGACAGGAATCTCCCGAAGTACTCGAGCCAGACATTTGCTTCGTGGTACAAAAAACACAGGAAGGAACAAGCTAATCGGCAGAAGCCGGAAGAGAAGGATGCCCCTAAAGTGGTATTCTTTCACACATGCTCGGTGAATTACAACGACACAGACACCGGCAAGGCGGCCATCCAGGTTCTCGAGAGGAACGGCGTGAAAGTCGAAGTCCCGCCGCAGAAGTGCTGCGGTATGCCCTATCTCGACGGCGGCGACATCGAGAATGCGAAGAAACATGCGGCTTACAATCTCGGTCAGATGGCGGAATATGTAAAGAAGGGGTACGACATCGTGTCGCCCGGCCCGAGCTGCAGCTATCTGATGAAACAGGAGTACCCGATGCTTTCGCAGGACCCCGACGCCAAACTCGTCGCATCCCACACATTCGACCTGATGGAGTACCTCGCGAAACTCAACAAGGAAGGGAAATTGTCGACGGATTTCAAGGAAACGCAGGGGGACATAACATATCACCTCCCCTGCCATCTGAAGGCGCAAAACATAGGATTCAAATCACGCGATGTGCTTCAGCTCATACCCGACACGACCGTCGACGTAGTCGCAAAATGTTCCGGGCACGACGGCACGTGGAGCCTCAAGAAGGAAAACTTCGAGATGTCAATTGAAGTAGGAAAGCCGCTGTTCGAGAAGTTCAGGGACGGGGCCAAAGCGGCAAGCGATTGCCCGCTTGCACAGCTGCAGATAGAAATAGGGTCCGGCTCCAAACCGCGGCATCCGATCCAAATTTTGAGGGATGCATACGGACTTGACGAGAACCCGAAGGTTTAATCGAAAGGAGATTCAGCAAGAAGTGAAGCCCATTGAATTCAGTGAACTAAAAAACATACTTGAGTACGAGAAAGTCCGCGATGGATTTAGAAAAAGAATAATCGAAATGAAGAACAGCCGCAGGCTGAAAGTCGGTGAGCTGGTTACCCTGACTTTCGAAAACAGGTACACTGTGACATTCCAAATAGAAGAAATGATGCGCGTCGAGCGGATCGTCGACGATGCGAAAATCAAGGCGGAGGTCGACACATACAACGAGCTCATCCCGCGGGACAATGAGCTGAGTGCAACATTGTTCGTTGAAGTGGATCAGCAGTCGAAGATCAAACCTGTGCTCGATTCGCTGGTAGGCATGAACAAGGACTCAGTCTTTTTGAAGATCGGGGACAAGAGTATCCCGGCAGTATTTGAGGAGGGACACGCGACGGACGACAGGATCAGCGCAGTTCAGTATGTAAGGTTCGAATTCGGCCCCGAGGAGACTGACGCCCTGGCCGAAGACTCGATTCCGGTCAGTGTCGTTATCACTCACAGGAACTACAACGCCGAAGCCCCCGTTCCGAAGGAGATGCGGCAGGCGCTTCATCATGATTTGACGCAGGGGAGCTCGGCGAACGTTTGGCTGTAAGCAGGTGTTTTTAAATAGAGGTAAAGCGAAATGTTAAGCGACACACACCAACGAAAACGAAGCAAGCAGCGAGAGAGAGTGCTGGATGTCGTCCGGGCGACAAAGTCCCATCCGACTGCGGATTGGGTGTTTCACGAAGTCCGAAAGGCACTCCCGAACATCAGCCTCGCAACCGTATACAGGAACCTCAATCTTCTAGCCGAGTCCGGAGAAATCAATGAAGTCCTCTGCGACGGACAGCTGAGGTTCGACGCGAACAAGGATGAGCACTTCCACTTCATCTGCCGTTCCTGCAAGGGAATTTTCGATATAGATGAGACGAGGGTTTCGTCACCGGACTTCAAGCTGCCGCGCGGCTACAGCGTCCAGGA
>JBJKPN010000056.1:0-10851 GCA_046706365.1 Candidatus Kryptoniota bacterium | reverse complement strand
GGACTGTACCACCATGAGACCGGGCGGCCTCCAAAAAAGGAACCAAAGAGGACCAAAACGGTGCTGAGCCTACTCAAAACCCGCGGAATTCGTGCGCCGTCCGGGACTCGGACCCGGAACCCTCAGCTTAGAAGGCTGATGCTCTGTCCAGTTGAGCTAACGGCGCAATGCACGTAAAAGATAATCAAAAATTGGGCGGAAATGCAATGTAATCTCACCCCGTATCCATGGTATCAGACGCTAAATTGATTATTGTCCGCCCGCTTGATATATTTTTTGCACAAAAATGCAGAAAAACAACCGGACACGCAAACGCACCTCCGCCGTAAGCCTCAAAGTTCATACACAGAGTTTGAGCGAGCCATTCAGACAAAAACTGTCGAACGGCATTACTGTAATCGGAGAAAGCATCGCGTCTGTCGAAAGCGTCGCCATCGGCGTCTGGGTCAACTTCGGCCCGCGTGACGAGCGCAAAGAGGAAAACGGCCTCACGCACCTCATCGAGCATATGGTCTTCAAAGGAACGGAACACTTTACCTCGGACGAAATAGTCGGTACTATCGAGGACCGCGGCGGCTACATAAACGCCTTTACGACTAAAGAGTTCTCCTGCTATTATGCCAAGATTTTTAAGGAAGATCTGGAGGAGACAATCCGAGTCCTTTCCGACCTCGTGCTTTATCCGAAATTTAACGATGCCGATCTGCGGAACGAGCGGAAGGTTGTTCTCACCGAAATGCAGGAAGTCTACGACGACCCCGAAGACTGGGGAATGGACTATATCGAAGAGAAACTCTTCGCAGGAAACTCTCTTTCGATGCCGATCTTGGGGAGGGCGTCTCGGCTCAGGCGGTTTACTTCCCGCGAGCTGAAAAGTCTGCATTCCAGGAAATTCACGGCGGACCGGATGGTCGTCAGCGTTGCCGGTAACTTCAGCAGACAGAAACTGGCTGCGCTGTCGGAGAAGTATTTTTCCGGGATGCCCGCGTCTTCGAAACTATATATAAGGAAGAGGCCGCACACCGCCGGCCACAAGGAGTATGTCGTCCACCGCGATCTGGGCAAACAGGCCCACATCATTATGGGTGCGGCTATGCCGGGTTCAAACGATCCGGAGAGATATGCCGCCTCCACGCTCGGAGTGATCCTCGGAGACGGTTCCAGCTCGAGACTTCACAAGAATGTAAGAGAGAAGGACGGACTGGCTTATTCGATTTACACTTACGGAACGGGATATGCCGACACCGGGGTGATGGGTATCTATGCATGCACTGCCCATGAAGACATCGAAAGGGCGGAGGAGAAGATTTTGACCACCGTCGATGAATTCGTGAAAAATGGCCCGACTGAAAAAGAGGTGGTGCGAGCGAAAGCTCAGTTGAAGGCGGGGATAATATTCTCGCTCGAAAATTTGTGGGACAGAGCGACCCTGTTTGCAAGGGATGAGCTCTATTACAGGGAGAAATCAAGAGTGTCCGAATCACTTGATTCAATAGAAAGAGTCACTGATGCGGAAATTGCCGATGCCGCCCGAAAGTATCTCGGGAACGGCGGCTTTACAACACTGAAAATATTACCCCAACTTAAGGAGAAATTTAAATGATTGTCGGACTACTCAAGGAAATAAAACCCAATGAGAATAGGGTTTCATTGCTGCCTGCGGGAGTAGAACTGTTGATAGCTCACGGGCATAAAGTAATCGTCGAAAAGAACGCGGGGATGGGAAGCGGGTTCCCGGATGAAATGTACAAGAAAGCCGGTGCCAAGATCGTTCCGACCGCGCAGGAAATCTACAATGCCGCCGACATGATTATGAAGGTGAAGGAACCCATCAAGCAGGAATACAAGCTTATCAGGGAAGGACAGATCGTCTTCACTTATTTCCATTTTGCCGCCAGCAGGGAACTCACAGAGGCAATGATGAAAGCGAAGGGAATCTGCATAGCATACGAGACGGTCCAGAAAGCCGACAGATCTCTTCCTCTTCTCATTCCTATGAGCGAAGTGGCCGGGAGAATGGCTCCCCAGGAAGGCGCCAAGTACATCGAGAAGACGATGGGCGGGCGCGGTATTCTGCTCGGAGGTGTGGCCGGCGTGGAACCTGCGGATGTCGTCGTCATCGGCGGCGGAGTTGTCGGCCAGAATGCCGCCAGAATAGCCGCGGGCTTCGGCGCGAGAGTTACGATTCTTGACAGCAACCTGCAGAAACTGCGCTATCTTGACGACGTTATGCCGAAGAATGTTCTTACTCTCGCTTCCAATCCGCACAACATCCGCAAGTCGATTGCCAGGGCCGACGTGCTTATTGGCGCGGTACTTATACCCGGCGCGAAAGCCCCCAAGCTGGTAACAAAAGATATGTTGAAGGACATGAAGGAAGGTTCCGTGATAGTGGACGTTTCGGTCGATCAGGGCGGGTGTATCGAAACCTGTCACCCGACGACTCACGAGAATCCGACATACGTAGTGGACGGGGTCGTTCACTATTGCGTGGCTAACATGCCCGGCGCGGTGCCGTTTACCTCGACTCTCGCGCTGACGAATGCCACGCTTCCGTATGCGATAGAGATTGCGACGAACGGCTGGAAGGATGCCGTCAGGAAGAATAATGAAATAAAATTGGGATTGAACATGGCGTACGGCAAGATAACTTATAAACATGTCGCCGAAGCGTTCGATTTCGATTATACACCGGTCGAAGAAGTACTGAATTGAGGCGTGATGATAATTTCGGAACCTATCGTTACCATCATGCCGTTGGAATTCGCGGCGGACGGAGTTCGCCGCGAATCCGGAAAGAACCCTTCTGAAGTGGATGTCTCGTCAGGGAAAATCATTTGTTCGGGCCCCGGCGCTTGCGGGGTCGAAGTGATCTTCCCGACGAGTTGATTGCCTCCCGAAGGGATGTTGTAAAAAGCCCGCAGGGCTATTGTGTGGAAACAGGTTCATTTATTAGTTTGTTGTTATTAGAAACGGCAGGAAGAAATGGCTAAAGTAACAATAGAAGGAAAGACTGTTGAAGTTGAGAACGGGACGACTGTAATTCGCGCTGCGGCGCAGGCCGGCGTCGACGTGCCGCACTTTTGCTGGCACCCGGGCTTGTCGATCGCAGGCAATTGCAGGATGTGTCTCGTCGAGATAGAGAAGATGCCGAAACTTGCTATCGCATGTGCGACGCAGGTCTCGGACGGCATGGTGGTACATGTCAATTCCGAAAAAGCGCTTGAAGCGAGGAAGGCAGTCCTCGAGTTCATCCTGATAAATCATCCCCTCGATTGTCCGATTTGTGACGAGGCCGGAGAATGCAATCTCCAGGACTACACTTACAGTCACGGCCCGGGCCACAGCGCGCTCGAAGAGGCGAAGAACAAGAAGCCTAAAAGAGTCCCCCTCGGCCCCAACGTGGTCTACGATGCCGAACGGTGCATCCTCTGCTCGCGCTGCATAAGGTTCATGGACGAGATCGCAAAAGAGCCGACCCTGACCTTTGTGGAACGCGGCGACAGGGTTTACATCGACACCTTCCCCGGGAAGGAGCTCAACAATCCTTACTCGATGAACGTGATCGATATCTGTCCGGTGGGCGCACTGACCAACCGCGAATACCGGTTCAAGTCGAGAGTGTGGGAAATGTCCTCTACCGAGAGCATTTGCACCGGCTGCGCGCGCGGCTGCAACACGAATGTCTGGGTAAGAAACAACCAGATCCTGCGCCTTACGCCGAGGCTTAACTCCGAAGTCAACAACTACTGGATTTGCGACAGCGGACGCCTGGATTCATTCACTCATGTGAATTCTGAAAAGAGACTGAATTCTCCCATGGTCCGGAAAGACGGGACACTCCAGGAAGTCGGCTGGGATGAGGCACTTGCGAGCGCAGCCGATGCGCTGAAGCCGTTTTCGAAAGACGAAGTCGCGGTCATAGGCTCCCCCTATTCGTCGGTCGAGGATAACTATATCCTTCAGAAATTTGCCAAGCAGGTACTCGGAACCACTAACATAGATTTTATGCAGCATTCCGTGGACGGTGACGAGGACAATTTCCTCATCCGTGCGGACAAGACCCCGAACGCCTTCGGCGCGCGCGAGGTAGGAGTTTCATCCTCCAAGGGCACCGACGTGAACAAAATATTCGAGTTGATCGAGTCCGGCAAAATAAAGGCGCTCTACGTTATGGACGATGATGTGGCAAGCTCGAAGGAAACAGAAGAGCTGCTCGCCAGGCTGGACGTGCTGATAGTTAACCACTGGATCGAGACCAAAACGACCCAGCTGGCCGACATCGTGTTCCCCAGCGCGACATTCGCGGAGAAATACGGCACATACGTGAATTTCCTCGGCCGCGTACAGCTGGCCAGGCCGGCACTGTCGACTCTCGAACAGGAACGCGTGCCGGGAAGATACAACATGAGTCGTCTCGACAATTTCGGATCGGCGTTTGACAAGTGGAACAAAGGCAACAGGCGCAACGTCCGTCCGTCCTGGGAAATACTGTCGGCCGTTGCGAACCTGCTCGGCGGCAAGATGCGTTATCAGTCCGCTCAGAAGGTGTTCGAAGAAATTGCACAGTCGAATCCGAGTTTCAAGGGGCTTTCGTATGCGAAAATAGGAGCAAAAGGCGCTCTGTTGTCTAAAGGGCCCATCGGCAAAAAATCTAAAGAGGAAACACTGGTCAGATAATGATAGCACTCATAGCCTTGATTAAAATTATTGTTGTGGTCCTCGTTATACTCGGGACCGTAGCATATCTCGTCCTGCTGGAACGAAAGGTAAGCGCATACATGCAGGATAGAATAGGTCCCAACAGGGTCGGTCCCAAGGGACTCTTCCAGCCTTTCGCCGACATTCTGAAACTCGTGCTTAAGGAAATGATCGTTCCGGAGAAAGCGAACGGGTTCATACACGGACTCGCACCGGTCATATCCATTACGGTGGCCCTCGCCGCGCTTGCTGTGATCCCGTTTGGGAACTACATCGTGATCGGCGGACAAAAGATTAGCCTGATGATCGCGCACGTAAACGTCGGCGTACTCTACATACTGGCGATGTCGTCGCTCGGAGTCTACGGCATTACTTTGAGCGGATGGGCTTCCAACAACAAGTACTCGCTTCTGGGAGGACTCCGGTCTTCGGCGCAGATGATCAGCTACGAGCTTTCGCTCGGGTTGAGCATCATCGGCATACTGATGATAGACGGGACTCTGCAGCTCGACAAGATAGTGACTGCTCAAAGCGCGCAGTGGTGGAACATAGTGTTTCAGCCGCTTGGTTTCCTGGTGTTCGTCACGGCAGCATTCGCGGAAACAAACAGGCTGCCGTTCGATTTGCCGGAAGCAGAGCCCGAGCTCGTCGGCGGGTATCACACAGAATACAGCGGAATGCGCTGGGGACTGTTCTTCCTTTCGGAATACACGAACATGATAGTATCGAGTGCCCTTATAGTTACGCTCTATTTCGGCGGGTGGTCGCTGCCGTTTATAAACTACTCGGCAATGATGCCGAATCTTGCGGCGGTTCTGCAGGTCCTCACTTTCCTCGCGAAGACGGGCGTTGTGATATTCGTCTTCATGTGGGTAAGATGGACTCTGCCGCGATTCAGGTATGACCAGCTGATGAACGTGGGCTGGAAGATAATGCTTCCGCTCGCTATAGTAAATTTGCTCGGCACCGGCGCCGTGATGCTGGCACTCAAGTAAAGCGAGGTAAGAGATGGAAAAAAATGGCAAGGTAAATAGAAAAAATGAAATGACGCTCTGGGAGAAGTTGTATTTCCCCGAGATACTGCACGGCATGGGAATAACGCTGAAGGCTTTTTTCAGACCCAAGTTCACGATGCAATATCCGGAAGAACGGTGGGTCCCGCCCCCGGTATTTCGCGGCCGCCCCGTCCTTGTCGTAGAGGACGAAACCGGAGTCGAGAGATGCGTTGCCTGCGGACTCTGTGCACGGGTTTGCCCGTCACTGGCGATCCAGGTCCAGGCTTCCGAAACGGAGCTCGACAAGGAGAGATATCCCGAGCTGTTTGAAATTAACATGCTGAGATGCATCTTCTGCGGATTCTGCGAGGAAGTCTGTCCGGAAGAGGCGATCATAATGAGCAAGGAATACGAGCTCAACTTCAGCGATCCTAAAGAAGCAATTTACGGGAAGGACAGGCTCTTGATCCCGGCCTCTCAGTTGAGCGACAGGCTGACGTTCCTGAAGCAGTATCGCTGATAATTCGGCAAAATTTGTCAGGCAAAGGGCAGGCAGGGTAGTACCTCCTGCCCTTTTTTGTGCGTGGCGCCTTGTGCACAGACGCCGACCGGAACCGGGAGATGAGGTGCTGGATTGGCGTAAACGGGAGAAAGAACGTAAATTTAAACGCTCAGTCGAGCGGTAATCTTGGTGAGATGGCGGTTGACTGATTTTGCCGCTCCGGCTGATTCGATCGATGCTTCTGGTTCCAGAGAGATAAATAGATTCCAAGACGAGGATAAAATGAAATCACACACTGAGTACTTGTGGTTCAATACCAAGGCTAGAAAAGAGCTCGTGAATATTACGGGCGATGTCGAAAAGAATGTGAAAGCAAGCGGAGTGCAGGAGGGTTTTTGTCTCGTCAGCGCAATGCATATAACGAGCGGAATCTGGGTCAACGATGAGGAATCAGGACTTAAACAGGATTTGATGGACCTGCTTGAAGGGCTCGCTCCCTTCAAACCGGAATACAGGCATCATAGAACCGGTGAAGACAACGCGGACGCACATTTAAAGAGGACTTTGATTCATCACCAGGTGGTGCTCCCGATTACAAAAGGGAGACTCGATCTCGGACCGTGGGAGCAGGTCTTCTACGCGGAGTTTGACGGCCAGAGGAGAAAGAGGGTAGTAGTAAAAATTATTGGGGAGTGAACCGGCGCGCCGTCTGCGGGCCTTTCGAAGAATTGTTGAGGATTGTTCGGAATCCGGACGCTGACTGGCGACGAGCAAAAGAGTTTATGCCCGAGTAGTCTGCGATGCAGGCGTACAAGCCGGGGAGAAATCGGCTCATCACAAGTTTCCGGCACTGAACCGGTTCTTAATTCGCATTTTGGAAAGTATATGAATCCATTGGAGGTTTGTTCTGGATGTTAAGCAGGTTGTTGAGTGATACAGTAGTACCGGTGCTTTTCAAGATCGGACCGGTGAAAGTGTACAGCTACGGATTGATGGTCGGCATCGGCTTTCTTGTGGCGAACTATGTAGCCATAAAAGAATTCGTGCGGAAAGGGTTGGGAGCCGATTTTGCCAACCAGGTCACTCTTCTGGCAATTATCTTCGGCTTGTCCGGTTCGAGAATACTGTCGCTAATCGAAAACTGGGGCGACTTTCTCAAGGACCCGATCGGGATGGCATTTTCGTCCGGCGGCCTTACATGGTACGGCGGATTCTTCCTCGCTGCGGCTGCGATAATATGGGCCGCCAGGCGGAAGGGATTCAGGTTCCTCAAAGTTGCCGACGCTCTTGCACCGGCGCTTATAATCGGGTACGGTGTCGCCAGACTCGCCTGTCATTTTTCCGGCGACGGGGATTACGGCATGCCGACTAACCTGCCGTGGGGTGTGAGTTATTCGAAAGGGATCGTGCCCCCTTCGGTCGCGTTCAGAATCTTTCCGAAGATAGAAGCCAGGTATCCGGGAGGGTTTGTCCCGAACAATACCTTGCTTCATCCTACGCCCATTTACGAGTTCATCGCCTGTCTGCTGATTTTCTATTTTCTCTGGAAAATTCGCAAGAAGATAATGCCGGACGGAGAGCTGTTCATGATATACCTGGTATTTGCCGGTTCGGAGAGACTTCTCGTGGAGTTCATCAGGCTCAATCCGCGGCTGCTCTTCGGACTCAGTGAAGCGCAGCTCATATCCATACCTTTGATAGTGCTTGGTACAATCGGAATATTCTATTTCCGTGGGAAAGGCGAGGAACCGGGAAAGGCAACCGCAGGTTCTGAAGTCAGAGAACCGGGATCCTGATTGGCATCTTACCGACTTCTCTCTTGTGGAATGCAAAAAGGCCCGTCAGGCGTTATGTTGAATACGCCGCGCGTTTCCGGCCGAGAGGTTATATATTACCCGACAACTCGTGCCCGCTGATTACGATACGCGGGTGTCACAAATCATTAAGGCGACAATACGGCGATAGTCTGGCTATTGCCAAAGAGGAGAGATAGTAGTGAACAGGAAATATTACGAAAGATGGCATGAGCTTTTTATCTCGAACCGAAGGACTGTGGTGCTGATCTCCTCGCTATTCCTGCTGCCCTTGATCTCCGCATTCACGCTTCAAGTCTCGGGAACCTTGCAGCAATCAGGCGGTCAGTCGACCGTGCAATCCGGACCCGAGTTCAAAAACGAGGGGCAGTTGGTTTTCCTTAAGCACGGAACAGGGCAAACCATCACGGTGATAAACATAGAGATTGCGGACAATGATGCTGAACGCGCCCAGGGGCTGATGTGGCGGACTTCAATGCCCGAGGACGACGGCATGCTGTTTGTTTTCGACCAATCGAAGATCCTGACTTTCTGGATGAAGAATACTTATATCCCGCTCGACATGGTATTTGCGGATAGTACAGGTAGAATCGTTACCATACATCAAAACGCGACGCCTTTCAGCGAGGCCACAATAGCGTCAACTCAACCGGCCAAATATGTCGTTGAAGTGAACGGCGGGTTTTGTGCGAAGTATGGAATCGTGGATGGCGACGCGATAAGCTACGAGAGGTAAGAGTCTCTCAATTCCGTTAATGGGCAACCCCTCCAGCCTTGCGGACCGGGACTCCGGTTCTACCCCTTGGCTATCTGGATCGCTACGAAAAGGACGGCTATGCCGAGCAAAGTCATCGCCGTCGTGAGGATCTTGGGATGGGCGTGATAACTCTCGGGGAGCAGCTCGCTGGCGCCGATGTAAATGAAGAATCCGCAGAATATTGCCAGAACATCTCCGAGCGCTTCCTGCGGCAGTATGAAGAACCTCGTGAGGATTATCCCGAACACAGGCGCCAGGGCGTCGGCCACAAGCCACAAGGCCGCCCTTGTTCGATTGCCGTTGTCTTTGAGAATCAGGCTGACGGTATTGATGCCGTCCGAGAAATCGTGCGTAAGCACCGCGACGCTTACAATGGCGCCGACTGCCGCGGACAACTGGAATGCGAAGCCTATTACCGTTCCGTCAAGGAAACTGTGCATCGTAAGTCCGGCGGCGCCGAGTGTCCCGCGATGCTGCAGTACCCCGTGTTCCTCGTCCCCGTGAGAGAGGAGTATCACCGCCCGGTCTAGTACCAGGTAGATGATGAATCCGGCGCCCATCATGAGAGATATCGTAGAGGCCCGATTCGATTTGTTCGCCAGCGCTATCGCCTCCGGAAGAAGATCAAAGAAGGCGACTCCTATCACCGCTCCGGCACTGAAACCGAGAATCAAGTGAAGCTTGTCCCTGTGTCTCAGCGCAAATGTTCCTCCCAGAAGCGTCGAGAGGAAAGTCGCAAATCCGATGATCATCACGGCCATTTCCAATTGTCCTTTGCTCAATAGTTCGAATGGAATACGATGGTACAATGTAATAAATACATTCATTACTTTTCATGTGGGTTTACACTGAAGATGAAACGCCGACCATATCGCCCTTTTCTGTGGAAAATTTCCCGCTTGAACTTAAATTGCGTGCGGTTGGTTGAGAGAGAGAATGACGCGAAGTCGACCTAACTAAATTGGATCAGGAGGGAAAGAACCGGCCGGTGTCTGCATTCACCAGAAGCGATGTAAAGACGAGGGATTCAGCCGATGCGGCCCTTTCGGGCGCTTCAGGAAAAGGACTGATTTCCAGGGTACTCCCGTTTCTTGGGCCGGCATTCATTGCGAGCGTCGCCTACGTGGATCCCGGAAATTTTGCCACCAACATTCAGGGCGGTTCGGCGTTCGGGTACACACTCCTGTGGGTCATTCTTGCGAGCAACCTGATGGCAATGCTGATCCAGACTCTTTCTGCAAAACTCGGAATTGCGACCGGGCAAAACCTGGCAGAGCATTGCCGCAACGAGTTCAGCAAACCGGTGGTCTACGGCATGTGGGTGCTGATGGAACTTGTTGCCATGGCGACCGACCTTGCGGAATTTGTCGGAGCGGCAATCGGATTCAACCTGCTTTTCGGAATCCCTCTCATAGTCGGAGGAGTCCTGACTGCAATTTGTACTTTTCTCATCCTGGGTCTCGAACGATACGGCTTCCGTCCGCTCGAGATCGTGATTACCCTGATGGTTGGGGTCATCGCCATCAGCTATCTAATAGAATCAATACTGGACCGGCCAGCTCTCAGAGTGCTTCTTTATCACAGCGTCGTACCCCAGTTTTCCGGTCCGGAAAGTGTCGTCCTTGCCGCGGGCATACTGGGAGCCACGGTGATGCCGCACGCGATTTTCCTCCACTCTTCGCTCACGCAGCAGCGCATCATCGTCAGGGAACCGTCGAAGCTCCGAAAGCTGTTTCGTTTTGAAATCCTGGATGTCACCATAGCAATGGGAATCGCCAGCCTTGTCAACATGGCCATGCTCGTCATGGCTGCTGCAACATTCTACAAGGAGGGACTCACAAACGTCGCTACGATAGAAGGTGCATATGTCACACTCCAGCCTTTGCTCGGAAAGGCTGCGGGATGGATCTTCGCCATTTCGCTCCTGGCTTCCGGGCTGTCGTCGTCCACCGTCGGGACCAGCGCCGGCCAGGTGATAATGCAGGGCTTCCTGCGGCGTCATATTCCAGTGTGGCTCAGGCGTCTCATTACGATCATCCCGTCAATGGTCGTCATCGGAATAGGGCTCGATCCGACGCGCAC
>JBJKPN010000055.1:0-22729 GCA_046706365.1 Candidatus Kryptoniota bacterium | reverse complement strand
AGGGGCAAAGAAGGTATAGCGGACGGTAAACCCGGCCGCTGGCGTCGTGCGAAGAGTCGAAGATCCTATTCTTTAGCTTGTTCGGACTTGAGTTCGGGATCTACAGTGTATGGCCGGGCCATAAGCGATCGTTCGAATTTCGGGTGACTTCCGGGGATAACGGTTAGCTATCTCCTCTACAGATACGTTCGCAAATAGCTGGAAAATCGGGAGGCTTCATGAAAAATCTTCTTGGCGGTATAGTGTTTAGTCTGCTCGCCTGCGGTATAGCGCCGGCGCAGACAGTTGTAACGGGTACACTCCTTGGGCACGACGGAAAGCCGATGATCAAGGCCAGGATTGTGCTCACGACGGTAAACAGGGACACATCAGTCAAGCGTATTTGGGCCGATAAGGACGGCAAGTACAGTATCACAGTCGACTCGTCGAGAATATGGGGCATATGGTACACGGGCGTTAGCCACAGCAGCCATCTTGTTCCCATTTACGTGGACAAGCCGCAACGCATTAATATCGACGTCAGGTTGTCCACTTACGAATATCTGGATTCGATAAACAGCCCGAGGCTTATAGGTGATTTTAATCATCTTAATGTGCGGACCGGCATTGCCATGCAAAAAGAGCCTGACGGGACTTTCTCTGCCGAGGTAGAAACCAAGGCCGACACATTCAGATACGAGATCGCCGGGATAACAAAGGACGGGCATTCGACTAACGGAACGGAATCCGAGAGATACGTCTACGACGGAGCCGGCGACTACATGTCAGTTGTCACTCCTGTCAATGGGAATGCCTGCGTCACGTTTGATCCTGCGAAGCTAGTCAGATCGACCGAGCCGCTGAAGATTACGTACTCGGATCCACATTCTAGGGAAGCGCAGTTCGCGAATATTTACGATGAAATCGAGCGAAACGCGAACGACTTCATGACGCAATATAATGAGTACAAGAACTCCGGCAAGGATACGAAGGACTTCAATTACGATTGGACGAAGGTAATTGAATCGATAACCACGAGACTGAAACAAGAATCGAATCCGGTTCTCAGGCAGGAACTGTACTTTGAGTACATTACACTTGGTCTGTATCGCGGAAGACTCGATTCTTCGTTCGTCATCGAAGGTCTGAAAGAAATCCCCGCTTCGTCTCTGTTATGGTCTCTACAACCATACCTAATAGTGCCAGCGCTTCAGTATTTCGCCGGTTTGCCAGCGAAGGAGCGGGATGAATACGTGGATAAGGTACTCTCAGAAAATCCGGATGTGAATGTAAAGACGGCGCTTCTTTTCGATCTGTTCATCCGTTCAAGGATGGATAAGACTGGGAAGGCCGCAGGATACTACAACACTCTTGTTAATCAATACGGCGACACACGAATAGGGGAGATGGTGAAGTCCCGATACTCAGCAGCCGCAAAGGTGGCCGTCGGCAATCCTGCGCCCGCGTTTTCCGTCGCATCGCTTGCCGACTCCGCGAAGATCTATACAAATGGAACCTTCCAGGGGAAGTATTACATGATTGATTTCTGGGCGACATGGTGTGGGCCGTGTGTAAGGGAAATGGAATATCTCCACAAAGCATACGCAAAATTCAAAGACAAGAATTTCGACATGCTCAGCATTTCGCTCGATGTCTCACCTCAGGATGCGCTGAAGTTCCAGAAGGGCAAGTGGCCGATGCCTTGGTTAAATGCTTTTGCCGGAACGAAAGATAGCAAGATTGTCAAAGACTACGAGGTCATCGGCATACCTCGCCCGATTCTGGTCGACCCGTCCGGCAAGATAGTTGCCATGGAGGAACAACTCCGGGGCGACGAGCTCGAAAAGACGCTGGAGAAATATCTGGGCAATTAGCGGCGTGAAGTCGGAAGTAAGAACGTTAATGAAGGTAATAAACGGTGCCGGCATTAGAAAGTACACGATGGCTTTGCGGTCTCGACCACCATCGGGACGAATCAATATATCGCTTCGTCTGCCGGCGCCGTTTTTGGAATGATTCGGTCGAACATCCGTTTTATTTGAATTAGGACTTTCAATCTTTTACCTTATCGACAGAGACTCACAAAGGGAGGCTGTTTATGTTTATCGTGTATGGTCTCATTATTCTTGCGATACTCATAATTCTGTGGGTTATCGCAAAGTACAATGCGCTCATCAGGCTTCGCAACCAGGTCTTGAATGGCTGGAAGCAGATCGATGTTCAATTGAAAAGGCGTCATGACCTGATTCCCAACCTGGTCGACACGGTGAAAGGGATGATGGAATTCGAGCAGGAGACTTTGCAGAAAGTCATCCAGGCTCGGAATGCAGCTGTTTCCGCAAAGGGGGTTGCAGATTCGGCCGGGAAGGAGGACATCCTTACCGGGGCACTCAATAAGCTGTTTGCGCTCGTGGAAAACTATCCGACGCTGAAGTCGAACGAGAGCGTTAAGCAGCTTCAGGAGGAGCTGACAAGCACCGAGAATAAAATCTCGTTTGCCAGGCAGTTTTACAATGACATCGCCACCAAGTTTAATATCGCCCAACAGGTATTTCCCGCAAGCATCATTGCTTCTGCTTTCAACTTCAAGCTGTCCGAGCTATTCGAGGTCAAGGCAGAGGCCGAACGAGAAGTACCGAAGGTCGATCTGTCGCTGAAGAAGTAAGAGCGCAATCAAGACCTTCACAGGGCGGAGGCCATTTCATTTCATCTTACGCGGACTGGTAGTCGTGCCTGGAGACAGAAATATCTACGAGCAGCAGGATCACAACAAGCGGGCTACGCTCGGTGTGATGATTATTTTCATACTCTTCCTGGGATTTATCGGTTTCGGATTCGATGCCTTCTATCTCGGGACCGTCAGGGGTGATCTCTTCATTCCCATCGGAACTGTAATCGCGGTGGTGTTCGGGGCGTCCTCCGCGATGTGGAGTCTCAGGAGCGGAGCAAGGGCAGTTCTTAGCTCGACGAACGCAATGGCAGCCGATCCTTCCAACCCGGCACAAAAGCAGCTGATAAACGTCGTGGAGGAGATGTCGATAGCGTCCGGACTTCCCAAACCCAAAATATATGTCGTGCCCGACCCGGACCCGAATGCATTCGCCACGGGGAAGGACCCCGATCACAGCTCGATAGCTGTGACTCAGGGACTTCTGGATTCACTGAACCGCGAGGAGCTGCAGGGGGTTGTCGCACATGAAATGAGTCACATCCGCAACTACGACATACGGCTCATGACGGTCGTTGCAGCGATGCTGGGGGCGATACTCCTTCTGTCCGACTGGGCAAGGCGGGGACTGTTCTGGGGAGGAGGCAGGCGCCGCTCCCGCACATCCGGCGGCGGAGGGGCGGGCGCCCTGATCTTCTTTGTAATTTGGATCGTCGGCGTCATCCTTGCGCCGCTGATCGGGCGGATGATGGCAATGGCTGTGTCACGCAACAGGGAGTATTACGCTGACGCTTCCGGAGCAGAGCTCACTCGGAACCCTCTTGCTCTCGCAAGTGCGCTTCAGAAGCTCGAAGATGCGTCCGCACCGACGGCTTCGATCAAACGGGGTGCGGCACACCTGTGCATCGTCGATCCTCTCGGCAGGAAAATGAACGCGAAAGAAGGACGCACCGCCGATTTGTTTGCCACGCACCCGCCGATATCCAGGCGTATCGAGATACTCAAAGGGATGGCTTTCCAGAAGGAGGCGTGAGCTTGCAGCAGAGGTCGGCGTGGACGTCCGATCGTCGGAGAGCCTCATGATTAGAACTCGACTGCAAATTCATCCGGTCAGTGAACGAAAGTGAAGGAGGTTTATTATGAACGGTGCGGTATACAGCAATTTGTCTTTATGCTTTTTCCTCGGCTTCGTTATCGGGCGACTGCTTGTGACGTTTGAAAAGAATGCACATGGTCGATACCCGGACACTTGGAACGATCACAGAAAAAGTGAGAGTCTGTACTTTGTCGTAATCTGTCGCATTGGAGAATTGCATGAATCCGACTGAGCTTGCCGGTCGACTGGACGATGAATTCAAGGTAACCTCCAACGGCGAAGACCTCGTCAAGTGGGCCGTGACTGAGAACAACGCCGCCTTCCTGAATCCCAGGTTTCTCCGACACAAGACCGGGCTTATGGCGGTCGCAGAGGATGATATCGTGGAAGTCAGGACAGCTGTCTTCGTCACTGACGCTGTAGTCGGGAAACTGCGGACATGCTCTCCGTGTCTGTTGGTCGCGCACCACAATTTCGATTACTATGATGATGAACGCGGACTTCAACCTATTGGCTCTGAACAAATTCAAGCCTTGCTGGATCACGGCCACTCCATCTATGTCGCACACGCCGGGCTTGACACGCATGCCATATACGGTTCGTCGCTGGCGCTGGCGTCGCTCATGGGACTCACGGTGATAGAACGGTTTTACGACTATTTTGGAGAGCCGACGGCGCTGGTGGCCGACGCAGGGGAACAGGATTTTCAGTCCTTCGCCGAACTTGTGCGCATGAAACTTCATCGCCCGTCGGTCTCCGTCCAAATGCACCATCCCCGGGTTAGAAAAATTGCTGTGGTCGCCGGCGGAGGCGATACACCCGACTTTCTGGAGGAGGCCTACGATCGCGGCTGCGATACGGTGCTCATGGGGACACTGGAGAATCGATGGGCAATTCCGGAGATCCAGGATGGCCACAAGCTCTTCCTCAGGTTGAACGATACACTGAGGCTTAACCTTATCGGAGGATCGCATTTCGGTACTGAGCGTCCTGTAATGATTGGCGTCCTTACCCTTTTCGAAGGGATGGGAGTCCCGTGCGATTATTGCGAGGATGAACCCCTGTTGAGCGCCGGATCGGGCGGCGACCGGAAGGTCATAGTTTCCTGAATCGGCATTTCAAGCTCCCATTGTCTGCTTGCGCTTTTTTTGACGTGCGCCGGGTTGGTTCCCCTCTCGCACACTCTCCCGCCGGACATTTTTGGGCTTGTTGCACGCGGTGATTATATTTTTACGCGGCTGATGGGATCCCGTCAGGGAATTTACCACCCTTTCGGCCGAGAGTTCGATCTCCTCGAATATTCAGTCGAACCAAATATGTGAGGAAACTCGTCACGAAATCCACCGCATCGGGGATCGGAATTGTCGTTGCGCTTCTTCTTAGTATGACTGCAGCGAAGGCTGCTCAGCCCTATCTATCACACCTCCATGCGACAAAAGACTCTCCATTGTATACGACGTACGCGGCCGCAATGCAGCGCTCTGAATTCACGCTCGATATCGGCTATCATATGGTCTTTTACGACTCATCGCGCGGGGTCGAATTCCAGAATCAAAAGGGAGGGGATTGGGGGGTAGGATTTGTGGACCTCGGCAATCGCCCGAATAATGATTACATCTGCAGACTGTCCGACCTTTTCCATCAGCCGGTAATTACGACTTCATATTCCGACATTGTCAGATATCATTACTATCCTCTGAACGGAATAAGAGTAGATGTCACATTCTTCGTGTACAGCTCACACTCGGCAGTACAAACCATTCGCGTGACCAACGCAAGCGGGAGAGAACGGGAGATCGGAATTGCGCCGTATCTCAGAATAGATAAGGGGACTTTCCACTCGGTGCGGGAACTCGACCGGGGAAGAGCCGTTACGTTTTCATATATCGATCTTCCCGACGAATGGATGGTATCTCACGACATGCCTCATGTCGATACCGTGGCAAATCTCTTTAAGCCGAATTTCTCCCCCGATTCTGTAGTTGTATCGAGTGCATCGTTCCCATGGCTGGACATGAACGCAGACGGTGACTCGGCAAGGTCAATTGCTTATTTCAAACACGTCAGTCTCCCGCCAAAGGGGACATTCTCGTTCAGAGTCGTCAGGACGGTGTCGAGGTCTATGTCGGGTATCGCAAAAATGCTTTCTGCTTCCAGCCCCATCATGAGATTGAATATTAATCCGTTCATCAAGGCTGACGAGAAACTCTACAGAAGGATCCCACAGATTCATTTCAGTAATCCCGACAGCGGGATGATGTACTGGAGCGCATTCAACCTTCTCAGACAGTGCATGCTCCCACCGGAAGGGAAATGTCATTACAACTACTATGTTTTTTCGCGGGAACCCGTGTGGGGTTGGGGACACGGAGGTCAGGTATTTCACGAGAGTCTCTCGATGCTCGCCTATGTCTTTCTGGATCCACAAAGCGCGATGAACTCGCAGAAGGTGTTCATGGAGCGACAGCACGCGGACGGGTACATCAATTACCGCACGGGGCCTTACCTCGACGAGACGATTCCTTACAAAGGGCAGCTTACGACCTCCGCGCCATGGTTCAACTGGGAGAACTGGGAAATCTTCAAAGCAACGAGAGACCGGAAGTTTCTGAAGAAGGCCTATGCATCCGGAACGAAGTTCTTCGAATACTGGGAGAGGAACCGCAACAGTGAGCACGATGGGCTTTTCGAGTGGGGCGGGGAGGCTGTGCTTGAGTCTGTACGTGACGACCAGGTTGCCGTTTGGGACAAGGTAGGATGGCCTTCGAATTTCGAAGGACCCGATTTGAACAGCATGCTCGTCGTGGAGGCGAAGTCTCTATCGAAAATGGCAGAGGCCCTCGGTAAAAACAAAGAAGCAGCACAATGGAAATGCAAGGCAGATAGAATTGCCGAATTGATTAATAAATATATGTGGGATGACTCAACCGGATTCTATTACAACGTGAACAAGATCAACCACACCTTCACATTTAAACATCATAATGATCTGAAGCGAAAGGAAATTATCGGTTTCCTTCCCCTCTGGGCAGGCGTGGCGACGACGGAACAGGCAGCAATGCTTGTGAAGACATTGACCGACACATCGGAGTTCTGGCGAAAGTTCGGAATCCCGTCCCTGGCAGCGGATGACTCGTATTACAACCCGAAAGGATACTGGAACGGTCCAGTCTGGGTCGAATGGAATTACCTGATCGAGCATGGGCTGTTGAAATACGGCTACCGTAAGTTGGCCCGGGAACTCGTCGGGAAAGTCGTCACCAATGTCATTGCACAGTTGAAGAAGGATCATTATTTCTGGGAATTCTATGACCCCGATGCCCGGTGGGCCGGATATCACCGCAGTTACATCTGGGCAGGACTCGTCAGCAGGATGCTGATGGATGTGATGAAATGATTCAATACCAATTACCCGGAGGACGCTTAATGCTTAAGCTGAAATTGTTGCTCCCCCTTTTAATCGTGATCGCCACATCGTCTACCGCTCTGTCAAACGTCGATTCATTATCGACGGGAATGCCCGGCGTCATACCGGCATTCCCAATCGAACATCCGAAGATGTCGATTAGACAGCTTGCGCAGCCGTTCACTCCGTTCGACAAAGTAGGAAGAAAATTCGCGATACTGGGCTACGAAAGCGGCTCTTTCGAAGCTTGGGCATATCCACTTAAACTCTTCAGGAATTTCGAATTCTCTTTCTTCCTCGAGAACTCGACCAGGCCGATCAAGGCCGGGGAAATCGTGCGATATATAGATATTTCTCCCGCGGTCACAACCATAACATATGTGTATCAGTCGTTCACCGTCAAGGCAAATGTTATTACTCCGGTAGATGAGCCGGGAGCGATGATACTTCTGTCCGTCAGGTCTGTGGTTCCTCTGAAGATCGTGTGCGGGTTTCTGCCAGTTCTTCAGCCGATGTGGCCGGCAGGAATAGGCGGGCAATATGCATATTGGGATGACAATCTGAAGGCATACGTCATCTCGGAGCCGACCGGTGAGAACAACGCACTTGTAGGTTCGCCTGCCGCGACTGGAATCTCTTACACACCCGCTCATATGCTCTCCGATTACCCGAATCAGTTCACGATAGAGATAAAGAAGCCGCAGGAAGTGGCCGGTAAGTTCATCCCGATATACATGGCCGGCGGCAAGGGGAAATGGAAAAGTGTGAAGTCGGTTTATGACAGCCTGAGTCTCAATCCGGAGAATTACTATGACGAATGTGTCGAGCACTATCGTCAACTCGAGACGAGCACACTTCAGATCGAGACGCCGGTTAAAAAAATCAATCTTGCATTCAAGTGGGCTAAAGTCGCGTATGACAATCTTATTGTTGACAATCCGGATTTGGGAAAAGGGCTCGTAGCAGGACTCGGCATGTCGGGTACGAGCGGCAGACCGGGTTTCGGATGGTTTTTCGGAGGCGACGCGTATATTAATTCATTCAGCATAAGCAGCTACGGGGCGTTTAACACTGTAAGGGACGCGCTTGCATTCACCGAGAAATGGCAGCGTGCCGACGGCAAGATGGCACACGAGCTCTCGCAGGCGGCGGGCTACGTCGACTGGTTCCACAAGTACGGCTATGCCTACATTCACGCCGACACGACGCCGTTCTACATCGACGCAGTTTACAACTACTACAAAATGACCGGCGATAAACAGTTCGTTATCGACAGCTGGAAATCCCTGACCAGGGCCTATGATTGGTGTCTATCCACGGACGCAAACGGCGACGGCCTGATGGACAACAGCAAGGCCGGACTCGGTGCGCTGGAATTCGGTTCGCTCATCGGAATCGAATCCGATGTGTACCTGTCCGCGATCTGGGTCCGGGCGAATTACGCCATGGAACAACTGGCAAAGGCAGGCGGAGATGCGGCTTACGAAGGTAAGGCCGCGGCCAACCATGTGAAAGCTGCCAGGGCTTATGAGGAACACTTCTGGAATTCGAAGAACGGATACTACTCCTACGCCTTCAATGCGAAGGGACAGCAGGTAACCGAGCTTACACCCTGGATGTCGGTCGGGCTGGCGTGGAATATCGGCGACGTGACACATCAGAATGAGGCACTCGAGAGACTGGCATCTTCGGAACTTACAACCGACTGGGGAGTCCGCAGCATCTCCGACAAGAGCAAATATTACGATCCGCTGAACTACAACTACGGGACTGTCTGGCCGTTCATTACGAGCTGGTCTGCCGAGGCGGAGTTCAAACATCGATTCAGCCAGCAGGGATACGAGATGCTAATGTCATCGGTGAGACACACATTCGACAACGAGCCGGGCGATGTCACAGAAGTGTTTTCAGGTGCGGCGAACGTCTGGCTCGGTGAAGCCGTGTCACACCAGGGCTTCTCGACCTCAGGCGTAGTTCTTCCGCTGGTGAGAGGTCTCTTCGGTCTAAGCGGCGACGCCGTGAACAAGACAGTCACCTTTTCGCCTCAATTTCCGGCGGACTGGAAGGAAGCTTCGGCAGCAAATTACCGCATCGGCGGTGCATCGTTCTCGTTCAACTTCCATCGGTCGGGCCAGTGGGTTGTCGTGAAAGTATATTGCGAGAACGCCAAAGGATATGTGATTACAGTTTCTCCCGTCTTTGGGCCTGGGACACGCATAAGATCAGCGTCTCTGAACGGGAAGAGATTACCTCTGACAACTTATCAGTTCCTTGAAGGCGTCGAATCTGTCGGACGGAGTCGCTCATCCGGAAATGTTATGACGTTCAGGTTCCGCTACGTCCCGACTGTCGAGGTCGTACCGCCTGCCATTCACACGATTACCGGACAAAGCGACCATGGTCTCAAGATTATGTCTATCAGGCGAATCGGCTCGGAGCTCGAGGTCGATGTGGACGGACTTGTCGGGAAAGAGTACTCGCTCGAAATCTCAAATCCAGAGCTTGTCGGCGGAGTGAAGGGCGCCGAGTTGAGCGGATCAGTATTGAAATTCCGAGTCCCCGGGAAAAATGGAGACGGATTTGTGAGACACAACATAGTCGTCACGGTGAAATGAAATCAAGATTGGAGATTGCGGATTCGTCCCGATTCGCAAAGAGCGTGTTATTTGGACGAGATTCTGAACTCTGAAGACCACGAACCACACCAGGAGATTTGAAATGAAGACCATTGTGAAGAGAACGCTTCCCCTATGTTGGGTGCTTGTCCTCTTGTTCTCGACGAGCGGAGTGACGTTGGGCCAGCAGGCCGATCCGGTCGCCAATCCAAAAGCGGTTGTGACTGAGGGCAACGCCAGATTCACTGTCCTGACTCCCGAGCTGATCAGGATGGAATGGTCGACGGACGGCAAGTTCATCGACTCGCCTTCACTGGTTTTCATCAACAGGCGGCTTCCCGTTCCGGAGTTCACGGTGAACCGCAGCGGAAACCTGCTTATGATCAAGACTTCAAAGCTGAAGATAAGCTACAAATCGGGTTCGGGCCAATTCACCCCCGGGAATCTCACGATTGAATTCACACTCGACGGAAAAGAGGTCGTCTGGCATCCGGGCGAGAAGGACACTACAAATCTTTTCGGGACCATCAGGACTCTTGACGGCGTGAAGGGCTCGACTCCTCTGGATCCCGGCCTTCTATCACGCGGTGGTTGGACTCTAATCGACGACACTCACCGGCCCTTGTTCGACAACTCGAGCTGGAAATGGGCAATGAACAGGCCGACGGACGAAATCCAGGATTGGTATTTCTTCGGATACGGGCACGATTATAAGAAAGAGCTCGGCGATTATGTGAAGGTCGCGGGCCGGATTCCGATGCCGCCGCGTTTTGCATTCGGAGCATGGTGGTCGCGTTACTGGGCGTATACCGATGAAGAGCTGAAGAACCTGGTCGAGCAGTTTCACAACCATAATGTCCCTCTCGACGTCCTCGTGGTGGACATGGACTGGCACGAGACCTTTGATCTGAGGTGGTCCAAACAGGTTCTCGATCAGGCAGGGCAAACGAAAGGATGGACGGGTTATACATGGAACAAACTTCTTTTTCCCGATCCAAGGGAGTTCCTAAACTGGTGTCACAAGCAGGATCTTAAAGTCGTTCTGAATCTTCATCCTGCTTCCGGCATACAACCGTGGGAGAAGAGTTACCCGGCAATGGCAAGGGCGATGGGAGTGAATCCTGCCACGAAGAAATACATTCCCTTCGAGCCTACCGATAAGAAGTTTGCGGAAAACTACTTCAAGCTGGTACTGGGTCCACTCGAAAAGGAAGGCGTTAATTTCTGGTGGATCGACTGGCAGCAGTGGGACACAACCAAGATTCACTACCTGAATCCCACCTGGTGGCTGAATTACACGTTCTACACGAACATGGAGCGGGAGGGGAAGGCCAGACCTATAATACTCGCACGATGGGGCGGGCTCGGATCGCACAGGTATCAGATTGGATTTTCGGGAGACGTAATATCGGACTGGTCGTCGCTGAAATTTCAGCCTTACTTCACTGCGACTGCCGCCAATGTGGCGTTTGGTTATTGGAGCCACGACATCGGAGGCCACATCCCGGGGACTGTTGCGCCGGAGCTGTTCACGAGGTGGGTGCAATGGGGGGCGATGAGTCCCGTCCTTCGAACGCACACCACCCGGAATGCCGACGCAGAGCGAAGGATATGGGCGTATCCGTATCCATATGCAAAGGCCATGCGCGATGCATTCTTGCTGAGATACAGACTTCTTCCGTACATTTACACCGCATCCCGACATGCTTACGATACCGGAATCTCCATGATTCATCCGCTTTACTACGAATACCCTGATGACAACGATGCTTATAACTTCGGGAACGAATACTTCTTTGGTAAAGATTTGATAGCTGCGCCTGTAGTTGGGCCTATGTCGCAGGATTCGCTGCTCGCCACTGAGAATGTCTGGATCCCGCCTGGAACATGGATAGAATGGAACAGCGGTGAGCGATTCGATGGCCCGAAGATCGTGACCAGGCATTACTCGCTTGACGATATTCCCGTCTTCGTGAGGGCGGGGTCGATAATTCCCATGCAAACATTGAAGCAAAAGGCCAATATCGAGAATGTCGATCCGCTCGTGCTTAGAATCTACCCGAGTGACGGCGGCTTCACAAGAATCTATGAAGATGAGGGCAACTCGCAGGGATACGAACGTGGACAGTTCAGCTTCACCGACGTCAAATATGAGACTGTAAAGGGAAAGACAATTCATATCATAATCGAACCGGCCAAAGGCTCTTACCCCCGCATGAAACGTTCTCGCAGCTACATCATTGATTTGATGAACGTTTTCCCGCCGACCCGTGTGACGTGCAACGGCAAGGAAATACTATTCGGAAGGAACGGATGGAAGTACAACGGAGACAAACTGGAGACTGTCGTGAAAACGGGCACATTTGCGACAAGTCGATCAGTAAACATAACCGTCGAGTTGTCTGAGCCGATCGAATCGCCACTGCTTGATGGAACGCGCGGGAAGATAGAGCGATTCAAGGAAGCAATGAACATCCTGAACCATCTCTGGCCGCAGGACTGGTCGCCCGACATTCTCATCGACGCGGCGCAGACCGGAGATGTCATGACTCTGTACCCCGATTCGGCATCGTCACGCCTGCGGAAGTTCGCGACCGAAGTACCAAGACTGCGGGAGGCAATCATGCATCTTTCTGGAGACAAGTCGACCATCGACAAGGCACTCGGTCATCTGAGCGGAGTTTTGCCGGAGAATTGAGGACAGGTGCCGAAAGTGATTGATTTCGAGCGGCCGGCTCGTTATCTTTAACGCCGTAGAGCAAACCATGACTTGTGCCAGCAAGTTATGGTTGATGTGTTAAGAGATTTGAAATTGTTGAGCATTGCTCGCCCGGGTGGCGGAATTGGCAGACGCGCTAGATTCAGGGTCTAGTGTTCGCAAGGACGTGCAGGTTCAAATCCTGTCCCGGGCACAGCAACTCTACCAAGTGCATCTTCCTTTTATTCCGCATTGTATAACCTGCAAATCGTTTAGCCTCAAGATCCGGTATTTGCAAGGCCGTGCAGGTTCCACCGAAGGTGTCCCTTCGGGAAAGTCCTGTCCCGGGCACGGCAACTCTACCAAGTGCATCTTCCTTTTATTCCGCATTGTATAACCTGCAAATCGTTTAGCCTCAAGATCCGGCATTTGCAGGGACGTGCAGGTTCCACCGAAGGTGTCCCGTCGGGAAAATCCTGTCCCGGGCACAGCGAGATCGCTCGCCAGGTTGCTCGTCACTCCCGCCGTTATAACCTTCACTGTACATCAAGAGATTGCGCCGGGAAGGAAAGCAGAGTGTCGGGCAAAGCCACGTCGGAAGGACGTGCCGGTTCCCTTGAAGGAATACCTTCGGTTAAATCCTATCCCGCGCACAGTAATACGCTTAGATCAAAAAAACCTCTCGTCCTCGTCAGGCACGGCCGCTTCAAATAATCCTCACTGGCCTTTCATGAGTCCTTTCAGTCTCAAGTCCTGTCGGGTCCCCACAAATTCCATCCGGATGGCTTTATTATTAGCCCGCGGACGGTTACGATTTCAGACGCTGATCGGCAAATGTCCGGCGACTTCTTTGCGCCGGTTCCCAGATTGATTGGACACTCGACATTTGCATGCGTCAATCACCATTACTTTTTATTAACTTTGTAAGGACAACCTGAATGATTTGGACAAAGATCCGAAAAGATTCGCGCCCGGCTCCGACAGTTGAAGTCTGAAAATCTGCCCGACGCTTTTCAAGTGAACAGAAGGTGCGAAAATTGTCGGAATAGCGGGCCATAACGCAAAAGTCTCGGCGAGGGTGTAAAGACTACCCGCCGGCCTGCGCCTGGGGCCTGCGGTCGGGCGGACACATGAACAGCCCCGTGTACCAGTATAGATGGAACGGAATTTATCAAAGCTTCAAGCAGGAGGATAACGGAAAATGTCGCTCAAAACAATTGTAGGAGAGAGGGAGTTCTTCCCGGGGATTGGAAAGATACTTTACGAAGGCAAAGAGTCGAAGAATCCGCTCGCGTTCAAGTTTTACGAGCCCGAAAAGGTCGTGGCAGGGAAGAGGATGGAAGATCATTTCAGATTCGCAGTTGCATACTGGCACTCTTTCGGTGAGAGCGGCGCGGACCCGTTCGGTCCCAGCGCCCGCGAACTTCCCTGGCTCAAACACGAAGATCCGATTGGGCGTGCCAAAGAAAAGATGGATGCGGCTTTCGAGTTCATAACGAAACTTGGCGCGCCCTTCTACTGCTTCCACGATTTCGATCTTGTGCAGGAAGGCAATTCGGTCGCCGAATCGGAAAAGAGACTCTCAGCGATCGTGGATTATGCGAAAGAGAAACAAAAGGAGTCAGGCGTGAGACTCCTGTGGGGGACCGCAAACCTTTTCTCCAATATAAGATATATGAACGGTGCCGGCACGAACCCCGACTTCTCAGTGGTGGCCTACGCAGGCGCTCAGCTGAAGAACGCGATCGATGCCACCATCGCGCTTGGCGGGTCCAACTATGTGTTCTGGGGCGGCCGCGAAGGATACATGTCTCTGCTCAACACGGATATGAAAAGAGAGCTCGATCATATGGGTATGTTTCTACGTATGGCTGCGGACTACGGACGAAAGCAGGGTTTCAAAGGAACGTATCTTATCGAGCCGAAGCCCATGGAGCCCATGAAACATCAGTACGACTTCGATGCAGCGGCCGTAATCGGATTCCTGCGTCAGTATGATCTTACAAAGGACTTCAAATTAAATATCGAAGTCAACCACGCGACTCTGGCTTCTCATACATTCCAGCACGAGCTGCAGTTCGCCGCAAACGCCGGCTTTCTCGGAAGCATCGATGCCAACCGTGGTGACTATCAGAACGGATGGGACACCGACCAGTTTCCAACTAACATATACGAACTTACGGAAGCACTCCTGGTCATACTCGAGGCCGGCGGATTCAGGACGGGCGGCACAAACTTCGATGCAAAAGTACGGAGGAACTCTACCGACCTGGAAGACATGTTTATCGCACATATTACCGGAATGGATAACTTCGCGCGAGCCCTCCTCACCGCACAAAGGGTACTTAATGAGACGGATTATCTCAGACTCCGCAAGGAGAGATACTCGTCATACGATTCCGGACGAGGGGCCGATTTCGAGAAGGGAAGGTTGAAGATCGAGGATCTGCACGACCTCGCCGTTAAGAACGGCGAACCTCGGAAAACGAGCGGCAAGCAGGAACTCTTCGAATCGTTCATAAACCAGGTCCTTTAACAAGCTAATCGTTGAATGTCAGGCGTCACGTTCGAGCGAGAAGGGCGACCGACGCAACGCGATTGAATTAGAGGCATGAAGAGCAGGGCGGAGACCTTCATGCCTCTTTCTTTCGTGCCCTTCCGTAAAGAGTCTTGCCCGGATTCCATGATTCTCCCATTCACTTTCAACAACGTCATCGATTGCGGCGCGTTGATGAAACGGACGGGACCCACGGCGCGCCTATGTCATTCGTGGCGAAAAAATCCTCGATTTCCGCTTGACAACCTGTTGCTCCATAACTACATTGGCAAATCAATTGTGCTGCCGTCTAACTCGAGGAATTCTTAGATGAACCCCAATCCAATTCTCGGCGTGGTCTACCATTGGCTCGGTGGCTTTGCCTCCGGAAGTTTCTACGTCCCGTTCAAGGCTGTGAAAAGGTGGTCGTGGGAAGTCTACTGGCTGCTTGGAGGAATTTTCAGCTGGGTGATAGCCCCATGGGTGCTTGCCTTGATAATCGTGCCGCACCTGACACAGGTGCTCGCAAGCCAGCCGTTCGGAGTCCTTGGCTGGACTTTCTTCTGGGGACTGATGTGGGGATTCGGAGGATTGACTTACGGCCTGACCATGAGATACCTCGGATTGTCCCTTGGCACTGGCATAATTCTGGGACTCACCGCAGTCTTCGGAACCTACATCCCTCCCATTTTCGACGGTACCCTCGGCATGAAGCTGCACACGATTCCGGGACAGGTTATTCTCATCGGCTCCGTATTTGCAGTGATGGGCATTGCCCTGACAGCCGCAGCAGGCCTGTCCAAGGAACGGGAAATGGGTATTGAAGAGAAGCGAAAGGCTATCGAGGAATTCAACCTGAAGAAAGGGATCCTCGTAGCAATATTTTCTGGAATCATGAGCTCATGTTTCGCCTTCGGCCTCGATTCTGCAACGCCGATATCCGTCACTGCGCTGCACTTGGGTGTGCAACCAATATGGACAGGTCTGCCGGAAATAATAGTGATCACAGCCGGCGGTTTCGTAACGAACCTTGTCTGGTGTGCCTACCTGTTGAGGAAGAACCGGACTTTCGGTGAATACTTTGGGATCCGGCCGGCACCTCATGCGCTCGAAGCTGTCCCGGCTTCTTCCACCGCTTCGGAACTCCAGTCCGGATCGAACGGAGGTTCGACCGCTATTATCGATCCGCCTGCACCTCACGCCGCACATGGACAACTCCTTGCTAACTACCTGTTCAGCGCGCTCGCGGGCGTAACCTGGTACTTCCAGTTCTTCTTTTATACGATGGGTGCTTCGCAAATGGGAAATTACAAGTTCTCCAGCTGGACCATTCACATGGCAAGCATAATCATCTTCGGTTCTCTGTGGGGAATATTCCTGAAGGAGTGGAAAGATACGAGCGGTTTGTCAAAGTTTCTCCTTGGGATGGCGCTCTTCACGTTGATCGGCTCCACACTGATCATCGGCTACGGCAATCTGCTTGGCGTGCAATTCGGAAGACATTAGAAGGAAAAGCCGTGGACTCGCGGCCAGCGGCTATCGGTTGAATTTTTCCTGGCGTAGAAAGACAAAGGCATTACGATGAAATTGATTCCAGGCATGGTTACATTTACGGCCCTCGCAATCCTGTCCGCGACGCCGGTGCTTTCCGCGCAAGTCCCGAAGGACGAGTCTTCACACGGTCTCCCCGCTTACCGCTACACGAGTCTCACCTTCGGGCAGCGCGCAGCAGACCTCGTCTCGAAGATGACACTCAGAGAGAAGATTTCCCAGATGGAAAGCGATGCTCCCGCTATACCGCGGCTCGGGATCCCCGCGTACAATTGGGGGAACGAGTGTCTGCACGGCCTGATTGGGAAAGAATACTCGACAGTATTTCCGCAGGTCATCGGGATGGCGGCGACCTTCGACCCGAGGCTTATTCACCATGAGGCCGAGTGCATCTCAACCGAGGCGCGCGCTCAGTTCAATTTCGCCAGAAGTGGCGGGTTGGACGCGGGAATTCCGGGTTTGAATTTCTTTGCCCCGAATATAAACATCGCGAGGGACCCGCGCTGGGGAAGAGACCAGGAAACATATGGTGAAGATCCTTACCTCACGTCGACGATGGCGGTGGCCTTTGTTACCGGTCTCCAGGGAGACAACGCTGAGTACCTGAAAGTGATTTCAACTCCAAAGCATTTCGATGCGCACAGCGGCCCCGAACTGGGACGACACAGATTCAGTGCAGAAGTCGGAAAGCGCGACCTGTTTGACACTTACCTTCCCGCTTTCGAAGCGGCGGTGAGGCAGGGAGGAGCTTTCTCCGTCATGGCTGCCTACACCGCGCTGAACGGCGTACCTGACTGCGCGAACCACTATCTTCTCACCGATTTCCTGAGGAAAAGATGGGGATTCAAAGGCTATGTTGTATCGGACTGCGGAGCCATCTGGTACATCTATCGCGGACACGATTATGCGCCGAGCATGAGCGCTGCCGCAGCCGATGCCGTAAAAGCTGGATGCGATCTTAATTGTTACGGCAACCAGTACTCAGTTCTGGGGAAGGCTTTCGAGGATGGGCTCATTTCTGAAGCCGCCATCGATACAGCAGTGACAAGACTGATGCTAGCAAGGATGAAGCTGGGACTATTCGATCCGCCGTCGGTCGTGCCTTACGACACTATTACTATTGCGGACAACAACACTCCCGCTCATAGGATGCTTGCCCGAAAGGTTGCCGACGAGAGCATTGTGCTGCTGAAGAACGCTCATCGGTTGCTCCCATTGAGCAAGCATCTCAAGTCTGTCGCCGTCATAGGTGCCTACGCCGACGACGCCAACGTGCTACTCGGAAACTATCACGGTACGCCGTCGAGTGTCGTCACGATCCTCCAGGGGATAAAGGACGAACTCGGACAGGGAACGACTGTTAGGTATGCCGCCGGATACAACCCGCTCGACGACAAAATGGTGCGCCCTGTCGTGATTGACCCGCAGTATCTCGACCCGGGAAGAACGCCTGGGGAGCGAGGTCTCTTCGGTGAGTACTACGACAACCCGCATTTCCGTGGGAAGCCCGTCGTTGCGCAGGTGGACAGCGTGCTGGATCCCTATTTCGGGTGGGGATTCGTCCCGCCTGTGAAGGGTGTCCCGGCGATGAACTTCTCGGTGCGGTGGACGGGAACCATAACGCCTCCGGAAACCGGAGATTACGAGTTGGGCATAACGGACAACGAGGGCGGTAAGCTTTACTTCGAAGGCAGGCTGCTGGTGAACGACCTTAAACCCGACCGACTCAACGTGTTTAAATCGAAACTGGTCCATCTCGAAAAGGGGAGAAAGTACAGCGTAAAGATCGAATACGCGGACAGCGGAAGGTTCGCCGGCATCAGGTTCGAATGGTACATGCCGAAGAAGCTGAAAGGTCGGCAGAGTCTGATCAGGGAGGCTATGAAAGCGGCAAGGGAGTCGGACGTGGTTATTGCCGTCGCGGGGATTTCCGCTAACCTGGAGAGCGAGGAGAATAGCAACCTCAGGCTGCCTGGCTTCATTGGCGGCGACCGGACGAGACTCGGGCTCCCCGCGGGAGAGGAGGCGCTGTTGAAGGCTCTGCACAGGACCGGAAAGCCGATAGTCCTCGTCCTCGTGGGAGGAAGCGCACTGGCCGTCGACTGGGCACAGGAAAACGTACCGGCGATCGTCGATGCGTGGTATCCGGGTGAGGAAGGCGGGAACGCCGTGGCAGATGTTCTCTTCGGGGATTATAACCCCGCCGGGCGGCTACCAGTTACTTTCTACAAATCTGTGAAGCAGCTCCCGCCTTTCACAGATTACAGTATGAGAGGTAGAACCTACCGCTATTTCACCGGTCGGCCTCTCTATCCGTTCGGCTACGGACTCAGCTACACGTCGTTCGGATATTCGGACTTGCTGGTAAACAAAGACATAGCCGGTCCGACCGACACGTTACGAGTTTCGGTGAATATCGGGAACACAGGCGGAAGGGACGGCGATGAAGTCGCACAGCTTTATGTGAAGAGCCTGACATCGGAGCCGGACAAACCGCTCAAGTCGCTAAAGGGTTTCGAACGCGTCGATATACCCAGGGGCGAATCCAGGACTGTAACGTTTGTATTGCCGGTTAGCTCACTTCAGGATTATTCAGTAAGGAGAAACGGGTATGTCGTCCGTCCCGGCAAGTACGAGCTGGAAGTCGGCTCGTCTTCGGCCGACATTCACCTGAGGAGAATAGTCAAGATCAGGGAATAAGCATCGCAAGTAATCGAGGAGGCAAGAATACTAATGGTCTCACGTCGACGATTCATTCAGCAGGTTGCCATCGGCACTATGGCTCTCAAGATTCGGAGGCCTCTGTCTCTTTTCAAAGGAGATGAAAGGAAGCGCTTCTCGTACCAATCCCCCTACCTCAAGCTGGAGATGTACAGAGATAGACCCGCATTTTCCTTCTTCTCCACCGACAACCTGGGCGGTGGCAACTTTTCCGGAAGTCCTTTACTGACAACGCAGCCGCCGTCTGGGGGGAACTGGCAGAGCGAAACCGGCTCCGACCGAACAGACTATTATTCGAGGACTCAGGCGCGGAATACGCCGGCATGGCAATTCAGCCTGCGGCCGAAAGAGATCATTATCCGTACAAGGTGGATCGGCGAAAAGAATCCAGCACCGGTAAGGATTACGTTCTCCCAGAAAGCCAACCCGGTCACGGTTCTGGGAATTATCCCGGAGAAGAACGTGATGAGATTTCCCTGCGTTCTCCACTTGCCAGGAATGGGGAGCTTTCGCGTTCGCTGCAGCGACCCGGCCGTCACTCTCTTCTATGACGCCGACCGCAATGTCAAGGACCCGTACGTGGAGATATCGTTTCCGGCGGCCGACGAGCAGCACCCGGACATCCTGTACAGGCTGGAGTCTGTCGCTATCTATCCCGATTTCGAGAAAATAAAAGGCGACCCCCGCTTTGACGGTTTCAGACGGAGTTATATAAATATCTTCCAGATGAATCCACGCAGTCAGGTTCTTGCGAACAATTCAGCCAGCGACAACTGCACCTTCACTCTGTTTCTTTACGCCGAGATGGCCCGGCACACGCCGGAGCTTGCCGAAGACCTGACCGCCATGCACCTCGTCCGCAACACTCTCGACAAATACATCGGCGGAATGAAAGGGTACGGGCAGGTGGGGTATGATGAGCCGTACAACAAGTATATCGGCTGCGACTCGTCGGACAGTGCCCCCTCGCTCATTATCTCGGCATGCGACTACGTCTCGCATAGCAAAGACGTCGAATGGGCGAAGCAAAACTATGATGCGATCAAAGGCTGGGCAGCCAAAATGATTGCGACCGACACCAACCACGACGGATTGATCAAATACTGTCATTCCGGAAACTCGGGCAGCTGGGTCGGACATGACTGGAAATCCAAAGACTTTATCCGTCCGGCCAACTGGTGGGATACAATCGGTTTCGGATACGAAGATGCTTACTCGAACGCCCTAGCCTATCGGGCCTGCAACCAGTTGTCGGAACTAGCCCGACTGCTCGGTCATGATGACGATGACCGCTACTTCACTTCATTCGCAGCGAAGATGAAGAGCAGCTATTACCCGACGTTCTACGACCCCAAGACGGGCGTGCTCGGAGGATGGCGGAGTGCGGACGGAGAGCTGCACGACTATTACTTCACGTTCGTCAACAGCGTCGCCATTTGTTACGGTCTTATCGAGAAGGAAGACGGAGTGAGAATCATGCGAACGTTGCTCCGGAAGATCAGGGAAGTGGGGTATCCGGGTTTCGGACTCGGATTGCCCGGAAACCTGATCCCGGTCGCCGACAAGGATTACGTCTCTCATAATCCGGGTGCGGGATACCAAAGTTTCCAGGTGTATGAGAATGGCGGTACGACCGGGGCCTTCGTCTATTTCACGATTCATGCGCTTTACAGATTGGGGATGCGCGAGGAGGCCGAGGCGATTCTGTTCCCGATGCTGAAAAGCTACAAAACGAACGGATTTCAGGGCTTTTGTCCGAATTCCGGCCATTCGAGAGACTGGAAAACGTGGAAAGGCGAGTGCTGGGGTTACGAAGGGTTCCTGGTGGACAGCTACCTCGCGTTTCTCAACGTACAGGATTACGTAAAATCTGTATGATTCGGATCGGGCGCTCTTTCGAACCTGGAGGGCGCAGACAAACTCGCTCTGTGGTGCTCCGACGGGCTATCACTAAACTCAATGCTGGATTCAATCTCCTCAACGGGGTCGCGACGGGAATCTATGCGAACCTGGGAAATGAGCCCTGTCTTGAAACTCCGTGGATATACGCTTTCCTGGGGAGGCCGTGCAAAACACAGGAGGTCGTCCGCCGCGCGATCATGACATTGTATTCGGACAAGCCAGACGGCTTCCCCGGAAAAGACGACCCCGGGGAGATGTGGTCGTGGTACACATTGAGTGAGCTGGGAATGCACGCAGAGCTTCCGGGATTAGCAAAAATATTGGAGGAACATAAATGAAAGTCGGAATATTCTCAATAGGTCTCGACACGTACTGGGCTCAGTTTCCGGGGCTCTTGAACAGGCTTGAAGGATACCGGGAGGAAGTTTCAAAAAGGCTTCGTGGAAAAGAAGAAGTCGAGATTGTTGATGCTGGAATGGTGGATACCGTCGAGAAAGCGCGCCACGCCGGCAGCCTGTTCAGCCGTGAGGGTGTCTCCATCCTGTTTCTCCACATAGCCACATATGCTCTCTCATCGACGGTCCTGCCGGTTGTGAGGAGTCTGAAGGTCCCGGTCATCGTGTTGAATCTCCAGCCTGTGTCGGCCATCGACTATGTCTCGTTCAATAAACTGGGCGACCGCGGGAAGATGACCGGCGAGTGGCTGGCGCATTGCCAGGCGTGCTCGATGCCGGAGATTGCCTCGGTATTCAACCGGTCCGGCGTTGCTTATGAGTTGGTTACCGGGTATATGAATGACCCGCAGGCGTGGAAAGAAATAGAAGGCTGGATGGATGCTGCCCGGGTAGCAGAGGTGATGCGCACGAACAATCTCGGTATACTCGGGCACTACTACAGCGGGATGCTCGACGTGTACACCGACCTGGCAGACCAATCCTCCGTTTTCGGAACAGATATCGAGCTTCTGGAGATGGACGAGCTGAGGAAGCTCCGTGACGGAGTTGCCGGGTCCGAAGTCAGAGAAAAGATCGAGGAGTTCAAAAGGGAGTTCGATGTTTCCCCTGAATGCACCGCCGAAGAGCTGGATCGCGCGGCGCGCACGTCGATGTCCCTCGACAAGCTCGTGAAGGCTCACAACCTAGGCTCGCTCGCATATTACTATGAAGGTACGGCAGGCAGCGAACACGAGGATATCGCGACATCGGTGATCGCCGGAAACACTCTTCTTACGGGCAAGCACGTCCCCGTGGCGGGCGAAGGCGAGGTGAAGAATGCTCAGGCTATGAAAATAATGGACTCGTTCGGCGCCGGGGGATCTTTCTCGGAATTCTACGCGATCGATTTCAACGACGATATCGTGATGCTGGGTCACGACGGGCCCGCGCACTTCAAGATTGCAGAAGGCCGTGTCAGGCTTGTTCCGCTGCCGGTATTTCACGGCAAACCGGGGAAGGGGCTCTCGATTCAGATGACCGTGAAGAACGGACCGGTAACACTGCTATCGGTGGTCGAGGGAAGAGGCGGCATCTTTCTGCTTACTGCCGAAGGTGAGTCTGT
>JBJKPN010000054.1:0-49877 GCA_046706365.1 Candidatus Kryptoniota bacterium | reverse complement strand
TGGACGGCGCTAGTAACGGATATACAAAGGGATGGAATGTACCCCGAAGTGTCGCAAATCAAGTTCGAAGCGATTATTCCGATAGTATCAGGTAGAGCGCTTCACCATGCAGACGCGCAGGCAGCGTCCATGTGAAGTGCGGCTCAGGAAGAGCGATACTTAAAACAACTGAAAGAGAGAAAGTCATGGACGACAAATTAGGGGGTGTCCCATCCCGCAGACTCACCCGCCAAGAGGAAGAAGAACTTTTCTCGGCAATCATTACAGGCTACCTTAAAGATAAGATCGACCTCGAAATTTATCCGAAGGGTATTTCCATAAAGGAAAGCACAAACCCTAGTGCGAAAGAGATTTTTTTCCCGTTCGAGGACGATGAGGGTAGTTCATCAACCTGAGGTGAGCGGAAATCAGCGCTTGAAAGGCTCGATTCTGTTTGTGAAATCAGGCTTGTAATAGTCCTGGCTTTCAAAATTCTGCATCCAGCCGTTTTCCAGTCCGAACTTGTCGAGCAAGTCCAGGACCTTATCGTACTCCGACTCGCGAATGTGCCGGCTCAGGAGTGTTATAGATTCCGCTTTGTTTGTCGGATAGTATTGAGACATTACGGACAGCGCGGTGTCCCTTCCCAATTCCTCTGAAATCCATTTGAGGGTGTTCTCGCTCCCGGCCAGGTCGTTCGGCAAGACGAGGTGCCTGATAAGCAGTCCGCGTTTCACCAGCCCATCGTCATCAATTACGAGTTCGCCCCCGACCTGCCGGTGCATTTCCTTTACGGCACGTCTCGCGAATTTTGGGTACTCTTTCACTTTGGAGAAGGAATAGCCGTCAATTTCCTCGCTGTACTTCAGGTCAGGCAGGTAAATATCAATGATGCCGTCCAACAGTCTCAGCACATCCACCGAGTCATAGGCGTTTGTATTGTATATAAGAGGCAGCCTCAAGCCTTTCTCAACCGCGATGCACAGCGCTTTCACGATTTGCGGGACGAAGTGAGTTGGTGATACCAGACCGATGTTGTGACAGCCCTTGTCCTGGAGCTCGAGCATTATCCCGGCGAGCCTTTCCAAGCTCACCTCGTTCTTCAGCTCGACTTTGTAATTCTGGCTTATCTGGTAGTTCTGGCAGTAGACGCAGCGCAGGTTGCAGTTGCCGAAGAAAATGTTGCCGGCGCCATTTGTGCCGACAAGCGGCGGCTCCTCACCGAAGTGGGGGCAATACGAGCTGACTATGGGGAGGTACCGCGAGTAGCAGCGTGCAATCTCGCCTTCTTTTCGGTTTATCCGGCAATCGAGAGGGCAGATGTCGCAGTCTGCGAGCATTTCATCCAGGATTTCCGCCCGTCTCTTCAGTTCCCCGCTTTCGAATAATTCTATATAGGATGGTACAAACACTCAAAACCTCTCATTCAACGGTTATCAGTTTCCAATTCACAAATGGTCAATACTCCTGCATGCGAGGCTCGTGCCTGCCGGTAATCGATGCCTTGCCGCATTTATCCGTCTACGGATTTGTCGCCCAGAGTTCCACTTCGCGAACGAGTGCGCGTGGAGGAAGCTTGATCGCTCCGATGACGATGTCTGCAACATCTTCCGCGCGGAGCCTCGCACCCCTTCCGCCCTTGAGAATCTGGCGGCTTTCCCTGTCGCTCGAATCGACGGAGCTTGGCGTAACTACTATCACTCTTATGTTATAGTCGCGGACCTCCCTCAGGAGAGCTTCAGAGAATCCTTCTATGCCGAATTTCGACGCGGAGTACGCGGCGGAATTTGCCCGCGCGCGCTTGCCGGAAGTCGAAGAGATCATCACTATCGTCCCGTCGAGCTTCTCCATCATCTCTGGAAGTACGGCCCGGGAAAGCAGGAAGGGCCCTGTCAGGTTGGTGCCGATTATGTCGTTCCACTCCCCGACCGACATCTCCGCAACAGCTTTCTCAATATACTGACCGGCGTTATTGATGAGAATGTCGATAGTGCCGAATTCGGTCAGCGTCTTGGAGAGAAGACGGTGCACGCTTTTCTCGTTCGAAACGTCCGTCTGTACCGATATAATCCGCCCGCCATTCGAGCTTATCTCGTCGGCTGTCGTTCGCAGGTCGGAAAGCTTGCGCCCCGCTATCACAACCGAAGCCCCCTCTTCGGCAAGGCGTTTTGCGATGAATTTCCCAATCCCCCTGGAGCCACCGGTGACTATGGCGACTTTTCCGTTCAAACTGCCGTCCGATTTATTCAACGGCCCGCCTCTCCTCCCGGAGTCGGCTGATCTGGATTTTGACATCTTACTCAAAGTCCCTTTCGAAATATCGACTTGCACCCGCACTCTGTTTCTTCTTCTTCCTGATCGCCTCCTGGATCTTCTGGTTGAATACCTCGGCGGCGTCGTAATCGTAGGAAAGGAGGAGGTGATTCAGGGCAATGACCTCCGCTATTACCGTAATATTCTTGCCGGGCAGAATCGGGAGCTTGACGAGCGGAACTTCGACACTGAGTATGGAAATGTTCTCGTGGTCGAGTCCTGTGCGCGTGTACTCCTGGCTCGAGTCCCATTCCTCAAGCTCGACGACAACCTCGATTCTCTTTCGCTTCCTGACCGCCCTTATGCCGAAAATGCTCCTGACGTCGATCACGCCGAGCCCGCGCACTTCCATGAAATGTTCGGCTATTCTTGAGCTCCTGCCGATCAGAATATCCTCGCCCTGCCGGTAGACACCGACGGCATCGTCGGCCACCAGCCTGTGACCGCGTTCCACAAGATCGAGCGCGATTTCGCTCTTGCCGATTCCGCTCACTCCTACAAACAAAACGCCTATGCCGTAAACATCAACCAGGGAACCGTGAATGACCGTGCTGGGCGCGAAAACTTCGTCGAGGTATTCTCCCAGGAAGTAAACGAGACGCGTCGTCTCGAGAGTGCTCCTGAAGACCGAAACACCGTGAGAAGTAATAATGTCTATCAATTCCTGCTCGATCTCGTTGCCGTTGGCAATCACGACGCACGGTATGTCGAACTGAAATATTGTCTGCAGGGCACGGCGGCGGTCTTCAAGCTTCATCGAACTCAGGTACCGCACTTCGGTATTTCCGAAAATCTGGACGCGATTGAAGCTGAACAGTTCGACATAACCAGCGAGAGCGAGGCCGGGGCGGTGAACGTTCTTATCGGATATGAGCTTATTGAAGCCGATATTCCCGTTTATAGGCTCCAGCTTCGTCCGTTCGTGCATTACCTTGTAAAGCTCGCCTACGCTGACGTCTTTACGCCTGATTTCCTTGGTATCCCAGATGCGTGATGGCATGGCTCTGAAAATATATGAACAAAACCCTCCAAATGCACCTAACGCGAAGAATTCGAGGAATTCGGCGAAATCGTCCTATTCTGCGCGGAGGAATACTTCAACGACCCTGCAGGTTCTTTTCCCCAAGCTAGGAAACCCCTGAATGGAACCTCGGTTTCTGACCGCCTGAGGCAGGACCAACTGAACTTCCGCTTGACAAAAGATATCTTCACGATTATGTTGACCTTGCAAAGCTAAAAGACAGAGACAGGCGATGAAGATAGCGATAACAGGTGCGACAGGCTTTATCGGGACAGGACTGACGCGACTCCTCACAAACGAAGGGCACGAAGTCACCGTTCTTTCAAGGGACACATCGAGTGCGCTGGCTAAATTCGGCAATAGAGTAAAGGCTCTGAAATGGGCCCCGGACAATAAGGAAGAATTGGTTCGTGAATTGGACGGAACTGACGGCTTTGTCAATCTTGCCGGTGAAAACATCGGATCTTCTCTCTGGACAAGAGCGAAGCGACGACGGATACTTGAAAGCCGACTGGCGGCCGGGAGGAGGGTGGGAGACATTATTTCGTCTTTGAGGAAGAAGCCCGGTGTGCTTGTCCAGGCGTCGGCGGTCGGCATATACGGGTCGCGAGGCGACGAGCCGCTTGACGAGACTTCTCCCCCCGGACACGGGTTCCTGGCGGAAGTCGTCGAAAGGTGGGAAAACTCCACAAGAGAAATTGAAGCGATGGGCGTCAGGCGCATAATAATAAGAACCGGTGTCGTTTTCGCCCCCGTCGGCGGCGCCCTCCCTAAGATTGCCATGCCATATAAGTTCTTCCTCGGAACAGTTTTGGGCTCCGGCAGGCAGTGGGTTCCATGGATAGACTATAGAGATGAACTTGATGCAATCCGCTTCCTGCTCACGAACAATTCCGCAGCCGGGATTTACAATCTCGTCTCGCCCATCCCTTCCCGCATGGGCGATGTTTGCCGAATCATAGGGGAAACTCTCAGGAGGCCAACGCTGTTTAATATGCCAGGAGGCCTGTTGAAAATCATTTTGGGCAAAATGGCTGAAGAGACTATCCTGCCAAGCCAGAATGTAGTGTCGGCGCGTCTAAAGGAATTGGGTTTCGAGTTTCAACATCCCGGCCTCAAAAACTCAATAAACGAGCTTTTCCGAGGTCAGTATGAAGGCACCCTTAAGAAGACCTGATCGACTCCGTAATCTCGGATCGACTCCTGAGAGGACCTTCCGCGCAAACTTCCCGAACAATTGTCTTGTTGACTTAACTCCGGCACGACGAGATGTTGGCGGATACTGAGAGACCCGTGGTCGTCTGGTTCCGCCGGGACATGAGGTTGGATGATAACCCGGCACTTTACCACGCTTCGAGAACCGGTCTCCCTATCCTACCGCTTTTCATCATCGACGAAGACCTGGTAGCAAAGCTGACCAGCGACGGTGCGGCTTTCGATTTTCAGGCAGAATGCCTGCGCGATCTCTCTGCAGGCATAGAAAGACTCGGAGGAAGTCTTAAGATAAGGAGGGGCACGGTCCGGGATGTCTTTTCACAAATCGTCGAAGAAATCAAGCCGGGGATTGTCTACTTCAATCAGGATTACGAGCCGGAGGCCATGGACCGTGATAAAGCCGTTTCAAAACTGCTCAGGTCGAGCGGCATCGAAGTGAAGTCGTTCCACGATGTAGCGATACACGGCCCCGAAGAATTGAAGACAGCTGAAGGAGGGCCGTATTCGGTTTATACTCCCTTCGCCGTGAAGTGGCTTCACCTTCCGGAATCTGCCCCGCTCGGCGTTCCAGCAAGAATCCGGACACCGGGACTGACAAGTGACCCTATCCCGGCCGGAAAAGACCTGGGACGACCGACTACGATAACGGCGCCCATTGTGCATGGCGGCGAAACAGCAGCGAAGGAGAGGTGGAAGCTGTTTCTCAAGAGTTCCGTTTCAGAATATGATACGCGGCGCGATTACCCCGGCGTGGACGGAACGAGCCTGATGTCGCCCTTCCTCAGGTTCGGATGTATTTCTGCGGTCAGGATGTATGCCGACCTGCGCGCGGTGTCGCTGTCCGCAGGAACCATGGCGAGAGGCGCAATCGGTAAATTTGTAAAGGAACTCATCTGGAGAGAATTTTACATGTCGGCGCTGTACTACTTCCCTTTCACCGCGGAAAGGAACTACCAGCGGGCATTCGACCGACTTGAATGGTCTCGGGACAACGGGATGTTGGAAGCCTGGAAGAAGGGACTCACGGGTTTTCCCTTCATCGATGCCGGAATGCGTCAGCTAAATGCAACAGGCTGGATGCATAACAGGGCGAGGATGGCAGTTGCTTCATTCCTCACTAAAGATCTCTTCATAGACTGGCGCGTTGGAGCCGCGTATTTTGGGTCGAAGCTTCTCGACATCGAGGCGGCCTCGAACGTCGGCGGGTGGCAGTGGTCGGCCTCAACGGGAGCAGACGCGAGGCCCATGAGGATATTCAACCCAACTCTCCAGGCGCGTCACTTCGACGGGACCGGCGAATACATCAGGAGATGGGTTCCCGAGCTTAGGAACGTACCGGCTGCTCATATTCACGAGCCCGGGAAAATGAGCGGCGCCTTGCAGAAGGATATCGGCGTCATAATCGGCAAGGATTATCCAAATCAAATCGTAGACCACCGGGCCGCTGCGGCGGCATTCAAACGTGCATACGCTCTGGCCAAGAGCGAATGGCGTGCGCAATCGAGAAGGCCTGAGGAATACTGATTCGCCAGCTCACAATCCGGACAGGTTGAATCCACAGAATGAAGTATCACCCGCTGTTCAGGTGCGATAACGGCGGATCAGGCGCATAGAGCACGATCCGCTCGGTGGAATACCGCCGTGCAAGAGGAATAGACTTTTAAGCTCTCCGAATTATCTTCTCGGCCCGCTCACATCTCCAGATTAAAGGAATTCGTCCTGCGGACTCGCATCGACACTCGCTTCAGTTGGCAGTGTATCGGTTTCATCGGGTTGCAAACTCCCCGGCGATTTCTTAACCGCAGAGGGTGCGAGTGCGCAAAGAACCATTGTAACATCTTTGCGCCTTCTGGCGATCTTTGAAGTCCAGTTCAGGCTGATAAGCCACCCTCCAATTGGAAATGGCGGAGAGTTCAGCTAATTTGAGAAACAGATTTCCTTTTTCAGTTGAGCAGCACCCACCGTTTCATTCAACCAGTAACGTCACTATTCAAGGAGCAGTTATCATGAAGCAGTGGTATGAACTTCTTTTCGAAAACTACGGGAAGAAATACGACAGCGAGCCTTACACGGAAGGGACTTCCGGGGAATGCGACTTCATCGAGGAAGAAGTATCCGGCGACAAGTCGAAAAGGATACTCGACGTGGGATGCGGAACGGGCCGGCACGCCATCGAGCTGGCGAAGAGGGGATACAACGTAACGGGCATAGACCTGTCGGAATCCATGCTGAAACGCGCGACGGAGAAGGCAGAGGCGGCGGGAGTGACTGTGACCTTCCGTAAGGGCGACGCCAGGGCGCTCCGGTTCGAGGAGGAATTCGACCTTCTGATCATGTTTTGCGGGGGTGCCTTCCCGCTGATGGAAACGGACGAGATGAACTACCAAATCCTCTTCAATGCCGCGAAATCGCTCAAGGCAGGCGGGAAGCTGATCTTCACGACTCTGAACGGTCTCTTTCCCCTTTTCCATTCAGTCAGGGATTTCATGGAGTCACATGAGAAGGAAGGAGCTTCATCAAACAGTGCCCTTACCTTCGATCTCCTGACTTTCAGAGAACACAGCCGGACACGTTTTACTGACGACAGCGGCGAAACGAAAGAGCTCGACTGCAACGAGCGATACTACGTTCCGTCCGAGATAACCTGGCTTCTGAAGTCCATCGGTTTCGGAACTGTGGAGATCTTCGGAGCAAAACTGGGAAAGTTCAGCAGGGCCGACGCGCTTACAACAGAGGACTTCGAGATGCTGGTCGTTGCGGAGAAATGAGACGCCCGGGAGATCTGCTTCGGGGATTGCCGCGAGACAAATTCGTGTAACGACGAGATTAAGGAGGACAAATTGCTGACCATTGCGACGATACTATTCGATGGATTCGAGACTCTCGACGCTTTCGGGCCGATAGAGGTCCTCGGGAATTTTCCCGACCAGATGACAGTCGGGTTTTATTCCGCTGAAGGCGGAATAGTTTACAGCACGCAGAAGGTCCCGGTTGTCACCGGGGCATTCGGTGATCTGCCGGCCGAAGACTATGCCCTCCTCATTCCCGGCGGGATGGGAACGAGGCCGCTGATTAGAGACAAAAACTTTATCGACCGGCTCTCAAAATTGACAGCGGGGGCAAAATACATACTGACCGTCTGCACAGGGTCCGCTCTTTTGTCCAAGACCGGGATACTTGACGGAAGAAAAGCGACATCCAACAAGAGAGCCTTTTCATGGGTAACCGGAGAGTCGCCCGCCGTCAACTGGGTGAAGAAAGCCAGGTGGGTGCGCGACGGCAACATATACACGAGTTCGGGCGTCAGTGCAGGCATCGACCTTGCGTTCGGGTTTATCGCCGACCTCCTCGGACACGATGCCGCGGTCGAGGAAAGCACGAAAATAGAGTATGAATGGAACGACGACCCCGCGCACGATCCCTTTGCGGAACTCTACTGAGAGCGGCGGTCCGGAGCCGAATCTTCATCGGTCAGGACATAAAAAAACGGTCACGGGGGTTCCCGTGACCGTCGTTTTAATTCAGGCCATTTCTCCTTTTACAGCCCTTCATTCATGTCTTATCTTCTGTTTGAATCTTACGAGCTGCGATTCCAGTTTGTCTATTGCCTTGTCCACAGCCTTGAAGTAATTGTCGGTCGTCTCGACTGCCTTCAACACTTTGTTGTGAACTGCCAGTTTTATCTCTACCATTTTGTCTGTGCCGTTTGGTTTGGAGTGTTCATTCAGGAAAACAACGTCGCAATGGACCACTCCGTCGAAGAATCTGTCTAACTTCGAAACCTTCCCTTCAGCGTAGCTTCTCAAATCGGGGTCGGCCTTGAAGTGTCGGGAAGTGATGCTGATGTTCATAAGATTCCTCCTAATTTGTTCTGATTGTTGCTGCGACCGGATTGTCATCATATTACCGGTCACCTCGCCCTAGGATGAGAATTGACATAGACCTTCTTGAGCTGCTCGACCGACAGGTGAGTATAAATCTGGGTTGTCGAGAGGCTCTCATGGCCCAGCAATTGGCGAACGGCTTCTAAATCCGCACCGTGATTCAGAAGATGAGTTGCAAACGAGTGCCGGAGCGTGTGCGGGCCCTTCCGCTCACATGCTGAAAGCTCGCGAAGCCTTCCGGCAACCACACGGTATACGGATGCGGGAATCATCCTTTTCCCGCTCGACGAGACGAAAAGAGCCTTTTTACCTCCTTTTGTTTTTGTGGCTTCATCTTTTGTCCTGATATAATTTCTGACAGCCTCGATCGCACGATCGACGACGGGAATCACTCTCATCTTTCTTCTCTTGCCCAGGACCGTTACAAGCCTGTTGTCGTAATCGATATCCGTTTCGTCCAGGCCGCATAGTTCGCTGACGCGCATCCCGGTCCCGTACAGAAGTTCGAGTATCGCCTTGTTCCGAAAGTCGACCGGCTCCTTCAGACCAACGTCCAGAATCGACTCCATAGTCTCTTCTTCAATGAAGACGGGGATCGGCTTCGTGGCTTTAGGGGTGCTGATGAAACTCGTAAAATCCCTATCGATGAGCTCGAATCTGAGAAGGTATTTCGAAAACGACCGGATGCTGGATAGCTTCTTGCGCACTGTCCGCCTGTCGTTTCCCCGCCTGTCGAGCTCCACAAGAAAAGCGCGTATGGCATCTTCCGGCGAAAGCTGGCCCGCTCCCTGCGCCGAAAGCTCGCCCAGGGAAAACTCCCGTCCGCCGGAGTACTCAAACAGAAAATTGTTGAATTCCCTCAGGGACTGCTCATATGTCGTGAGAGTCCTTTCGGATGCCCCTTTTTCCTTCCTCAGGTATTCGAGGAAGGAATCTGCAAACTCACGTACGGTTTCTTTCACTTTGCCGCAACTTCTACCTTCTCTTTGGTACCGTCAGGCTTTTCCGAATTGCTCTGGGGATTCGCCTCTTCCGGCGAAAATTCGCTTTCGCATTTCGGACACTTGTAGTAGTTTCCCTTTGCCTTGGTGTACTTCTCCAGAAGAAACGGAGAATCGCCGAGCGGACACGGCAGGCTCACGGGTTTGTCCCAGGTTGCATAGTGACATTTCGGATAATTCGTGCAGCCGTAAAAGATTCTCTTCTTGCGCGTGAATCGCTGCGCGAGCTCTCCCTTGCCGCAGTCCGGGCACTTCACGCCGGTCGTAATGCTCTTCGTATACCTGCAGTTCGGATAGTTGGAACACCCGATGAATTTCCCGAACCTGCTGTTCTTGTAAATAAGATCCGCTCCGCACTCCGGGCATTTATCGCCGGTGGGGCGGTTGTTGTCGTCGTGGGCATCGATGGGCTTCGTGTTCTTACACTCGGGGTACCTGCTGCAGGCGAGAAACCTGCCGCGGCGGCTCCACTTGATGACCATCTGTGCCCCGCAGACGTCGCATGTCACCTGCTGGCCGTCCACATTCGACTTTATCTCGTCTATTCTTCCCTCGACGCCTTTTACGGCAGCATCGAAAGGAAGATAGAATTCATTCATCACATCCTGGTATTTCTTGTCGCCGTTCGCAATTTCGTCGAGCTCAGATTCCATTTCCGCGGTGAATTTCACATCGAAGAACTCCGGAAGGTTGGAAGCCAGTATCTTGTTGACGTTCATTCCGAGATCGGTGGCAAAGAGCCTCCGTTCCTTCAGCTCCACATAGCCACGGTCCTCGATTGTCGATACGATGGAAGAGTACGTGCTCGGCCTGCCGATTCCGAGAGACTCGAGCTCTTTCACGAGGCTGCTTTCGGTATAGCGCGCAGGCGGCTTGGTGAAGTGCTGCCGAGGGAGGATCTCTTCGAGATCGACATCCTGGCCCTCCTTGAGGCTGGCCGGGAGCTTGAACCGCTGAAGCTCTTCGCCGTCTTCGTCAGACTTGGAGAGGTCGGCATCTTCGGTGGTGATGTCGTACACCTGAAGAAAACCGGGAAACTTTACTCTCGAATCCGACGCCCGGAAAACGAACCTGGGCATAGAATCCTCCGCAGAGGACTTCGCATCGGGCCTGCTCTCTATCGATACGGTGATCTGATCGTAAACGGCCGGATTCATTTGAGACGCTATAAACCTTTTCCAGATGAGATCGTACAGGAGAAACATCTCCCGCGGCAGGTGCTTCTTGACATCCTGGGGAAGGTATTCCATATGGGTCGGACGAATCGCCTCGTGCGCATCCTGCGAGGCTTTCGACTTTCTGAAGTGACGTGCTTCCTTCGGCAGGAACTCGTTTCCGAATTCACTCTTAATATAACTGCGCGCGGCCGTAATTGCTTCATCACTTATGCGCGTGGAGTCGGTTCGCATATACGTTATCAGTCCGACTCTTCCTTCCGGCCCGAGGTCTACGCCTTCGTACAACTGCTGCGCCAGCATCATAGTCCGCTTCGGGGAGAATCCGAGTCGCGTGGAGGCAGCCTGTTGCAGGGTGCTCGTGATAAAGGGAGGGGCGGGGTTCCTCTTTTGCTCCTTCCGCAATATCGCGCCTATCGCATATTCTGAGCTCTTAATCTCCTCTGCCAGCGCGGAAGCCCGTTCCTGGCTTTCAATATAAAAGGCCTTCCCGTTGTGATTATTGCCGTTTGCGCTCCCCTGCGGGTCTTTCAAATCCTTCCCGTCAATGGAATAAAGCTTTGCTTCGAACTCTTCTTTCTGCTCCGTCTGGAACTTACCCAGGACCGACCAATACTCAATCGGCGAAAAACCGCCTATTTCACTCTCTCTCTCGCAAACAAGCTTGAGAGCAACGGACTGCACTCTGCCGGCCGAAAGGCCCGGGTAGACGGCTTTCCAGATTAGCGGACTGACCCGGTAGCCGACAAGCCGATCCATCACCCTGCGAGCCTGCTGGGCATAAACCAGGTGTGAGTCTATCTTGAGCGGCTTCTCCATCGCTTTCGATACGCCGGATTGTGTTATTTCCGTGAAAAGCACCCTGTACACCTTATCGGAATCCTGTTTGAGCTCTTCCTGGATGTGCTGGGCAATTGCCTCCCCTTCACGGTCAGGGTCGGTCGCTATGTAAACCTGTTGGGCCTTCTGTGAAAGTTCTTTGAGCTTCTTGATGATTTCACTTTTTCCGCGGATGGTCTTGTATTCGGGCTCGAATCCTTTCTCGATGTCGACGCCGATCTTGCTCTTCGGCAGGTCTTTTATATGTCCCACGGAAGCCTCGACCACAAAATCGCTTCCGAGGTATCTGTTGATTGTTTTTGCTTTGGCTGGTGATTCGACAATTACAAGTTTTTTTGCCATCTCAGATATCTACCAATCTGTTGGAAGAAAGTTCTAACTGAAAAATTGTTTTTGTGCTTTCAGTTTATCGTATCTGAACTATTGAGCATTATCCGGCTTCCCGGCTTGCTGGGCGTATTATACTCGAAGAGCACGCTTGCAACGACTGACTTCACTTCGTCCCTGTCCACGATATTGAGTCCGGACATCAGAGACCGTTCGATTATGTTTTCCAGGTCAAGCTGGTCGATCAGCCCTAGTTCGTACATCTCAACCAGAAAACCGCGGGCTTCCTTGGTCATTATCTGGCGCTCCGCATCATGAAAAATTCTGTATGACCTTGCGCGCGGAGTCTTGACCCGCTTCAGCGGCTCACGGACGTTCATTTTGTCGTAGATCCAGCTGAGTGCCGTGGAAATTTCGGTCTGACTGTAGCCGCTTTCAGTCAGTTTTGACACGTCAACTTTCGAGATATCTCGCGCCTGCCTCAGCTCCCTCATCAGAAAAACTATCAATTCAATGATCTTTTCCTGCATCTAATTCTTGTCCTCAAAACTAATATAGGTTGAAAAATTCCAAAGTCAAGCTACGCGGGTATGCGTCTACTGTAAAACCGCTCAATGAATTCGTTTTCGCGCCTTCTCATGCGCAACTTTTCGGACCGGGTCGCGTCTTCCCAGCCGGTGAGATGCAATACGCCGTGAATCAGCAATCTCACAATCTCTCTTTCAGCCGAAACCTTGTAGCGTCTTGCCTGAACGCTGGCACGGTCGACGCTTATATAGACCTCCCCTTCTATGGTTTTGGTTCCGCTCAATTCAAAAGATATAACATCCGTCTTGTAGCGGTGGTTCAAGAATTTCTTGTTAAGTTCCAGCAGATATTGATCGCCGACAAGCACCACACTAATACTATCGGCAGTTTTGCCCTCGTCGCGAACAATCTGCCGGACGAGTGCAGCTATCCTGTTCCGCTTTAGCTTGAGAGAGCGGACTTGATCAACAAAGAGGTGGACTTTCACTTAAGGCTTGTCTCCGCAAGCGAAAGTGCTATGCTGCTCAGCATAACTTCCGGCCCGAACCTCGTGAAATCTCCCGAAAGGACGCTCCTATCAACATTCGCGTACAAGGAGCAGCCCGCTTCACGCTCTACTATGAGGCCGCTTATCTTTCCCTCCGCTTCGGAGTAAAAAGTGACTTCGCCAAGCATCTCCGAGGCCAGATAGCCTGTGCAATCGTGAAGTTGAAGGTGAGAATTGATTGTATAAACCGTTACAAGGTTTCCCTTCTTTTTCCCCGTGTCTATGGAAGGGTAAATTTCTATTGCAAGCTTGCGCTTTGACTTCTTGTCGAACAACTCCAGGCGATAGAAATCTTCCATTTTGACATGAGCTACATTGAGCACTTTGCTCACGTTTTCGATGTCTTTCGCCTTAAATTCGAAGCTCATCATAATTTCCTCAATAATAATACGTAAAAAAAACCGATGCCGCAAAGGAAATAACGACACCGGTTTTTCAAATAGCTCCTGCCTCGGTCTATTTTAGGGTAACATTGACGGCTTTCAGTCCTCTGGCACCTTCCACAATTTCAAACTCGACCTCAGCACCCTTGTCGAGTGTCTTGTATTGTTTGTCGGTCTTGATGTCGCTGTAATGAACAAAGACGTCCTCGCCGTTGTCCTGCTCGATGAAACCGAAGCCTTTCTTACCGTCAAACCATTTCACCTTACCATTGGGCATAAGGAATACCTCCTCCTAATAAGACAGCAGCTCCGGCGACCGTGGACCGGCACCTCCGGTAGATTCCGGCGTGCGGAACTTCAAACGGACCTGAAAAAGGAAACTAGAATGCCGGCCGCCATTGCCACTCAGGGTCCGTCTGAGACATAACCTACATTACTTCAAAAGAATTCCTCAATACCCGCATTGTCCCCAATGACTTCGTCTTCGCGGAAATACCGCGTGAAGCATCCTGCGTGCTTAACCTCCGATATAATCGGTGTTTTTGGCTACCACTTGTTTTCAACAAATTTCGACTAAATTTAGTCCGGTACCGGTTCAATGTCAAGGTTTTCGGGTCAATCAGGCTGATCCGTATTTCGATCAGGCACGCTTCCCTTACTGTAGAATTCCTTGAGTATTCCCCTTGCCCTTTCCATCTGTTCGTCCAGTACGTAGAACCTGGCCGGCTCAACCATCGGGTAAGTAGCCATAAAATAATCGCCTGCGACGTAGTAATCGATTTCCGAATCGTCAAGGTATGACTTCAGCAGGGCAATATCTCCAACGTTTCTGGTAGCGAACAATTTTGAGTACCTTTTGCTCTCCAGAACTCTGGGCGGGCTGACCGTGAAGTCGACAAAGGCCTCGCAGTCTGAGCAGTGAAATTTCCTTGATTTGCGCTCCTCTTCCGACAGCTGCAGCTCGCTGGAACAAGCCGGGCATTGAATCCGGGGAGGGAGCTCGCCTCCGAGGGCATCTTCTTTCATCTGCCTCTGGCATTCCGGATTCTTGCAATAGTAGTATTCGTTCCCCTCAACGAGACAAGACTCGCAGTACGATCTGCCGCAGCCGTGACAAACTGAAAGGGCTTTCTTTCCCGGGTGATTCGCACAGGTCTCCATAACATTTACCCTTTCCTTCTTGAGTGGAGAATTTCTCCGAAAACGGCCTAACTTTCACCCTTGAGCCGGGTGCGCCCTCCGAAGCATCCGCCCCCTGAGTCAGTAGCTCTCGTCTTTGGACGGAAATTTACCTTTTTTGACGTCGTCGATATATCTGAGAAATGCACGGTGCATCTCTTCCGCAATGTTGGCGTAGTGCCTGACGAAACGGGGTTTGAACTCCTGTGTCAATCCGACCATGTCCGCGTAAACCAGTATCTGCCCGTCGCAGGATGGACCGGCACCAATGCCGATCGTCGGGATCCTGACGGCTTTTGTCACTTTTGCCGCAAGACCGGCGGGAATTTTCTCGAGTACAATAGCAAAGACTCCGGCGGCCTCGAGCGCTTTTGCGTCGGCTAGTATTTGGGCCGCTTCATCCTTGTCCTCTCCGCGAGGCTTATAGCCGCCGAATTTGTTTATCGACTGGGGTGTCAATCCGAGATGCCCCATCACGGGGATGCCGATTTCCGTCATGCGCCTGACGGATTCCGCGACGTGCTTTCCACCTTCGACCTTCACTCCGCTCGCTCCGGTCTCTTTCAGGATTCTGCCGGCGTTCCTGAGCGCATCCTCGGTTTCGACCTGGTAGCTCATGAACGGCATATCGACAATCACAAGAGAGCGCTTTACGACGCGGACGACTGTCTTGGCATGATAAATCATCTCGTCGAGTGTAACGGGAATCGTCGTCGCGTTTCCCTGAAAGACATTCGACAGAGAATCGCCGACAAGTATGATGTCTATCCCCGCTTCATCGAGCAGGTGTGCCGTAATCGCATCATATGCGGTGAGCGCAGCGATCCTCTCGCCGGTCCCCTTAGACTGGATTATCGTGCGTGTCGTTACGGCCTTCACCTTATCCAGTAACTCTCCTGTCTTGTCAGCCACGCCGGACCTCACTTTCCGATTTGTCATCAGAAATCAGTTTGTCATCACTTTGCGGTTCGCACCGTCGAACCATTCGGGCTTCTTTTGGCGGTCTGCATCTTCATTCTCACGCACAAATTCGGCCCCGAAGACTTGCTCAAATCCCGAGGCAACCGCGTTTCTCAAGCTGCCACTTTCCGTCTCAGTTCCGAGAATATCTCGAAGCGTTATTGTGTGCTCGTCCAGATCTCTCCGGGTCTTCTCCCTGATTTCCTCACCGACACGAAGATACTTCACCAAATTCTTATGATAGTCTCCTGTCAGGATCGACCCGTGCTGCAGCAGGACGTCGCCGAACCGGTGCTGTGCACTTCCAACAAGCTTCCTTCCTTTATACTCGACTTCATGAACGGCGGAGGTAGAGAAACATGGAATTGCGGCCGGGTCGCGGAAGAGTTTCCTGAAATCGGCTGAGCTCGGGGACAGATGTAAATCTGCGCCGAGAGTGCGAAGTCCAGACACCAGGGCGCTGCTGATCATATTATAGGTTTCGCTTACAGACTTTCCGAAAGTGCCCATAACCACGGAGTACGTCAGTTCTTCGGCATGCAGCACCGCTTTTCCTCCGGTAGGCCGTTTCACGACGTCAATCCCGTCTTCCTTTGCAAGGATAACATCTATATCGGACAACTCCTGATTCCTGCCGAGGGATATGCAATAAGGCTTCCAGGAGTAAAACCTGAGGATCGGGATGCCGGTCGCGTTGAACCGTCCGACGAGTCCGAGGTCAAAGTCCATATTGAATTTTCCGTCATGGTATCCGGAATCTAAACGGAGCCAGCCTATTCCGGACGGAGATTCTTCAGAGTTCAACGCGGGCACCGACTCATTTTCTTATGATTCCGCGAGAGGATGCTTTAACGAAATTCAAAACGATCGAAGCTTCAATGGAACCATGATAGTCGACCTCGATACTCTTCAAGGCGTCGCTGACCATCAGACCGGACGAATACATAACCCGGTAAATGTTCTCAATCCTCTCGATTTGTTCCGTTGTGAACCCTCTCCTTCGGAGGCCTATAATGTTCACACCTTCGTATCTCAATGGTTCACGGCCGGCCAGGATGTAAGGCGGAACGTCTTTCGTCACTCGCAGTCCGCCGCCGATCATCGTGTGTGCACCGATATTGACAAACTGATGAATCGGCGTGAATCCTCCTATGGTTACCCAATCGCCGACGTGGACATGCCCAGCAAGAGTAACGGCGTTGGCAAGAATGCACTTGCTCCCAACCCGGCAGTCGTGTGCCACGTGAACATATGCCATCAACAGGCAGTCCGATCCTATGACCGTTCTTCCCGTTTCTGCCGTTCCGCGGTGAAGTGTGCAATATTCTCTGACGACCGTGTTGTCGCCCAACTCAAGTACAGTTTCCTCATTGTTGTACTTCAGGTCCTGCGGAGCGTTTGAAACAACAGCCCCGTGATGTATGACGCAGTTTCTTCCGATACGGGCCCCGTTTGCAATGTACGCGGAGGCTCCGATCTTACAGCCGTCGCCGATGACGACATCGTCCTCGATAACGGTAAACGGACCGACTGCTACATTCCTGCCGAGCTGTGCGCCGGTACCGATGACCGCCCTGGGATCGATGGAAGTTGCCGTTGGCCAGTTCATTTTCCCCCTGAGACCTCGTTGTTGGCATCGACAATTGCAGCAGTCATTTCCGCCTCCGCAACCAGAGTCCCGTCGACGAAGGCTTTTCCGATCATCGTGGCAATCTTGCTCCTCCTGGAGATCATTTCGACCTGCATTACAAGCTGATCGCCGGGGACAACCGTCTTTCTGAATTTCACGTTGTTCATCGACATAAAGTACACGAGTTTGCCGTCGGCATTTTCCATCCCGTTAAGCAGGAGGATTCCACCTGTCTGTGCCATGGCTTCCACAATCAGGACTCCCGGCATGACCGGTTTCGCAGGGAAATGCCCCTCGAAGAAGGGTTCGTTAGAAGAGACATTTTTTATTCCGACGACCTTTTCCTCAAGTTTGAAATCCACAATCTTGTCCACGAGCAGGAACGGGTAGCGGTGGGGAAGTATTCTCTTGATGGCATCTATGTCGAAGATGACGCCGGCAGTCTTTGTAAACTGGTACTTTTTTACAATTTTCTTCTGCTGGTACAGCTTTCTTATTTTCCTTGCAAATTCGACGTTGTGGGGATGCCCGGGTCTGGCAGCGAGTATCTGCGCCTTCATCGGGGCGCCGACCAGGGCAAGGTCTCCGAGGAGGTCCAGCAGCTTGTGCCGCGCCGGTTCGTTCTTGTAGCGGAGTAATTTGTCGTTCAGAATACCGCTCGAGCCGAGTATCACCGAACCGTTGATCTTCAATTTCCGCGCGAGCTTCTTGAGCTCGTCAGGCTCCATTTCATCGTCGACTATGACAATCGCATTGTCGAGATTTCCTCCCTTGATGAGGCCGTTTTCCCTGAGCATCTCGACCTCTTTCAGGAAGCAGAAAGTTCTCGCGGACGAAAACTCTCCTACAAATTCCTTCTCCAGTGAAAACATCCCCGTGTGCTGGCTGCCGAGTGCCGGGTTCCTGTAGTCGATCATAATGGTGACGCGAAAGTCGTCGAGCGGAAGCGCGACCATCTGCACTTCCTTCTTCTCGTCGAGATACTCAACCGTCTGGTCGATTATCAGGTAATCCTTCGGTGCATCCTGAACCGTGAAACCCGCGCTGAGGAGAGCATCGACGAAGGGCTTCGAACTACCGTCTCCCACCGGCGGCTCGGCCGCATCCAGTTCAATGACGATATTATCTATCTCCAGACCCGCGACTGCTGCAAGGACGTGCTCCACCGTGTGAACCTTGACGTCGCCGATCCCCAGAGTCGTACCCCTTGAGACATCGACCACGAAATCCGCAAGCGCGGGGATTTCCGGATTTCCCCCGACATCTGTGCGGCGGAATATTATTCCGTGGTTTTCGGGGGCAGGAAGGAAGGTGATCGTAGATTCGCACCCGGTATGAAGCCCCACGCCCGAAAGAGAAACTCTATTCGCAATCGTACGCTGTTGAACAAGCATCTATATGGTCACTCCTTATTTGTCAATTTCTCGATCTTGTGCTGCAAGGCGGTAAACTCTTCGATCAACTTCGGCAACATTCTCATGCCCCCCTCGATCCGTTTTGCCTCGCGAATCTCTCTGGCCGGATATCCGAAAAATGTCTTGCCCGGCTCTTTTATCGATTTGGAAATCCCCGACTGTGCACCGAAGGAAGTCCGGTCGGCTATTTCGAGATGGCCCGCAAACCCGACCTGTCCCGCTATCATGCAGTTCTTTCCGATCTTGGTGCTACCGGAGATCCCGGTTTGTGCGGCTATTACAGTGTTGTCACCAATGACGACATTGTGAGCCACTTGAATGAGGTTATCAAGTTTGACTCCCTTGCAAATCCTTGTTTCGCCGATGGTTGCGCGGTCTATCGAGCAGTTCGATCCGATTTCCACGTCGTCCTCGATCACGACAATCCCCATCTGAGGAATCTTCTCGAAGGTACCGTTCTCTTTCGGAGCGAAGCCGAAACCGTCGCTGCCGATAACCGTGCCGCTGTGAACTATCACTCTCTTTCCCAGCCGGCAATCCTGGTACACCGTGACGTTCGGATAGATCAGCGAATCCTCCCCAACCTCGACCCTTTCACTCAGGACCACGCCGTCGGAAATCCGCACCCTGTCGCCGATCCTTACTCCGTCGCGTATGCTGGCGAACGGTCCTATCCTGACATCGCTTCCCAGAGAAGCGGTACCGGAGACATAGGCCGACGGATGGATGCCCGGCTGAAGCGGCTCCCTGGGCGGAAGGATCTCTTTCACTGCAAAAACGAACGCAACGTAAGGATCTTTGGTGCGAAGAAGAACGAGGTCCGACCGGTTCGTCTTGAAAGTCTCCGAGACGATGACGGCGGACGCTCGCGTGGTAAGGACGTATTTCTCGTATTTGGGATTGGCGAGAAAAGTGAGTTCCCCCGATTTTGCCTCTTCTATTTTTCCGATCCCGGTTATCTCCACATCGCCGTTCCCGTCAACTGCAGCTCCGATAACCCGGGCGATATCGGATACCTTCATCAGTTGCCGCCCGGCGGAGTAGGAAGAGGCTGAGTTGTACCGGGTGCTGTGACCCCGGGCGTTGTCGCCCCGGGCTGAGTTGCGGTCGGAATCTTCAGCTTGTCGAGAACCTGCTGGGTAACGTCAAATTTCTCGTTGGCATACATCAGAAGGACCTGGCCGCTCTTGTCGAATATGTAATCATACTTGTCTTCCTTCGCGACCTCCTGTATGGCCTGCAGGACTTTCTCCTGAACCGGCTGCATGATGGCTTTTTGCTGCTGGTACAGGTCGCCGTTCTGTCCGAACCTCTGGTTTCTCAGGTCGACGATCTTCTTCTGCATGTCGCTAAGCTTCTGTTCCTCCTGTATCCGGGCCTGTTCGGGGAGAATCAGACGCCTTTTCTGGTAGTCGTTGGACTCCTGTTGCAGCTGACTTTGCAGTCGATTGATCTCGGCCTCCCATTGTCCGACGAGAGCATCGAGTTTACCCTGCGCCTCGATTGCCGCGGGGAGTTCTTTCATTATCTGCTGCGTGTCGACCCATCCGATTTTCTGCTGGGCCAACCCGACGGCGCTGGATGTCAACAGCCACACCCCGGCAAGAAGCCAAATTCTCAAAGCGCCAGTTTTCATGTGAACCTCAAATATTTTTTAGTTGCCTGATCTGCTAAGAATATCCAATACCTTGTAAGTCAAGTCGTAAGTCTGATCCGCATACAACACCACTGCCAGATCTTCACGTTTGTCCAGAACATACTGCATATGCTGCTCTTTGGCAACCTGCGCAATTACCTTGTAAACTTTGTCGCGGATAGGCTTCAGGAGTCTCTCGCGTGCCTGGTCGAGTTCTCCCCCCTGTCCGACTTTTTCCTGACGGTAATTCAGGATTTGCTGCTGAAGAGAGTTGATATCCTGCTGAGCCTGCTGCTTCGCCTGGTCCGTCATCATACCTTGCTGTTTCGAGTAAGCGTCCACTTTATTCTGGTACTCTGTCGACATCTGGTTGACCGTGTCGCTCCACGCCTTCATCAGGGCGTCGAGTTTCCGCTGGGCAGCCTGTGCATCAGGCAGCTGGTCCAGTATGGTGGCCGAATTTACGTAACCGATCTTCATTGGGGAGTCTTTCGGCGATACAGCGAACATGAAGCCGAGGGCCGACAATATAACAGCGGAAGAGAGCAAAACTGCAAATTTTTCTTTCACTTGTAACCTCATTTTTTGTTTATAATCAAATTAACTAACGTGTAGCTTAAAAACTCTTGCCAAACTGAAATTCAAAATGCCAACCTGACGGAGGCGCTCCCGGCGCCACAGGGTCAAAGCCGTAACCGTAGTCGAACCCTATGAGGCCGATCGGATTAATCATGACTCTGGCTCCGAATCCGGCCGCGCGATCCAGCTGGAAAATGTCCGTATGGTTGAGATCTTTGTACACATTTCCTCCCTCCGCAAAGAGCAGCGTATAAAGAGGAATAGGATCCTGCAGCAGAGAGAAGCGCAACTCGATGGTCTGTTTGAACATCACTTTCCCGCCTATCGGCGTTCCGCTTGCGGTATTCGGCGATTTCGGGCCGACCATCTGATCCGGGTAACCGCGCAGCGGCGTCGTCGAAATGTAGCCGAGCCCCGTGCCACCCATGAAGAACAGGTCTATCGGGTTGATGTTTCCATGGTCCGTCATGGATCCGATTACGCCGAAGATCGTGCCGCTGTAGAGCACTACCCTGTTTGTTCCGAACAACGGAGTGTAGAAATCAGCCGTGAACACATGCTTGTGGAAATTGATCGTCCCGGGGAGTATTGGCCCTCCGGCAATTTCATCCGTCAGCGAGACGTTGGAACCGACAGACGGGAATATCGGGCTGTCGGTGCTGTTCCTGGAGATAACCTGGGTGAGGCTGATTTCGTTGTATGAACCTGTTCGATATATTCCGCCCCCGTTGGCGATGTTGTTGTTCTGAACGGTGAAGATCCAGTCTGCACGGAACCAGTTGTCGGGCCATCTCAGCCGGCGACCGACGGTGACCGAGCCGCCTGTCATCCTCAAATCGTAATAATAAGTCTGGCGTGTATCGAACACGTTCACCCCGAGAGAAGTGGGGGTATTCATGAACCAGGGCTCGTTAAAGCCGAGCTGGAAGGTTCTGTAATAAGTACTGACTCCGAATTGCCAGTTGAAACTGAGGCTTTGACCCGCACCGCCCTGAAGAGGGTGATTTATGTCGAAGTTGTTGAAACTCAATCCTATCGCTCCGGTGAAGCCGTATGCCTGGCTGTATCCGACCGACATGTTGAAAGTGTCGCTCGATTTCTCCTTAACCGCATAAGTGACATCCACGGTCGAATCGTTGACTATATAGTAGTCCGGCTTGATCTTGTCGGGATCGAAGTAGTTCATCTGCGAAAGCTGCCTGACGCTCCTGATGATCATGGAACGGGAGAAGTAATCGCCGGGAACGGTGAACAGTTCCCTGCGAATGACCCTGTCTTCCGTTTTTGTGTTCCCGCTGATGAGGACCTGACCGATCCTGAACTGATTTCGCTCCATGACCTTGATCTTCAAATCGATGGAATCGGGCGGAACGCGTACTTCTTCTGGTGTGATATCCAATGTCAGATACCCGCTGTCGAGGTACAGCGATGCAACGTCCGTCTGATCCTTGTTTCCCCGAAGGTTCTCGTTGAACTTTACCTTGTCGAACACCTCGCCCGGCTTCAGCCCGAGGCGCTCGTTGAGTACGCTTGATGGGAACTTGGTGTTTCCCTCCCAAACGATCCGCCTTATGTAATATTTCTTTCCCTCGTAAAGACTGATATGTATATACATCCACTTCTTGTCCGGGCTGTACCATATCGAATCGGACAATATCGACGCGTCGATATACCCGTTCTTCTCGTAGAGATCCAGTACGTTCTGTTCATCGTCCTTGAATTTCTTCGCATCGAACTTTGAGCCCTGCCAGAACATCCACCATATATCCTGGTGAGTGTCTTTCATCGCGCCGCGAAGGTCGCCGGCCGAGAAATTCTTGTTCCCGCTGAATGTGATCGACTTAATCTTTACTTCCTTGCCTTCGTCGATATTTATTTCGAGGTTGTCGCGTGCGCCCGACGTATCGGCGACCGGTACAAGCTTCGGCTCGATTTTGGCCAGAAGATATCCCTTATCTTCGTATTTTTTCTTGAGATTGTAAACGAAAGTGCTTAAATCCTGCGGGTTGACGATTTGCCCTCTCACAAGATTCAACTCGTCTTTTATGTCTTTCTCGCTGAGCTCGTGATTTCCCTTTATGATAATGTCGTTCAGCCTGGGGTATTCCTGAACTTTGATGAGAAGGAAGACACCGTCACCTACTCTGTTGTCCAGCAGCACTTCGACGTCGGAGAAGATACCGAGCGACCAGAGCTGCTTGATTGCCTGACGTATCTTGTCACCGCCGGGGGTGAACTCGTTCCCCACCTGCAGCCCTGAATATCTGATGATCGCCGCGGCATCGGTGGCTTGATTGCCTTCGACTGAGATTCCGAGAATTTTGAGAGGCTGGGCTTTCTGAGCGGTTTGTGCAAAAGCAGCGGTTGTCAATAAGGCAGCCGCCAGCGACAAAAGAAGATACTTCATCCTACTCCGATTCTTTCCAATGAATACACATTATGACATATTTGCGAACGATGCGCCTCTCAAGAGCCGTGCAACGTTAATTCGTTAGACGCAGCGAAAATGCGGCGGTTGCGTTCATAAAAAGAGATGGTTGAATCATCAAAACGTTTGGAGATGCTTAACCTGCTCACTCACCAGCCCGAATCTGCGCTCTCTTTTCTGGAAATCGCTGATCGCTTCGTACAAGTGTCTCCTGCGAAAATCAGGCCAATAAACCCTCGAAATGAATATTTCGGTGTATGCTATCTGATACAACAGGAAATTGCTTATGCGAAACTCGCCGCCTGTCCTTATTAGCAGATCAGGATCCGGCAATGAAGCTGTCGTCAGATAGTTCGAAAAGAGGGATTCATTTATATCATCCGCCGGCAATTTGCCGCTCACGGAGTCCGCGACGATCTTCTTAACGGCCTCCGTGATCTCCCATCTTCCAGAATAACTGAGAGCGAGATTCAGATTAAGTCCGTTATTCCCCTTTGTGCGTTCAAACGCGTCATTGAGCTCTCTTTGCACTCCTGCCGGCAGCGAATCCAGATCACCGATGGCCGTCAGCCGAACGTTGTTCTTGTAGAGCTTGTCGGTCTCGTCCTTTAGTGCCTTTACAAGCAGCCGCATCAACGTCGAGACTTCCTGCTGGGGGCGCTTCCAGTTTTCGGTCGAGAAAGCATAGAGCGTGAGACACTTCACGCCAAGCTGTCCGCACGCCTCGACAATATCGCGCACCGAGCTTACGCCTTCGCGGTGACCGGCAACGCGCGGCAGAGCCCGCTGCTTTGCCCACCTGCCATTGCCATCCATTATGATTGCAATGTGTCCCGGTATGCTTCCTCCGGCTTTCAATTCGTGCTGGAGATTTTTGTCGTCTGAGCTTAGCGCGATCAAACTTTTCGCCTCATTTTTTGCTGTGCAATTTAAACCCGCATGCAGTAAAAATCAAGGTTTCCAAAGCCTTCCGGACCGCTTAACATGCAATTTTGCCGTAAGTTACAAGCGTTCGGGGAAAAGGTTTATCTCCATTCGACCACTTCGACTGCATCCATTCCAACATTGAAGCAGATTGCCCCCAGAGAATCGGTGCGCATCGTCCGAATGCCGCGCCTTTGATAACTTTCCAGGACCTCGGGTGACGGATGACCAAACCTGTTTCCAGCCCCTACGGAGACTGCAGCGTATGCCGGTTGGACCTCAGCCAGAAACTCTTCAGTCGAGCTCGTCCTGCCGCCATGATGAGCGGCCTTGTAGACCGCCGACCTGAGAAAGGTCCCGAAGCGGCCGGCCAGATCATGCTCTACCGGTCCTTCGATGTCTCCCGCCAGCAGCACACTCTCTGCGCCGACGCATACCTTCAGGACTATAGAGCCGTTATTCAGCCGCGTCCTGTAAGAAGTGCCCCCTTTGCCGACATATCTGCTGTTCGGATGCAGGACGTATACCCTCTGGACAGCCCCCGAATCCATGATTAGCCCTGCCACCGCCTTCTCATGAGGGATACACAGCGCCTTCACGGAAGCGATCGTCCGTTCCCACGTTCCGGAGCTGGAAGCCTGGTCTGAGTAAATGAACCTACCTACTTTGAGCTTCCGAAGGACGGATGCCGCCCCTCCGATGTGATCGCTGTGAAGATGCGTGATCACAAAATAGTCGAGCCGTTTTATCCCCCGCCGTTCCAGGAATGGCAGAATCACACGTTCGCCGCTGTCGTAGTTCCCAAATTTCAACCCGGAGTCCACGAGCATATTCCTGCCGTTCGGCAGCTCGACATAGATCGCATCTCCCTGTCCGACATCCAGCACGAATACCTTCGCTTTCGGCGTGTAATGTATCAGGCTCGAAAACAGAAGAAGGTTCGAGCCGAGCAGGACGGCAATTACCCCCTTCTTCAGGAGGCTGTCCCTCCCAAACGCCGCGACCGAAACCAGCCAGAACAAATAGAGCACGACAAATGTAAATCCCGGTTCCGCAATCCTGGCACTGCTGAGTCCCAGAGATCCCAGAATCGAATTGATCTGGAGGATAGAAAAACCGATCAGCTGCGAGGCCGCGCCATATATGGACGCAGCCGAAGAAGAAATAAGACTGAGAAAGACAAATGCAAACGACATTGTTGTGAAGATGCCCGCAAGCGGGACTATCACAAGGTTTGCCGCAATGCTGATGAGCGACACTTTGTTGAAGTAATAAACCGTCAGGGGCACCGTGCCGAGCGTCGCTGCGGCCGTGAGAACAGAAAGGGAGACGATCGAATTGAGCAGAGGTCTCTCAGCCAGCGCAGGAATGCGCTTCCTGATCAATGCAATTATTCTGTCGTAGAAAAACGCGATGGAAAGGACAGCGCTAAAAGAGAGCTGAAAACCCGGCGAGAAGAGTTGAGACGGGCTGACGGTAAGTATGACCAGCGCCGCGAATCCCAGAGAATTCAAGATGTTGCTTCTCCTCTGAAGGAAAAGGCCGAACAGCACCACAATCGCCATCAACACCGCCCGAGTAACGCTCGGTACTGTTCCAACGACGAGTGCATAGAACAAAAGACAGGGTGCAATCACGAAGAATCTATACCTTCTCGGGAGCCTGATCAGCGAAGCAAAAATCATCAGTATCCCCGTGACGAATCCGATGTGAAGTCCGGACACGGAAAGGATATGAACAGTGCCGGAGTTTGTGAATCGGTCCTTGATTACATCGTTAATGCCGGCCCGCTCGCCGATAAGCATCGCCCTCGCCAGTTCGGCCTCATCTCCGGCCATGAATTTCATTACGCTCGAACGAATATAACTTCTTACCGGCTCCACCAGGCTGCGTCGTAAACCGAATCCGACGGCATGCCTGGAGGAAATGATCTGTTCCCTTCTATCGACGTAGATCCTTCCGACAATTCCGTTGAGTTCGTAATACACCTTCATATTGAACTCGCCGGGATTTCTCGCTACGGAGACTTTTCCGGCCTTTCCTGTAAAGACGATACGGTCGTCCGTTCTCAGGTCGGCTTTGAATTTGGGAGTGAGTATGATGCGGCCCGGTATTTTCTTCCATCCGTTGTCATATCCCAGACAGTCGGTGAGTCTTACAGAACGAGTTGAGACATCGCGCGGAGTTTCCTCCACAGTGCCCGCGAAATACCGGCATTGCTGCAAATCGAGAGGGTTGACCGCAACGAGCCGTGCACTCATGAAGAAAGCGAATGAAAGGGAAAGCGCCAGGTAGCTTCCTGCTGCTGCGGGAACCGGAAGTGTTCTTCGACCGGATGTGAGCCAGAAGAAAAGAATTATCGACAGCCCGGCGGCCGCGGCCAGAAAGATGAGCCGGTATGATGCCAGCTCCCAACCTACAGTAATGCCCACAGCCGCGGCGATTGCGGCGTTGAAAGCAGGTAGACGCTTCACTCTTTTGCCCTAATTCCCAAGAATTAAATCATCCGTCGGTTGGCAATCAAGTTAGTAATCGAAGATCGGCAGCCTTCATGGTGACACAGGGGGAACCTTCATATAGCGTAATAATGTTCGAAATGATGGGATGGAGCAACTCGACTCTTTGCCGAGTGACAACTCTTGAGATCGATGCTTTTGGAATGAAACGACTAGAAGGAGGAGACGTACATGAAAGGGTTAAAGGTTGCACTTTCCGTTCTATTGCTGTGTCTGGTATACAGCACGGCAGGCGCGCAGGTGTTCTTCACTGCGCAAATATCTGGTGACCAGTCGGTCCCCGCGATAAGCACTCCCGCAACAGCCACGGCCTGGGGAGTCCTCAATACCAGCACAAACACGCTCACGTATCGCATAACCTACGCGAATCTATCAAGCAGTTTTCTTGCCGCCCACTTTCATTTGGGCGCCGCCGGAGTAAACGGACCCGTAGTAATGCCGATCATGACATTTTCCGGAAACACTGCGCAGGGTCAGTGGACAAATATTCCGGACACACTGGTTTCCGACCTGATGCAAGGAGACATATACATAAACATCCATTCCCAAACACACCCCGCCGGTGAGATCAGAGGACAGGTCGAACCTGCTCCCGGCATCGGCATAGCGATGTCGCTCGATGGCGCACAGGACGTTCCAGCCCTCTCCGTCGATGGGACCGGCACCGGCTTCGCCCTTTTCAAGCCGGGCTCCGACACATTGACCTATCGCCTGACGGTCGCGGGATTGACGTCTTCTCTCGTCGGATCTCATTTCCATCTTGGTCCGGCCGGCACCAATGGCCCGGTCGTGTTTCCGTTCAACATGACCGACAGCACGACGTCCGGAATGTGGGTATTCCCCGACACGATGTGGACGCCGCTAATCACCGATTCGATGTATGTGAACATACACACATCCAACCATCCCGCGGGAGAAATCAGGGGACAGTTCATGCTTGAGCCGTCGGATTCGATCTTCTTTGCAACATCTCTCGACGGCAGCCAGACGGTTCCGACTCCCACTACAAACGCCACCGCGACCGCCTGGGCTTTGCTTGACGTAGCTCCCACCAACGGTTACTATGGTCCGACCATCACGCCTCAATTAATGTACAGGGTAACTTACGCGAATCTTGATAGTACTTTCCTTGCAGCTCACTTTCATCTTGGCGCTGCGGGAGTAAACGGGCCGGTTGTTATGCCCATCACGACTTTCGCCGGCAACACGGCACAGGGGACATGGTCCGATGTTCCCGACAGCCTCATCGATCAAATGCTGATGGGGAACATTTATATAAACATACATTCAAAGAAGTACCCGGCGGGCGAAATCCGCGGGCAGCTTCAACTGGCAGACGGCACTCCTTTTTCGATAAGCCTGTCGAGCGCGCAATCCGTTCCTTCGCTCAATACCATGGGCACCGGGACAGGGTGGGCCATCCTCGATACTACCGGCACCAGTCTGAGTTACCGGATTACCGTAGCCAGTCTCTCTTCGACGTTGATTGCCGCACACTTCCATCTTGGTGCGGCAGGGACTAACGGCCCGGTAGTACACCCGTTCACGTACGTGGACAGCACGGCAGCAGGCGTGTGGACACCGGTGGCAGACACTCTCCTGCCTGGACTTCTCAACGGTATGATTTACTCGAATTTCCACACGACGGACAACCCGGCAGGCGAGATCCGCGGGCAGCTGCTTCTGGATAACGGGATCTCGACTCCCGTCCCGACTGCGGTGAAAGAACCGACCGACAATGTCCCGCAAAAATTCTCACTTGGCCAGAACTACCCCAATCCCTTCAACCCGAGCACAATCATAAGCTACAACCTGCCCGAACAGGCTCAAGTCCGGCTTGATGTCTACAACATCCTCGGCGAGAAAGTGTCTTCTCTCGTCGACAAAGTCCAGCAGGCCGGACTTCACGAGGTGACCTTTGACGCCAGCAGGTTAGCCAGCGGGGTTTACTTCTACAGGCTCTCTGCAGGACAGGGATACACTCAAACGAGAAAGATGATACTACTGAAGTAGTCAGACTCAGGCAGTTGAAAGGTCCGTCGTTCACCGGCGGACCTTTTTTGTTTCAGCAGATTCTTGCAAATAAGGCCTTTATCACCTAGCTTGGCACCAACAGTGAACTTCATCTACCCGGGCCGAGGCTCTCAGAATCTGTTTCGACAATCATGAAAATCATGCTCTACCGTCTCCTCCCAGACCCAATACAGAAGGCGATACGGCGCTCATATTCTCTTCTTCCGATAAACCTCCGCACGGGAAAAACATACAACGCGACCAGAAGTTTTCTCGCATCATCGGAAAAGTGGAGTGTCGACGAGATCAGGCGCTGGCAATTCGAGAAGTTTAAAGGACTTGTCATCCATGCATTCCATACCGCGCCCGGTTACCAGCAGCTCTACAGGGAGAACGGGGTGTCCCCCGATGACATCAGGAACCTGGCCGACATTCGGAAGCTCCCGTTCGTCACCAAGGAGCTTCTGAGGGACAACATCGACGATTTCACTTCGAGGTCCGTACCACAATGGAAGCGTCTCTACCGAACCACAGGAGGCTCGACGGGAATACCCTTCGGCTTCTATCTTCTTCAGGAAGATATCGAACGGGAGATGGCCTTTCTGAATTCCGCCTGGTCCCGGGCGGGATGGAGACTCGGCGACGTCTCCGCGGTGCTCAGAGGGGCATTCATCGGAACGGAGAACGAAATATCGGAATACGATCCGTTTCTCAGGGACCTCAGACTCTCGACGTACTACCTGAACGAAAAGACTTACCAAGATTATAAAGATAAACTCCTCGGAAGTCGCGCGCGCCACCTTCAGGCCTACCCGTCGGCGGCCATGTTGTTCGCGGACCTCATAATCAGGAACGGCGACCAGGGGAAGTTCCCATTCAAGCTTCTGCTTCTGGGTTCCGAGAATCTTTACGACTGGCAGAAGGAGAAAATCCTCGCCGCTTTTCCGGGCTCGAGAATATTTGCCTGGTATGGACACGCCGAACAGGTACTCTTCGCTCCGATGTGCGAGCATTCGGAACGATTTCATCTCGATCCGTTCTACGGATTTGCCGAAGTATTGAATGAAGGCGGGAGCGAAGCAGAAGAGGGTGAAACGGGTGAGCTCGTCGGGACTTCACTCTGGAATGTCGTCACGCCGTTTATCCGCTATCGCACAATGGACCTGGCGAAGAAGGGAGCCTCCGCCTGTTCCGATTGCGGGCGGCAGTTTCAGCTGCTCGACTCCATCCAGGGGAGGCTGCAAGAGTTGATAGTGACGAAGAGCGGACGATATATTTCAATGACGGCGATCAACATGCATTCCGATATCTTCGACAACGTGAAGCAGTTCCAGTTCAGGCAGAGCGAAGCGGGAAAGGTCACGTTTAATATCGTCAGGAGCCCGGCGTACAGTGAGGATGATACCAGAAGGATTCATTCAGAGCTAATGAAGAAACTCGGCAGCGATATGGAAATGGAAATCAGGTTCGTGGATTCGATCGAAATCCCGAAGAGCGGCAAGTTCCGCTTCCTGATACAGGAGCTGCCCATTTCCTACGGGGACCATGAAAGACCTTAACAATTACTTCTCCAATCTTTCAACAGCGATATACCGGGGTCTTACCGAATACACCGGTACGCCGCCGTACGATGCATCCGAACGATACCCGGAATACGACGGCGCCCTCGGAATCTGCCCGGAACATAACCCGGCATACGAAGGAGTGCGTGGTGCGCTGCATCTCCTCGGCCTCGACAACGAACGTTACGGCACTCCGGGGTGGAACCCGCTCAAAGAAATCATAGCGCCCGGCAACACCGTCGTCATCAAGCCGAACTTCGTCTTGAGCGACCATTACAGGGGGGGCAACCTGTTCTCAATAATCACGCATCCCTCTGTAATACGGGCAGTTGTGGACTACGCATACAAAGCTCTCGGCGGAAACGGAAGGATCATCATCGCAGATACTCCTCAGATGGACTGCGACTTCCAGGAGCTTCTCGAGCGAACCCGGCTCTCATCCGTAGCCGACCTCTACCGTGAAAAGTTCGGTTTTGAAATACCCATAAGGGACCTCAGGAATTTCTGGTTCAAGTACAAAGATGAAAACTACGTAGCGAGCCAGGAAAACAGGAAGAATCTTCCGGGTGATCCGGAAGGGAGTGCGGTAGTCGATCTCGGGGCACGCAGCGCATTCGCCGGCATCGCGAGCACAAATTTCTACGGCGCCGATTATAACAGAAACGAGACAATATCACATCACATGCACGGCCGGCATGAATACATGGTATCAAAGACGATACTTGGCGCCGACGTACTGATATCCGTTCCGAAGCTGAAGGTCCATAAGAAGGTCGGCGTCACGCTGAATGCGAAGGGTCTGGTGGGAACAATCACCAACAAAAATTACCTAGTCCACTACACGCTCGGAACGCCGGAGAAAGGCGGCGACCAGTTCCCCGGCAATTTCCTTAAAGGAAAGGCTAAGGTTATCGTAAAGACACAAAGGTTCCTTTACGATGCACTTCTCGCCAAACAGAACCGATTCGGCAGCAGGTTGTTCAGACTCGCTTATGAGCCCTACAGGAAGCTCATCAAGCCGATACTGAAGAAGACTACCGAGAAGATCGTGCTGTTCGACGGCGGAAACTGGTACGGCAACGACAGTGCCTGGCGGATGGTCTCCGACCTGATGAAAGTCTCGGTCTATGCGGACAAAGACGGCGTAGTCAGGGAGTCTCCGCAGCGAAAGGTATTCTCCGTGATTGACGGAATTGTCGGCGGAGAGGGCAACGGCCCGCTTTTTCCCGACGAGCGAAAGGTTGGAGTGATCGTATCGGGGTTCAACCATCTTGCAGTCGACATCGCAGCTGCGAGGATAATGGGATTCGACCCGCTAAAGCTCCCCTGGGTCACCGACCTGCTTGCAAACGAGGATTTCGACTTCTTTATAAAGGATATTCAGGAAGTCAAGACGACCTGCAACGACGTTGAGTTGTCGGACATAATGCATTCCGACAGCCCGTTCTTCTCGTTCAAGCCGCATCCCGGCTGGGTCGGACACATCGAAAGCAAAGCAATATAAAAGTGGAACTGCATGCCGGCCGTCAGGCCTCAGGGCAGAGACCTCGCAGCACGCCGGTGTTTCTCACATCATTCCCCATCCTCTAGTTCAGCAGAAGGCCTCTGTCTATGTAATACGACAGCCCAAGGCTGACGTAACTCGTCGTTGAAGCGTTCGTGACATAATCATAGCCGGCAAAGTTCTGATTCCTCATGTTGCCGTAATTCAACGAGTACGAGGCGGTCAGGTAAAGGTAGTCCTCGACAAAATAGATCACAGAAAGTTTTGCCGCGTTGGTGATGTACCGCTGCGGCTGGTTTGAATTCCAGAATGTCATGCTGAAAACATCGTTGGCAGAAGTCACAAGCCTGTCGGTCAACTCATAGTCGTAGTCCGCTCCGGCGCTCAACTGGTAGTTCTGCCTGACCCATGAATTCTTTGTGAGATTTGGACCTCCCGTCAACGAGAGGTTGAAGTCGACCTGCGAATCGAGGTTTAGCTGATGACTGTATTCGACGTATGCATTCCCTTGTGCCAGCAGCTGCTCGTTAATGTGGCTCACGACGGTGGCTTCGGAGGAATAATTGTTCGTGTAACCTATTTGAAAGTTTATCCCGCCGATCAGTCCTTCATTTCGCAAGAACCTGATTTCGCCCGGTACTTCCCTGATATACGAGTCGGCGTATTGATTCAATCCGTCCAGGGAGACACCGTCTTTGGAAAGCGTGCTTTGAACGTCCTGCCAGAAATACTTATCCGGTCTCACATGGACATCGGAAAAATAGCCCTGCCTGTAAAACTGTTGCGCCAGATCTTCAATGGTTCCTTCGCTCAGGTCCTTATCCAGGAGATTGAGCTGCTTCAGTCTTTCCTGGAATCTAATCGCAGATACGACCGGGGTGACGTTTCTCATTTTCCCCCAGCCCACTCCGATCGTGAAGCTGTAGGCCTGCTGTTTCGATCCGTTGTAAATAGTCTCGCGCGTCGAATCGGACAACCGTTGGTCATTGTAGGCATCGGAGAAACTCACGTGCGCATTCGAGCCAATCGAATAGTACATGCCCCCGCTCAAAGGATAGTTCCTGTAAGTTTCTCCGGCATTGAGGACGAGAGCGTCGGAATAATTCTTGTTGTAAGAATTCGGAGCGACATCGGTTCCCTCGGACCTACTGCTTGCGCCGCCGTAACTTCCCGATCCATTGGCGGTTACAGACAAGTAACTGTTGTCCGACTCCTTCAGGAGGTAGTATTGCGGAGAAAGGTACAGACTCATTGTAGAGTTTGTATTGTCGGAGCTGGGTCCCCCCAAATAGGAAATCGAAGATTCGGCCGAATAATAGCTGAAGTTGGCGCCGAGCGTCAGTGAATGCAGATAGGTGTCGGGAATTCTGAACTTAGTGAAAAGGGCCGGATCGGCATTGTCAAGTCCGTATGTCTGACCAAAAACACGAGACGATAGCACCGTCAAGAATGCGAGTAGCACGACTAACCGCTTCATTGGTATACTCCTTTGTGTTTAACCGCATAGCTTTCAGTTCACCGGACAGTCAAATGAGAATCGCCCAAGCCTATCGATACCTACCAGAATATTGATGCATCCCTTTCAACACCCTGAATCTGCAAAACCGCTGTCCATTTACTTAGCTGGTCAATTATAATCGTTGTTTTCGTGAGTATCAAGAACGACTGGGGGACGCTCATTTTGAATCTAACCGCAAAAAAGGATGGGAGGCGAAAAGATCGGAAAAGGGAATGGACTTGATCTCTGTGTTCTTGGCGCATTCACCGCGCCTTCCAGGGTCAACATCAGCTTGAGGCTGCCACAAGGTCTGAAACTGAGCCAGCACCGAACATCTGACCTCCATTGAATGCACGCCTCACCCGCTGAGTGTCAGGTGGAAATACCGGCTGACAATTTTGCCGTGCACTCCGGGCAGAGCCTTTCCGTCTTCACATCTATTTCCTCAACCCCGGTCGATGAATGCATTACGCACAAGTAGTCGTTGCAGTGAAGCAGCCCGAATGTGTGCCCGAGCTCGTGAATGCTTTCCTTGAGAAGCCTGAGAGCAAGCAGCTTCCGGTTCGGGCCAAGTCCGTAGAACTCATCGTTCAGCCGGTGAGACGATACCACGGCCACCTTCCCGTCCAGCTGCGCTTCGCCGAAAACGTATGTCAGGACCGGCACGAACAAATCTCCCGAAGTCACCCCGAGTATTTTTCCCTGAAAATCTTCGAACCTGTCGAGCAGTACTGAGATAAGTTGGGTGGACCCATACTGGTTGCGGGAGACATTGAAGGCGAAGGACCCTTCGAGAGTCTGCGCGTGTGACACTTCAACGTGGGTACCGAAAACGCTGCTTAGCGGTTCGACCAACGGATCGAGAAGATTGCGATCTACGGGACTGATCGCCACGATTAATATCGGGGTCATTGGCTGGGACTCCCTACCGGGCAGGCCGGGATCTATGGCCTCTTCAAACCGTATTTGGAAATCTTGCTGTAGAGTGTCACCCTGTCTATGCCGAGTGCTTCGGCAGAACGCGTAATATTCCAGTTCAATTTCTGAAGCACCTTCTCGATATGAATCTTCTCCCAGCTTGTAAGCAAATCGTTTTCGGGAGAGTTCTGATCCAGGCTCTGGGACATCTGGAAAGGCAAATCCTCGGGTCGAATGACCGGTGGCTTCGCGAGTACCATGGCGCGCTCTATCACGTTCTCCAGCTCCCGGACGTTTCCGGGCCACCTGTTCCTGATAAGCAAATCCATGGCCTCCGGATCGACATCTATCGCAGGTTTGCTCATGGTGGCGGCATACTTCTTGACGAAGTGGTTGACAAGCGGAGGAATGTCGACGCGCCTTTCTCTCAGGGGCGGGATGAAGATTGTGAACACATTGAGCCTGTAATAAAGGTCTTCCCGGAAACTCCCGTCCGTAATAGCCGCTTCGAGGTCGCGGTTCGTGGCGCATATAATCCGGAAATCGCTCGCTATCAATTCGTTTCCGCCGACGCGAGTGAACTGTTTCGTCTCAAGAACTCTCAGGAGCTGCACCTGCATTTTCTGGCTGATCGTTCCGATCTCATCGAGGAAGACAGTGCCTCCGTCAGCCATCTCGAATTTTCCCTTGCGCCGGTATTGCGCACCCGTGAAGGCACCCCTCTCGTGGCCGAAGAGTTCGCTCTCGAGCAAACTCTCGGGCACAGCCCCGCAGTTCACGGTAATTATGGGAAAGTACTTGCGGGCGCTGTTCGCATGGATCGTACGCGCGACAAGCTCTTTGCCCGTTCCGCTTTCTCCCCTGATCATTACCGTCGTGTCGGTCTGCGCCACGGTCTTGGCGAGGTCTATCACTTTTTCCATTTGCGGGCTGTTCCCGACGATTTCCTCCACCCCGGAGAGCTCGGACATCTGCTGACGGAGTCTCCAATTCTCATCAGTAAGTCTCTTTGCTCTGAATGCATTCTGGACGAGATGAGTCAGGTGTTCCGGATCAACCGGTTTGGTTATGTAGTCGAAAGCTCCCTCTTTCAGCGCCTGAACAGCAGTATCGACAGCCGCAAAAGCTGTAATTATGATGATAGATGCATTCTTATCGATTTCCTTCAGCCTCTTTTGCAATTCGAGGCCGTCCATTCCCGGCATCTTGATGTCGAGGAGCATTACATCCCACGGACCCTCGTTCATCATGCTGAGGGCGCGATTTGCATTCTCCGCCGCCCCTACCCGATAACCGTCTTCCCTGAACCACTTACTCAGGGAATCCCGAACCGACAGTTCATCGTCCACGACAAGTATACTAGGTTGTTGCGACTTATGATTGTTTGCCATTGTGTCTTCTCAATTCTTCTGTAGACCAAAAAATCCGCCGGCGTCCGGCGAGCCCGGAACCGTAGGCAGTGTGATAGTAAAGGTCGTTCCGACATCCGTTGCAGACTCGACCGCGACTTTGCCGCCGTGCCTTTCCACGATCCCGTGCACAACAGCAAGTCCCAGTCCCGTGCCCTTGCCGTCCTTCTTCGTGGTAAAGAACGGCTCAAAAATGTGTTCCATGTCTTCTTTGTTTATCCCGATCCCGGTATCGGAGATCTTTATTTCCACGACCTTTTTCTCCTCCATCTTTCTCAGCTCGACTTTAAGGGTGCCTCCGTCCGGCATAGCCTCTATTGCGTTGATTTCGAGCGCTATAAGCGCCTGCTCAATTTGTTGCGGGTCGCAGGTAGCTTCGGTGACTCCCTCAGGCAGATCCAACACGCACTTCACATTGTGCATCGTAAGATGATGTGCGATGAGCTTCAGGCTTTGTTCTATAATCGATGTCAGGTTCTGAGACTGGTAATCGCCGACCTTCTGTCTTGAAAACAGGAGGAGATTGCTGACAATATTTCCGCAGCGGGCGCTCTCGTCCGCCATCATCGCCAGCTCACCCTGCATCTCCTTCATCCTCTCGTCGGGTATATTCTCTTTCCCGATCTTCTTCTTCAGCAGTTTTGCATACGCGAGAATTCCAGCAAGCGGGTTGTTGAGCTCGTGCGCAACGCTTGCCGCCAGTTTGCCCAGTGATGCCATCTTTTCCATTTGCACCATATTGGAGAGAGCCCTGCGCAGTTCCGCAGTCTTCTGCTCAACCTTGTCTTCGAGTGTGTAGGCCCACTGCGTCAGTTCGTCCCTCGCACGGCCGAGCTCCTCAGTCATCTTGTTAAACGATGCAGCCAGATCCCCGATTTCGTCGGACGAATGAATGTGTATCCTGTGATCGAGGTTCCCCTTCATGATTTCCTGTGTTCCCTGCGTCAGCTTCCTCACCGGGATGTTGACCATGATCCAGATGAATATCCCGGCAAATGCCGTTACGCTGAGTACCATGAGCGCACTTCCCATGTAAGTAGACGCTCTCAGCTGGGCCAGGTCTGTGTCCATACCTTTCAACGGGAGCATCACGTCGAGGACGCCGAGCACAGTTTGGGACGCAGGGTGCTCGTGACATGGTGCATTGTAGCAGCTCGGCTCGTTCCGGATGGGCGTTATCACTCCCAACACCCTGTATCCTTTTCGTGAATAGAAGATCCTTGTCAGGGCAGATGTCTCGTTTGTCGGAAGCTGCATGCCCGGCCTATGGCACACATTGCATGCCTCCGCATTCATGTTAACATGTCTTCCCACTTCGCTGTCGACACTGGAGTAAGTGATTTCACCCTTCTTGTTGTAGATCCTGATTGCTTCAATCCCCGGTTCCGTCCCCAAAGTGTTAATAGTCTGATAGATATCCTTGCGCCTGTTTTCCAGCATGCTGTAACGGGTCGACCTTTTTATCAGGTCGCTCGTACGAAGTGCCCAATCGGTTGTAATGCTCAGATACTTCTGGTAATGCCAATTCAACATGACGGTAGTGAAAATTCCCGTTGAAACAAGCATCACGAGAAGGACGATTACAAACAGCTTGAATGCCAGAAATTTAGTGATGCGCATCGTTTAGCAAACGCCTCCGTTGGTTTTTCACAATTTTTATGCCGAGAACAACCATGGCGTGAGCGAAAGGATGCCGAAAAACGCGTGTTTTTTGACCCTGGGAGGCTTCGGCAGATTCTACAGGCGGGACAGAGTCTCTAAATTGGGTTTCGACGAGGCATTATTCCGCGAACTTCCCTTCATATTCTCGCGGCCATCAGCCTCTGCAACAGAGACACATATTTTTGAGGTCCAAGGAAATCCTTCAGCGTCCCGGGACGCGTTCCGCCGTCCAACAGGGTGACTCCCGCCGAAGAAGCCTTTTCGTATTCATTCACGATTTCATTTTTCAACCGATCAAACTGACGGATGTACTCGGGTTCTACGTCTTTTGAATCCGAGAACCATTTCACAGAATCACCCTCTTCTTCCGTTTCAAGCTCACTTATCCAGCCATTTTCGTATGGGTCATTCCTGATGAGGGAGGGAGAGTCCTTCAGTTGAGGATTGTTTCTCAGCACCCTTCCGGAAATCGGAGACCTGACCGCGACTGTCCCGTCCTGGCAGATCAGCCAGGCGAGCGGATTATTGTGGGCTTGTGTGGAACCCGGCTGGGATAGAATGACACTCCCCGCAGTCTCAAGGAAAAACGCCGCGTAATGATCGAGCCCGAGACGGTATAGATTGCGATCTACTTTCATGCTCCACACATGGTTGCGGGAATAGAGCCTGTCAGCCGGGAGACAAGCTGAAAGCGGCGCAGCAAAGAAAGCGTTGACGAGATCGATCACCAGTTCTCTTCTCGATAAGTCCTTTTCACCCGACTTGGATTCTGCCGGATATCCTTCTTCAGTTGTGGAGGATTCAGAGGCGGGGCCGGGCTGCCGGCGCATTACCTGATCAAACGGACAATTCTCACACTCGTAATGGCGATCACACAACTTGTATGAAACGAGGCCCGCTTCGACCCATATGCAGTTTATCTCGCCTTCCGGAATCACTCTGTTTATCGCTTTGTGGTTTTCCATACGGCACCGCCTCTATAAATCCTGTTTACTTTGTTCCCATATCTAACGCAGGAGCATTTCTCAGCTGGCTTTCATCTTCCACAACGACTACCTCATAGCTCTCGGCACGCACCGGAACTGCGGCATGAGCCTCTTTCGGAAACACCGAAAGATTCTTGACAGCCCAGGCAAACCCGCCGAAACCGACGGCTACTATCATCAGAGTGACTGAGATTTCCATCCAGCTCGGGAAGTAACTCACTCCGAACTGGCTGTAGTGCCGCTCGATCGAAGTAATGCTCACGTCCATTCTGTTCAGCACAAACCCCGAAACCACGAGTACGGCTATGTAGAACAGACCGCGCTTGTTCTCCCTGACCTTCGGAATCAACAAGAGTACCATCGGGAGCATCACCCCGGCGAGTATTTCAACCCAGTACAGGATCCCCTCCAGGTTGAAAGTGAAAAGATAAGGCACAAGATGATAGCTCAAAACATCTTCGACTTTCAGGACAAGGTATACAGCGAGGGCTACCGCGGTTACCTTGCCGAGTTTGGAGAGTATCGGCATTTCGATCTCCCTGTGAAAGGCGCGGGAGCTGATGAACGACTCGATCGTTACCATCGCCGGTCCGACCGCAACCGCGGACACGAAGAAGAAGAACGGAAGGTTTCCGGAGTACCAGAGCGGGTACATCTTCTCCGGGATTATGAGATAAAGTGAGCCCAGCGACGACTGGTGCAGTGTCGACAACATCACGCCCAGGATAACCAGCGGAACGATCATCCTGTGGATCGCATGGGACGCTTTCTTCAGCTTCAGGCGATCGAACAGTATCGGGCTGAATTCGAGAGCCAGAACGGTCGTGTACAGCATTACACACCATGCTACTTCGAACATCACCGAATGAGGGTTCCACATTACCAGCGGATGCCAGATGTTCCAGGGTTTTCCGAGGTCGAACAGAAGAGCAAAGACTACCAGGACATATCCCAGGAACGCCGTCAGGACCGACGGGCGGACAATGGCCTGGTAATTATCGAGATGGAAGACGTAGACAGCTGCCGCTACGACGAAGCCGCCCGCCGCCAGACCGACCCCGCACAGCACATCGAAGCCGATCCAGAGTCCCCAGGGAAAATCGTCACTCAGATGCGTGGAGGCACCGAGTCCGAACGCGTACCTCACAAAAGTCGAATACAATCCCGCGACGACAAGAACGAGGAAGACCGACTTCCAAAATGTCATATGTTTGAACCATGCGACTACGCTTGAAAAGAATCCGTTACTTGTCATCTTTTCCTCCAGTGATTTGTCGATTGTCCCCCGTATCGTTGGAATTCAATTGTTCCCGCTTCATTTCTTCCTCGTACTCGGCCACCTTTTTCTTGCGGTTAGTAAGCCACCAGAAGCCGGCCATGAGCGTGCTCCCCCACACGAAATAGTTGGGGATCTTCTCCATGATATCCCAGGTATACTCGGGAAGCGCCCGCTTCGGAAGAGAAGACGGGAATCCGAGCTTCGAGAAGTCGACGCCTGCAAGGTAGATCGTCGATGTGCCGCCAACTTCCGTCTTTCCGAAAACATGCTGGAAATACGTCTTGGGGTCGTTCTTGACCCTCCTCTCAGCTTCCTGGAGAAGGTCTTCGCGATAGCCGAATATACGGGCCTGCGCCGGGCAGGCTGCCACGCATGCGGGCTGCTTGCCGTTTTCGGTCCGCTCGTAACACATGTCGCATTTCGTAATATGAGGATTGGCCTTGCCCCACTGGTACTTGGGAATCTGGAACGCACAGGCCTGCATGCAGTATCTGCAGCCGATGCACTTGCTCTCGTCGTAGACAACCGGTCCCTCCGGCGTCTTGTGAAGAGCCCCTACCGGACAAACGGATGCGCACGCGGGTTCTTCGCAGTGCATGCAAAGGCGAGGGACATATGTCTCGCCCCATTGCTGCACGACCGTATTCTTCTCGCACGACAGCTCGTGAATGTCCGTGTGCGGGAACCCCCACCTGTCGGCACACGCTTCTTCACAGGCCATGCAGCCGATGCATTGCGTCGTATCTACCAAAATACCTACCTGCTTTTTCATAATGGTTCTCCCTTTTGCTGTTTCAATTAGGACTTAGCGTTTGTCCCGGCGTTTTCCGGGGCCAGGAAGTCGTTTTCGAACATCCTCCATACTTCCTGTGGGGAGTGTTCCATTACGTTGTTGACAGGCACGCCTCCGTCCATCAGCGTAGTTCCAGCCAGTGCGGGAGAACCGGTTCCCGACAGCAGTCCCATTTGCGCGGTAATGAAATTCCGAAATCGTTTTATTTCATCCTTCAACCACTTCGCAGCTTCGTTTCCGATGGAAAGTTGTTTAATCTCCTCTGCCAGGTCTGCCGGTTCTATTACGGCAACCCACCCGTCCTTGTAAGGCTCCTTCTTCAGGATGTCCGGGAACCGGGACAATTCGTCGTTGACTTCCATAACTTTTCCGGAAATCGGGGCCCTGAAAGACATCTCCTTCTCCCCCTGCCTTACCGTAAACAGTTTGTCGCCTTTCTTAAAATTGCCGTCCGAAGAAACGACGCGCACCTGGTCAACCGATCCGAGGATCTTCTGCACGAAGTCGTCCAGTCCGACTCTTGTCAGACCATTCGGAAGCAGCTCGACCCAGGTGTGCCCCTTTCCGAAGAAATAAGCCTTGGGGATTACAAACCTTGGCTTCGACGGTACATTGACTGCCGGAGAAAGTGCGGCCTTTCTCTTTTCAGCACGCTGCACGAAATAATCGATAACGAAGAAAACGATTATCGTCGCGACAACAAATAACGCAACCATTTTGAACCTCCTAAGATTTAAAAATCATTTTACGAGACTCATCCGATGTGATACGAACTCGCTGCCCGGGAATCTTGCCGCGATAGCCGGATTAACTTCCGACCTCGACACGCCCCCGCAGAGAGAAACGGATCCGCCGTGAGCAGGAACTCTGTTGCTAAATCTTGATGCTTTGATTTTCATTTCGTCCATTCTTTCTGAATCCACACCCCATATCTGTCAAACACCGTTCCAAAAGGTACGGACCTTAAACAGATTTCACGGTCCCACAACTAACAAGAGGACGGGCAGTTACATCGGGGTCCAAAAGCAGGGAATCAGACGAAATGCGTCATGGAGAAGGAAGTGTAAAGCGATTCAACACTCATCGTCGGTGGGTTTGTTGAAATTCTTAATTGGCGAACAAAAATGAAGAATTCGCCGCGTTGATTAAATCAACAGGGCTTATTGAGAAAGACAACACGTGTATGAAGAATGTAAATGATTATGGTGGAAAATTGAGCCCGAATTTGAAGAGCATGTGATTGTGCCATTGCAAGCGCCTGTCGTCAGTCTGCCGCACACGGCAAGCGCCGCTACATCTCTATAGCTTTCCAGCGACAGTCTGTCGACTCTCAGCCACTATCTTGACTCCGGAACTTGTGCCGATTCTGTTTGCCCCGCTCCGAATCATTTCAACTGCGTCTGAATAGCTCCGGATTCCACCCGCTGCTTTCACTCCCATCGCCGGGCCAACTGTCCGGCGCATCAAAGCAACGTCCTGTGGCGTAGCCCCTCCTTTGCTGAAGCCAGTGGAAGTCTTAACAAAGTTCGCTCCGGCTTCTCTCGCGAGGAGACAGGCTTTCTCTTTTTCCGCATCCGTCAGCAGACATGCTTCGATAATGACCTTTACTATCCCGGATTTCGCGTGAGCGGCGTCCACAACAGATCGGATATCGTCTTTCACAAACTCGCCGTCGCCCGCCTTGAGTCTTCCGATGTTGATGACCATATCGAGTTCGCCAGCCCCATTGGCAATTGCTTCCTCGGCCTCCCGGATCTTTGATGCCGTAGTTGTCGCCCCCAGCGGGAAGCCAATCACGGTGCACACTTTCACTGATGTATTGAGAAGCTTCGCCGCGGCCAGCACCACATACCCGGGATTTATGCAGACACTTGCAAAACCATATCTTGCCGCCTCCAGGCACACGCTCTCCACTTCCTGAGGCGTTGCCTCCGGTTTCAGAAGTGTATGATCGATCATCGCCGCAAGGTCGGCAGCAGAAATATTCCCGTTCTCGCCCATAGCTCTCCCCCTATTTGCTCTCGATTTGATTGTAAATTTCCCTGTCCGACTCCGCCAGCTTATCCGATGGTGGTGCAGCAACGTATTTCTTGAAATCGGGTTTAGATGTAAAAATCCCATACATCGGCACCGCCATTGCATCTCCAAAGTTCAGCGGGTCGAGACCCAGAATAACCTCGATCGTCCGGAGCATGCTGAGCTGGTCGTACCTGTCGCTTACCACGACGCCCCTCCTGACATATGGTCCGATGGCCAAAGCTTCGGTGCGGGTTGCATCGACATGATCGGGTCCGTTTTGTGCATCATCCTCCTCGACAAAGATCACGCTGTTCTTCCAAACGGGGCTGTCCGCAATCGTCCGGACTATGAGTCCAAGGGCGGCATCATTTTCCGAAACAAGCTGATAAGGATTAAGGTAATGCGGATTCGTGCCGGCCGTATGATCGTTCGGGAGCCAGATATACTCGAACGGAACGACTTTACCGGACTTCAGCTGCTGCTCAAAATCGGCGTGCCACGCTTCAAACCGGCGCAGGTCGGAATATTTCAGATCCCATGTGTAGTAGTTGAATGCATAATGGTACAGAAAGACCGCAAACGCCTTCCTGAAATTGACGCTGCCGGCCAGTGCAGTCTGGAGCGTCATATCACCGGTGAATATCTTCGACAAGCCGGAGGAAAAATCACGGTTGCCAAGGAGGTCGAAAGCTTCGTTCGGCGTATTAGCTTTCCCGTAGAACTTCCCGACGAAGTCGCTGAACTCTTTTCCCCTGTCCACCTTTGCGGCCAGCTCCATGCTGTTGGCGTAGAACTTATGAGCAATTTCACTTCCCTGCCCGAAATACCTTACTATGACTTTGTACGCGGCTGTCATAAGGTAATACGGTTCACCGTAAACCTTGTAATCGACGTCTTTCGCGTCAAGGGCATCCCAGATATAGTTGCGTGAGAAGACCGCGGGCACGGTACCGAAAGGATAACCTTTGTATTTGCCGCAGTAGTCGGCATTTCCGAGCCACTCGAGGAACGGGCTTGCATAACCGCTTGTCGTGAAGCTGTGTCCCAGGACGCTAATTTCACCGTCGACGAAGTAATTATCCAGGTCTACGAAGTCCGTTGCGATCTTGTGAATGTTTGGCGTTATTTCTTTGCCGAATATGGTCAGGCTGGAATCACCATTCCCGCGGCCGAGGTCGCCGAGGACCTGATCATAAGAGCGGTTCTCTTTAATAATATAGAACACGTGTTTGATCGGAAGTTTCAGTCCTTCTTTCATCCCGTAGATGGGCGAGCCGTACTCAACTTCGCCGGTCCATCGGCGGAGGTTGCCTTGAATGGAATTTTCCGACACGATTCCTGCCGTCCCCTTCAGGAGTGTCAGGACATATTCCGGACCTCCCTTGCCCGCAATCGGCTGCGGCCCTTGCAGATTCGGCCGTCTCGGAAGAATCCCTTTCGCGCTCAAATAATATAGGTTGCCGTGGTCCAGCAAAACCTTCGTCGGATACCAGCCGGTGGGGATGTAGCCGTTGAGGTTCCCGTTTTTCAAATTGTAAACGGCAATGGCATTCAGCGTTGCTTCGCTGACATACAACCGGCCGTCTTGAATTGCGCATGATGTCGGAGAAACCCCCGAATCATGACCGCGTTTCCCAACGAAAATAGTCCTCGTGACGCGGTCGGTTTCCGGATCGATTACAGAAATGTCATCCGAGTTTGTATTGACAACGTACAGCGAGTTGTTCGCTGCCGTCATTCCGGCGGGCGCTATTCCCACTCTTATAGACTTCATCTCCTTGAGTTGGCGGTTGAATACTTTCACCGAATTCTCGCCGAGAACGGAGACAAACAGTTTCCCTTTTGCAAAGACAACGGAATAAGGGAAATACCCGACTGTCGCTTCCGCTTCGACATTCCCGTTATCCGTATTTAGAATTGCGATCTTGCCTTTACCATAGCTTCCGGTTGCGTTGTTTGCGACAAGGTACACTACGGCGATATGGTTTTCGTCGATAGAAGCGAGCCCGGCAGCATAACCGTCCACCTTGTAACTGCGGACGACATCGAAAGTCTTGTCGAGCTTGTAGACCTTGAAGTCAAATCCGCCGCTGATATATAGGGCGCCGTCATCGCCGGCCACCGCACTCGGAAACATGGAGTTTATCTGCACCGTTTTTTCAACGTCGCCGCTCGACGGATCGATAACGGACACGACCTGCGGCTCGCGGCTGTAGAATCCGGTATTTAGCACGACAAGTTTCCCGTTGTAAACGATCGCTTCGTAAGGAAGCCGTCCCACGCCTACCTGCTTCCCGGCCGGGTTGATCTTCCAACCGGTAGGAAGCTGAAGCTCATCGGACATCGCCGCACGCGATTTCGCCTGGGCCCTGGCAACATAGGATTCCACAGTGCTGTACGGAGTACCTTTGGCAAACTCCCACAATTGCCGGTTGAGCGTATTCTCGCTGCCCGGCTGGTCGAACTCGAAGTTGTCCCGTGATTGAGTATAGCCGCTCGAAACGACAAACAAAGAAAGAGCGGATACGAAAAATATGATCTTACCCTTGAGCATTGCGTAAATCTCCCGATACGGATTTTAAAACAAGACTGTACACTGAGACAGCCCCGCCGTCTTCTCGCGGCGAAATGATTACTATTTTACGAAAAAAAGAGACGAGAATGCAAAGGAAAGAATCCGGGACACGAAAGACCGTCCGCTACCTGCGGTCCGGCAGGTTTCTCACTCCGTGTCCCTGACCATTTCCTCAGCAAACGCCTCAGTTGCCGTTCCACTCAGGCAGCGTGCCGGGCGTCCAGGGCGAGCCGTCCGAGCGCATCTGGTGCTCGACGTTCTTCAACTGGACTTCCATAAGATTCCTCAGCCTGGCCAGCTGATGTGCAAACTCACCGCTAGCGGTTTCATACGATTCGACGTCTGTCTGAGGCGGCGGAGCCGTGGACATCGATTCATTGTAGAGAATCGTCTCGACACGGTCGTTTATGGATACCGGAGTGTTTATGCTCATAGATTGAAGTGTCCGGTTTCCGCGAAGCTGGATGAGAATTGAATCGAGACTCATTTTCATGTCGTAGACGACTTTCCGCAAACCTTCCACGTTCGAAGAAGTTTGTGCGAGGCTGTTCCTGATCATATCGAGCTTGTCGCCAAACTGGCTTGCGGTCTGCAAAGTGGCGTAAAGCGCGCCGTGCAGCTTTGCAACCTTCTGCTGGAAAGCAACCAGGGCAGCATGGTCGGACGCAGACATCGTGCCTTCGCCTTCTGCATATACGGTAAAGCTTTGCGTGCCGGAAAGCTGCGTCTCCTTTCCATCCACTTCTTTATAGAGCGCGACTGTATATTTCCCCGGCATGACATAAGGACCGTCCGAACCGCCGCCGGATGTCTTTCGTACAACCATGCTCGGATAGTGAAGACCCCATGACACCCGATGGATGCCCGCAGTTACAGGTCCGTCGATTCGCCTGACTACATTGCCAGATGCGTCGGTGACCTTCAGCTCTATCTTCGGCGAAGGCTGCATCGCTTCTTCAGTCAGCTGCTGGTTGGACGGGTAGGCGATCTCGACTCCGCTTTTCTGAGCCTTATTCTCCTCCTCCTGCCTGAGCTCCTTCTGAGTCTTCAGAGAATTCTTCAGGTAGTAAGTGAAAGTCGCGCCGAAAGGCGGGTTGGGAGCAGTGAAGTAAGATTCGCCCTGTGAGGCCTTGCCGACATCGCCGAGCGGCTGCCTAAGCACATACAGCATAGCATTTCTGACCGGGAAAAGATTTGCACCTTCCGAAAGCAACTTCTCGTTGGCAAGCCGAAGCGGGGCATAGTTGTCGAGGACATAAAACCCGCGCCCGAACGTCGCAGCGACGAGATCGCATTCACGCCTCTGTATTGCCAGGTCGCGCACCGGAATAGTCGGGAAATTCCCCTTCAGCTGTACCCATTTTCCGCCGCCGTTATTCGAGAAGAAGAGTCCGAACTCCGTGCCGGCGAAAAGAAGATTCGGGTCCTTGTAATCTTCCGCAAAGGCGAGAACGGGTCCGACCTTGGGCAGGTTCGAGCTGATCGATTCCCAGGTCTTTCCCTGATCCGTGCTCTTGAGCAGATATGGCCGGAAATCCTCGTTCTTATGATTATCGAAGGCTGCATAGACCGTATTCACATCATGACTGGAAGCAATCACGCGCGCCACATATGTCATCTCCGGCACACCCGGGAACCTGTCGATCTTACGCCACGTCATGCCGTCGTTGTCGGTCACCTGTATAAGTCCGTCATCGGTGCCGACATACAGGAGTCCTTCTTTCAAGGGAGATTCGGAAATACATGTGGTTGTCCCGTAAAAAGTCGTGGAAGAGTTTTTTGCAATTGCGTCGGGGCTCCAGACCCTCCCCATTATTTTCATTTTGTTGACGTCCAGATGCCTTGTCAGGTCGCCGCTTATCTCGGTCCAGCTGTCGCCTCGATCAGTGCTCTTGAACAATTTATTGGCACCGAAGTAGATGGTATTATGATTGAAGGGACTTATGAAGATCGGTGAATCCCACTGCCACCGGAGCGGCGGCTCGTTCTTACCCTGCTGCGGCTGGATCCCGAGAATCTGACCGGTCTTCCTGTCAAAACGGACAAGGCCGCCGTACTGGCTCTCGGCGTAAACCGTATTCGGATCGACCGGGTCAACGCGCGACTGAAAACCGTCGCCGCCTACGGTGATGAACCAGTCGGAGTTGACTATCCCAGAAGCGCTCATCGTCTGCGAAGGTCCGCCGACCGAATTGTTGTCCTGCGTACCGCCGTAGATATAAAAGAAGGGCTTGGAATTGTCGACAGCCACGTCATAGAATTGGGTAATCGGCAGGTTGCTTTTGAAGTCCCAATCCTTTGCCCGATTGTAGCTCTCATACAGCCCACCATCACATCCGACCAGATAGTAGTCGGGGTCGTGGGGATCGATATACATCACGTGGCTGTCAACGTGTTTCCATTTCTCATCCAGGTACTTCAGGGTCTTGCCGCCGTCATTTGAGACGTGTATGAATGTATTCATTATATATATGCGGTTTACGTCTGCCGGGTCGGCGTAGATGGTAGCATAGTACATCGCGAGTTCATCAAAACTGTTCCGGCGCTCCCACGTCTCGCCGAAGTCAGTGGAACGGAATATTCCTCCCTGCCCGTCGGCCGCCTCAATAGTGGCATACACGACGTTCGGTTTGACAGGCGAAACCGCCATGCCGATTTTTCCCATGTCTACGGTCGGAAGTCCGTGTGTCAGCTTCGTCCACGTATTGCCGCCGTCAGTGGACTTGTAAATGCCCCCTTCCGGTCCGCCGTCGATGAAGCCCCAAACATGCCGCCGTCTCTCGTATGTCGAGGCATACATGATGTCTGGGTTCGTCGGATCCATTTCCACATCATTCACGCCGGTGTTGTCGTCAATCTTCAAAACATCTTTCCATCTCTTTCCACCGTCTGTTGTTTTGTAGAGTCCCCGGTCGCCGCCCGCCGCCCAAAGCGGACCCTGGGCCGCAGCAAAGACAATATCCGGATTCCTCGGGTCGATGAGAATCTTGCCGATATGATCTGAGCTCTTCAGGCCCATGTTGGTCCAGTTCTTGCCGCCGTCCTGGGATTTGTAAATACCATCTCCCCAGCCGACGCTCCGCTGGCTGTTGGCTTCGCCCGTTCCGACCCACACTACGAACGGATTTTTCGGGTCGATTGCAATGGAGCCTATCGAATAGACAGGCTCATGCTGAAAGACCGGTGTCCATGATGTGCCGTCGTTATGCGTTTCCCAGACTCCTCCGGAAGCCGCTCCCACGTAGTAATGAGCCCTGTTGTTCGGATCTACCGCGATGGCGACGATTCGTCCGCCGGTGAATGCAGGACCGACGGACCTCAGCGCCAGTCCATTGAAGACCGAAGACGACATCAGACTGTCGGTTTCCACCTTCGGCATGGCGATAAGATTTGAGCAAAATGCTGCGAGAAATATGGAGGACAAAACGACTAGGCAAAGGCGTTTCATGGTGTGGTCTCCTTAGGTTATTGGTTCAGATCAAGCTCTGGTTTTGAATATAACTCACCATGAGCAAAAGTGACAGGAAGGCCTGGATGCAGAAATCATGACGTATCTTCTGTCTTGTCCATCGAAACCCGGCATCAGATGCCAGGTTCGAGCTTAGGCGGGAATGGCGCCACGGCGCGCAAGACATGTAACCTCGATAAATTCATGGGCACAACCGGTTTCTCCCGCTCAGATTTCAGCCAATTCCCCTATTTGCAACGAAGTCCCATTGTGACATGTTCGCTTTGAAATCGGCCGTGGATTCACGAACTTCATTCAGATGGAAAGTGGACGTATAATGGGGGGACGAACAAGGCACCCGGAGCGGCAAGCATCGTTTAACCGAGCCTGCGGCAGGGTAGCCAGGTATGCCGGCAGGTGCGCGTCCACAGCCCTTGGCGGCAACGGCTTTGTCGATCCTGGTGAGGAGTGCGACCTCGGAGGGCTTAATGGCAATTATACTGGCTCTGCCTGCTCTTCCTCATGCACTTGGAGGAACTGCACCATCAACAGCGTTAGCATAACCCCGACTTCCTCATGCAATGTGTCTGGGATGGGTTATTGCGGGGCTGGCAGCAATATCAGCGTCGGCATCTCCTATTCAGGCTCGACTTGCAGCCTCGCGACATTCTCGCAGACAGACATATTGTCTACAAATGCCTACTGGAACTTTGCTTATGGGAATTATGTCGGCTCATGCTATATCGAGTTCAGCAACGGTATGCTCAAGGGCGTGTCATCGTATGGCCTCGGCGCCTATGGCGTATCGTTCAGTTATGCAGTGCCCTCGCTTAGCAGCGCATCAAGCTGCTCTGGAAGCCTGATTACGAAGTTTTCTTCTGCACTGCGCTCAGGCAGCGGCAGCCCCCCAGGCATCATCAGGAGCAACAACGCGAACCAGGGAGTGTACATGGGGCCTGTGAACGGCGCCTATGGGATAATGCTTAGCTCTTGCAACAGCTCGTACTTCTCATATACGAAGTTCCCGACTGACAAGAATCCCCCTTATTTTTGGGTGTATAACAGCAGCGGGCATTACACTTCATGGTGCCAGAACGGTGTGACTGCGAAGACTCCGCAGGTCGTCTATAATTCCGCGACATCTGCGTATGGCGTTGTGTTGAACCAGACTTACTGGTGCGGCGGCAAAGCTGATGGCATCTGCCCTGCAGACTTCACCAATAATCCCAATCTTTGCGGCGTTTATGCCAACGGCACGCAGAAGGATCCAGACTGCGGAGTGCATACATTCGAGCAGTGCGCGAACTCAACTGTGAGCGCTTCATCGCTATGCTCTCCGAGCGCGTATGGTGTGACTCAGGTTAATGTGCCTTCATGCACTTATACTGGCTATCAGCCTCACATGGCATGTCCTCCTAGCGCATATGGTTATTGCGTGTATGCTGACGAGTCTAATGACGGCAATCTTGCCTGTTACCAGAATGGCGCTAATATAACTAGGATGAATAATCCTACAACACCGACTCCTTACTGCTCAATCGTCAACGGCAACCAGGTAACGACTAATGCGACGATAGTATGCAACGGACAATATCACGTATGGTGTCCACTAGGATACTATTATGACCCGACTGCTAATGGATATACTGGTGGCTGTGTAGTCTTATCTCGCGCATGCGGGACTGCTTGTCCTCAGGTTTTCAATTATACTCTTGCTCCGTTCGGCGGACC
>JBJKPN010000053.1:0-6231 GCA_046706365.1 Candidatus Kryptoniota bacterium | reverse complement strand
TTATGCATGCTACACATTTTCTTTTAACTCCTCGTATAATGTTTTCAAACGTTTTCTCAGAAACAGTACCGCGTATCGCTTTCTCGAAATGAGAGTGTTGACCGGTTCCCGTTTTATCTCTGCAATTTCTTTGAAGCTCATTCCTTCGAACTCCGTCATCTCGAAGACCTCGCGCTGCCCTGCGGGCAGAACGTCGAGTGCATCCTCGATCTCGTCCCAGAACTGGTTCTGCCAGTAGACTTCGTCCGGCAGTCCGCCGAGATCGGGAATCATCTCTTCGATGGAGAGTGAATTCCCGGTCTCGTCTCCCGGCACCCTGATTTTCACGTCCCTGAACGCCTGGGGTTTCTTCTTCCTCCGCGAGTCGATTATCCTGTTCTTCGCGACGCGCATCAGCCATGCCGACACGCGGTCCATGAACTCGATGCTTTCGAAGGCGCTTGCAAACTGGAAAAGAACATCCTGAAAAATATCCTCCGCTTCCTCCTTCGAGGGCACATTTCGCCTGATAAAGGAAAAGAGCTTTCCTCTTTCCTTCTCGATAGTGTCTTCTATCTGCTTGGAAGTGGCGGCTGTCAATTCAGTTCTTGCCTCTGCTAATTATAACGGATAATAGGGAGAAATATTGTAAGAGAGGAGAACGGAATACGGATGGAACGGACCCACGCGGGATGAATCGGGAATTCAGAAGCGGCCGGTCCTCAAAGATGTCTGCTTCCCGGGCAAATCTATACTCAACCCGTCATCGCGATCCCATTAACAAAATTGCCGTAGGGCACTGGCTGCTTTGATGAATCGAACCCGCGGCTTGCCTTCGAGCTGAGCCGCAGGTCAGGAGTCGGTTTGCCGGCTATTTCACGTCGTTCAGAAAGTTTTCCAGGACACTGAAATACTTCTTCGTCTGTTCCACGAACGGAAGGTGGCCGCTCTTTTCGAACATCACGAACTTCGCCTGCGGGCAGTATTCCCTGAACTTCTCGGAGAAGCGCGGAACCGCGATCCGGTCGAACCGTCCGGCCATTATCAGAACCGGCATCTTAAGATCCTTCAGTTGAGTCCTGAAGTCGAGCCTCCCTATGTCTCCTTCGATCAGGAAGTCGCCGTCCGCACCGACTATGTTATAGTACACCTGCGGGTTGAACCCTGTCGGGTCCGGTCTCACCTTCGCCGCATTGCCGGCGTCGTAGAAATAGAGTAGGCCGCCGGGAACCTGGCCGTAAAGTTTCTGGCACTGCGGCGAACTCGAAACATATCCCTCGTCGCGCAGCTTCATCAGCTTCGCCCACAAATCCGGATACTGGTTCCTGATTTCGTAATTGGAGTTGTCGTCGTTCTCCTGCCACATCTCCGCGTCGTAGAGTGTGTTGGACAGCACGAGCTTGTCGACCGAGTTCGGGTATTTGAGCGCGTATCCCTGAGCTACCATGCCGCCGTAAGAATGCCCGATGACGATCCACTTCTTGAAGCCGAGATCCTTCCGCAGCCCTTCAAGGTCGTTCACATCTCTTTCAAAAGTGTACTCGTCGGGGTTCTTGGCCCTGTCGGACGTTCCCGTTCCGAACTGGTCAAAATAAATGAGCTTGAAGTGTTTGGCGAGCTCGTCGAACCATGGCGTGAGATAAACGTGCGAATCGCCGGGTCCGCCGGGAATGACGACGACCGGCTCGCCGTGTCCCTTTATCTGGAACCACAGGTGCGCGCCGTCCACCCATGCAAAGGCGCCGTTCGTGTCTTTGGTCCCCTGTTGTGCAGAAGCAGGCGCGGCAAATACAAACGGCAGCACCGCGGAAAATAACAAGACAAGAATTCCCCATTGAAGTACTCGATGTTTCATTATGGTCGTCCTTTCTGGTTGTTGTGCATCACTATGGGCAGTTGCGATTCACCTTCAAGGTGAGCGGCAATAAGCTACTTTCCGCCGGCTACCGGCTTCAGATCGAGGTCCTGGAAATCGTAACTGAAATCGGTCGCGGGTGAAACGGCCTTCATCTTCACGCGGTCGACGGAGCCGTCGGATTTCAGGTCGAATGTAACGAACGCATCCGCGCGCAGCTGCCTGTCACGCCAGCGGGCTATGAAGGTATCATATTGCCAGTGGACCAGGTCGGCGACGAGCCGCGCCGAATGTGTGAATCGCATTACAAGGCGGCCGTCCTCCATCGATATGGTAACGTCGCCCTACCACGGATCGTTGAAGGTCCCGGCATACTTCTCGAGGGGTAGTGACGGGCGCGAAGTCGAATCGCGGGACGTGTTTATCTCGTTTTCAAGCGCCGCCTCCGCGGAATCGCTTATCTTTTGGTAGGTTTCAAACGCCTTCAGCCAGTCGAAGTGCGGGGCGTGCATGTAATAATCGAGAATCCTGTAAATGACGGCATTGTACGCGGAAGTCGACTCCTGGTTCGTAAGAACTGCGATGCCGAGTTTAAGCGCGGGTATCATCGTCACTTTTGAAACGTATCCCGTAAGTCCGCCCGGGTGGTACACCATCTTGTACCCGCGGTAATCCGTCAGGAAAAAGCCGAGCCCGTATCCAAGGAAGTTTTCCTGCAAAGGTGCGAGATATGCGGGCGGCGACGACACGGGTATGGGTGAGACCATGTTCCACAGCTGCGACGTCTCTTCGGCGGGGAAGAGCCTCGTGCCGTTCTCCGCCAGTCCGGAGTCGAGCTGGACGATCATCCACTTCGCCATGTCGTCGACGTTTGAGCAGATGCCGCCGAGCGGATCGGTGATGGCATGAACGTGAAGTTGCGCCGCCTCCAGCTTCCCATCCGTGATCGTGTGAGGCCAGGCAAAATTCTTCTCCTCCGGCAATCGAGCGATGTCGGAAATGCTTCCCGTCATTCCGATCCTGTCGAAAATACTGTCCTTCACGAAGTCCTCCCACGGCTGTCCGCCGACCGCCTGTACCAGCTGTCCTGCTACAAGGTAGAGGACGTTGTCGTAAGCGAATGTACTTCTGAAACTCGTCCGTAGCGGAAGGTAACGCACATGCATCGCGATTTCCCTTCCCGTATAGTCGGTCCTCGGCCAGAGGAGGAGATCGCCCTCGCCCAACCCGAGCCCGCTGTGATGAGCGACCAGGTCGCGCACCGTCATCTCGCTGGTGACGTAAGGATCGGACATTCGGAACCACGGTATGTAGTCGATGACCGGGTTGTCCCATTTGATTTTACCTTCATTGTCGAGGAGTGCGAGCGCTGTCGCAGTGAATGCCTTCGAGTTGGAAGCGATTGCAAAAAGGGTATGTGCATCTACCCGTTCAGGTTTCCCAATTTCCCTCACGCCGTACCCCTTCGCCATTACAACCCTGCCGTCCTTTACGATGGCAATGCTCATTCCCGGCACATCGAAAGTCTTCATGACACGGGCGACGTACGCGTCAAGGCCGGGGGGCGTGGAAGTCCGCTTGTTCTGCGCGGAGGAATTACTTACGAGCGCGAGAAGTGCGACAATCAGTAGACAGTAGAAGTTTCGCATGGGACCTCCTTCAAGGTTCGTCGGCGGGAAAACGGTGAATCATTCACTTCGGTTTTCGAAGCGGACGGTAGAATAACTGAACCAAACCTGTGTTATACGATTTTGTGCCGATAAGCTTCATCTTTTTTTGTTCGTCGGATTTGGTAAACAGCGGCTTTCCGGCGCCGAGAATAATCGGGTGCACAGACAGCTGCATTTCGTCTATGAGATCCAATGCCAGCAGACTGTTCGTCAGTTCCGCTCCGCCGAACAGCCAGATGTCTTTTCCTTTCATGCGTTTGATCTCGCCGACTTTCCGTTTCATGTCGCCGCTCACTAAAATCGCTCCCTCGGCAGAAGTCAGCGTTCTCGAAAACACGTACCTGGTCAGATTCGGCCAGGCGTTCGGGCCCATCGGAGAGACGAGCTCGAAGCACTTCCTGCCGAAAAACACGGCGTCCACGCGGCTGAGAAAACGCGTCATACCGTAGTCCTTATCGGTGAAACACCAGTCGTATTCTCCCCTCGGGCCCTCGATGAACCCGTCAAGACTTACTGCAAGATTCAGGATTACTTTTCTCATCCTCGCTCTTTGCTGTGACCGGTTGCGGCAGGCGCGGCTGAATACTTCTCTGGCTGCCAGTGCTGTCTGATTTCAAGTTACGAAATATGCGGCGATTCTTTGTCAACGCGCACCGGAACCCGGGAATTCCTCCGTGAACCCCTAATTGTCCCGCCGCAAAGGAACGAACGGATAAAATTCCTTAAAATTGACATCATCGCAGGCTGTTAGCTATATTCCAAAAAAGATAAGACAGGGTGCCCCGGATACGTATCCGGGAATATTGTAAGAAGGGCAAACTTCGTCGTGCGAATCAACCTTTCTGCATAGGCCGCGTGGGCGGCAGCCTTTGCGGTTTTCGCTGTGGCAAATCAAAAAGCGCTTCACCCCGTCGACGGAAGTGCGACTTCGCCCGGAGTGGATGGAATGCCAGGGTGGAGTCTGAATTTTAGACTTCTATCTGCAAGGAGGCGACCCATTTGAACATTCGCAAGTCGGCAATAATATCTCTCTGTTTGTTCGCCTTGCTCGCAGCGGCCGAAGAGGGCGTGGCCGGCGGGCTCAGGGATACTTCCAACCGTGCAGACTATATCATAATAGCACCTGCTGACTATTTCCCGATTGCTCAGCGGCTGGCGAAGTTCCGTCATGAAAAGGACGGATTTGCCACGCAGATTGTGGATGTCGAGTCCGTCATTTCTGAATTCGGAAGTGTCGCTTCGCCGGACACTGCGCTGAAGAAATTCATTCAATACACGATCCACAGCTGGAGCGATCCGAAGCCGCAATATTTCCTGCTCGCCGGGAATGTAAACGCCGTCCCGTCGCATCCGGAACGGGAAAACCTGATCGGCTCTGAAACCGACGATATCGATACGCTCCTGATGATCGACCAGTGGTTCGTGGATGTTTTCAACAGCAACGGCACACTGGGCGTCGACGCATCCATCGGCCGCCTTCCGGCGTGGGACTCCATTGGTCTTTCCGTCATGGTCGACAAGATAGTTCGCTACGAAACGGATCCCGCCGGCGAATGGTGCAGCCGCGCGATAACGCTCTCGGACTACAACCAGACGAACGGCGACATCTTCGAACGGGATGCGCGCAGCATCAGGATGCATCTCGCGCAGCTGTGGAACGACACAATCTCCGTCGAGATTCGCAGCGATTCGCCCTTGCACCTCGATTCCGCCGCCTTCCTCGATCTCTGGAACCGCGGTGCCGGTATCGTAACATATTCCGGTCACGCAAGCCCGGTTGCACTCTCGGCTACCCACTATTTCACAACGAACAGCATAGGTTCTCTCACTGACTCGACCTCGCTCCCCGTCTGCCTGTTCGGAGGATGTGATTTGTCGTTCGACACGGGGCCCGACGTTTCAATTCCGACACATCTTCTGGCTCAGAAGGGAGGAGGCGCGGTTGCCGTCGTTTCCTCAGAAGGGCTGATCGATGAATACACGCCGGTGGTCTTTTATATAGAAATGTTGCAGTCGCTCCAGTCCGATCCTAACCGGACACTCGGCGAGGCATACAGGGAAGCGATGCCCGAATGGCAATGGCAGACGTACCGGCGAATCACACTTCTCGGCGACCCGGCACTTCATGTCAAGCGTCCCGCTTCTGCAATGCTCGGCGTCGCGCCGGCCGCAGCTCCGCAAGCGTTCGAGCTCAACCAGAATTTTCCGAACCCGTTCAATCCGACAACCGCCATCAGCTATAAGCTGTCGGCCGTCAGCTTCGTTACAATGTCGGTTTACGACCTTCTCGGTAGAAAAGTGTGCACGCTGGTGAACGGGCAACAGGCGGCGGGCCGGCATACTGTCACGTTCAACGCCGGCGGACTTCAAAGCGGAATCTATTTGTGCAGGATCTCAGTGATCGGAATCTCCGGCAGAGGGGAAAATTCTGTCGGAACTCTGAAGCTGGTCTTATTGAAATGAACCGGCTGCGCTGTGCACTATTAATCGTTTCCGGCCTTCTTTGTTTGACATTCCAGGCATGTTGCCCTAATTTCCCGTAGGAGCGATTGCGGACCGGAAAGCGATCCCGGTTCTCCCATGAAGAATTTGACCCGCTCGTTAATACCGGGCACCAAGGTTATCCCAAGAACCTTTTAACCATTACCCCCTTAAATGTGTTTCCCCACTAAGCGTGCGCATAACTCTCTCTGGCGGTCCGCCGTTCGCACGGAACGATGATCCGGG
>JBJKPN010000052.1:0-34176 GCA_046706365.1 Candidatus Kryptoniota bacterium | reverse complement strand
GTCGAGAAACCGATGCAGTAGTCCGTTCCGAAGACGTCGTTGTCCATCGTCTTGGGGACGGCAACAACAGGAAACCCTTCCTTATGAAGGCGGAGGCCGTAGCTCAGGGTATCGTCTCCTCCTATGGGAAGGAGCGCGTCGATCTTCAGTTTTTCCAGAACCTTCAACACGTGCGGTGTGAAGTCCAGTTTCGCGTCGTCGTCTTTCGTCTGGTTTTGCGGGTCTTTGAGAAATTCCGGGACATCTCTCGGTTTGACTTTGGAAGGGTTTGTCCTCGAAGTGTGAAGGAACGTCCCGCCGGATCTGTCCACCGTGCGTGTGTTCTGCTTGTTCAGCATGACCACACGATCATCATTTCCGACATCGGAATCCAGATTGTAATAGAGCAGGCCGGCCCACCCGCGTCTTATCCCGACCACTTCCAGTCCGGCATCTTGGGCGCGATACACGGCAGCCTTTATGCATGGGTTCAGACCGGGTACATCGCCCCCGCCCGTAAGAATACCGATTCGCATAGAGTTACTCCTTTTCGTTGAATTTTCTCAAGAGGAATTTATCAAGTATATCGGCAAGTTTAAAGTTCATGCACCTGCACCTCAGCGAACGTTCAGGACGATCTTCCTTTCGTATTCCGAGTTAAATAGCGGCGATGAAATGAGGAAGTCGGCGGATGCTCTGTTCGATGCCACCGGTATGTTCCAGACGACCGCTATTCGGAGCAGCGCTTTCACGTCCGGATCATGAGGCTGGGGTTCAAGCGGATCCCAGAAGAAGATAAGCACGTCCACCTTTCCCTCCGCAATCTTCGCCCCGATCTGCTGGTCGCCGCCCACCGGGCCGCTCATCATCCTTTTGATCTTTATCTTCAACGCATCGGACAACATTTTGCCGGTGGTGCCGGTCGAGTATAAATCGTGTGTCTTAAGGATCTCCAGGTTGTACTTTGCCCACTGCAGTATCTCTTCCTTCTTGTTGTCGTGAGCCACAAGTGCAATTCGCTTCCTCTGATGCATCTTCATCTCGATATTGCGCATTTGATTTACCTCGAAATAGTGGGAAATTCCTTCACGGATCGGCCAACCGGAAACGATTACTTCTCCTGAGACAAGTTAAAGTCTTCAGGCTCCGCAATCCAGATTTCGCAGGCATGCAAACGCGAAGACCTCATTTCCGAAGGGGTGCGGAGCTTCGCAGAGACGTTACCACTATCTGCGGACGGTTCGATCAGGGCAAATGACTTATGCCTTGTAATCTTCCGTTATATCTTTCTTGAGGCTGTTCGAATAGACCTTGAACGAGTTCACAGGAACCGTTGAATTCGATTCAAGCCTGATCAGCAGCTTGTTCTTCCACATCATGCTGAGCAGGTGGCTCGGCCTCCCTTCCCGTAAATAAGAAGCGAGATAAGGATGCACGATGAACTTAACGACTTTGCCCCCGCCTTCGGATTTATACCTGTTGATCCAGCCCGATATCTCCGTAAGAACAGTTGCGCGGCTCTGGACTATGCCGGTACCGGCGCAGACCGGACAAGTCTCGCTGAAAGATTGCATTATGTTCTGCCTGATCCGCTGCCTCGTAATCTGGACAAGGCCGAATTCCGTCATAGGGAGGACTGTAGCTTTCGCCCTGTCTCTCCTGAATTCCTTTCGAAGCTCCTCGTATACTTTGCGCTTGTTCCTTTCGTCATCGAGGTCTATGAAGTCCACCACGATGATCCCCCCGATATCCCGCAGCCGGAGCTGCCGGATGATCTCCCGGGAAGCTTCCAGATTTGTCCGCAGGGAATTTTGCTCCTGTTCCTTGCTCGCGGCATACCGGCCGCTGTTTACATCTATGACGGTCATCGCCTCGGTAACGTCGATGACCAGGTACCCGCCCGTCTTTAATGGGACGCGCCTGCCGAGAGACTCCTGCATGTCTTTCGCGACGCCGAACACCTCGAAGATCGCCTGCTTACCGCGATAGAACTCTATCTTGTCGACGAGGGACGGGGCAAACCACTTGACATATGTAGTGATCTCTTTGTACAGTCTCCTCGAATCGACGACCACTCTTTGTACTTCGTTGTTGAACAGGTCACGGATTACGCTGGACACCGTGGAAAGGTCCTTGTAGAGGAGGATCGGCGGTTGATCGGTCTTGACGCTCTTTTCGATTTCGCGCCACGTCTTGACCAGCTGCTCGAGATCGTTTTTCAGCAGCTCCTCTTCCTTGCCCTCGGCTACGGTCCTGATTATGACGCCGAAGCCTTCCGGGAGCAGGCTTCTGATTATCCGGCGGAGCCTCTTCTTTTCTTTGAAATTGTAAAGCTTCTTGGATACTCCGATACGACCGTCGAAAGGAAGAAGAACGACGTACCGCCCCGGAAGCGAGACTTTGCTGGTTACGCGGACGCCCTTTTTGCCGACCGGTTCCTTTGTAACCTGGACAATTATGCTCTTTCCTCGATCGAGGTGGATTTCACGCTGTGGGAATCGCTGCTGCCGTTGGCCCGATTGAGGACGAGATCCGTTTTGTGGTCTCCCGTCGACGGTCTGTGCGCGGGACGACTGCGGGCCGCTTCCGGACGGTCCGGATTGAGGTCGGCCTCCCTGACCGCCTTCTGGAACCTTCGCGGCAACTTCCGTGTCTTCGTCGTCATCCTCATCGATATCGGTGTCATCTTCTCCAATCAGGGAAGAGTACTCGTCGATGTTTGGATCAACATCCGAGAAATGTAGAAATGCGTCCTGCTTATGCCCTATATCGATGAACGCCGCTCGGATACCCGACATAACCCTTGCAACTTTGCCGAGGTATATGTCTCCGACCATGCGTTCTTTTCCGGGCGACTCAACGAAAATCTCCGCCAGCTTGCCGTCTTCGGTGATGGCGATGCGGATCTGGTCGGCGGTCTCATTGATTATAATCTCCTTTTTCATAAAGGCCTGCTCTAGTCTGTTTGCTTGGAGAACGACTAGGACCGTCGACCAGAAGTTTACCCTGTACCACTAAGCCACAATTCTTGATTGAATTGTCAGAGTGCCCATATGTATGACCCCTTGGCGGGTCATCTGCTTCCGTTATATTTTCCGTCATCAATTTGCCGGCCAATTCCGGTGCGACCATGGCGGTGGCATGAGAATTAGCGGCTGACGCAAAAACCAAGGCCCAAAAGAGGGAGGTGATATTGTCACCGAGGACCGACACCCCGGCCGGTAGGCCGCGCCGATCATCAAACACTCTCCCCGTATCATTCGACACACTCTTGCCAAAACTCCGGATACAGTCTTTATCGACTCCAATAGTTTTGAAATATAGTTTTGAAAATTGATCCGACAATTGTCGGTAAAGGATTGCCTTTCCCCAAAAAGTCGAAAACCAGTATCGTATGAATAGTACAGCGTACAGGAAGGTAATTATTACGCGCCCTGGTTCGTTCTCCTCCAACCTGTGGTCTGTAACACTGTAGCTATTTGACACGAACGATTCCGATAAATGATAAATATGATTCACTAAAGACCACCCCGGCAAGAGCTCTTTTGGACCTCCTTCCGGACGGTGGACACAATGCCGTGAAAAAAAGAGAGGTCAAGCTTGCTGTGTCACACGGTCAGTACGCTTGCCGTTGCTTCCTTCCGGACCTGGCGGGGTTCGGCAACCTTCCGTTGCACAGGACTTGACCTCAAAACCTAATTCATGGCTCTCATCGATTTAAAAACTCTTCTGTGGAGCAGAGGGGGATCGAACCCCCGACCTCCAGAGTGCGATTCTGGCGCTCTCCCAAACTGAGCTACTGCCCCGTTTTGCCTTCGCGAGATTCGGAGAACGCTTGTTTTCTCACGAAAAACGCACGGTTTACAATAATTCCGTTTTTAATTTAACATTGTGGATAAAAGAGTGCAAATCACCCGCATTCTGAATTCCATCCATTCTCCGAGTCTTACCGAGTCCACCCGCACCCCAAACATGACGCCAACCTCAGGTACCGTCCCAGTCCTGCCGTCATATCACCCCGCCAGTCGTCCGTTGGCATATCCGGTTTTCGCCGACTACCGAGTCGGCACATGAAATTTCAGGACGTTCACTCCTGTGACCCGGCTCAGAAGGGGTACTTCAGCAGAGTGTTTTCCTCACTCTCCCAGCCTCTTTCCAGGAACAAGGTAATTCCTGACATAGTCGGCGACTGCCTCATTCAGACCGGTAACCGGTTTCGAATAACCAACACTCCGAATCTTCGACATGTCGGCGGTCGTACGGTACTGATATTTGTCCCTTATTGACTCGGGCATCTCTACATATTCAATATTGGCGGCTTGTCCCAGGCTGCCGAATATTGCTGCGGCAAGCTTGTTCCATGTATTTGCGACGCCGCTTCCAACGTTAAACAAGCCGCCTATATCCTTGTTCTCGAGGAAGAAAAGCGTCATGTCTACTGCGTCCTTTACGTAGACGAAATCCCTGACCTGTTCACCGTCCTTATATTCGGGGCGATAGGATTTAAAGAGCTTCATCTTGCCTGATGCGCTGATTTGCTCGAAGCCCTTGAGCACGACGGACCGCATATCGCCTTTGTGATATTCATTCGGGCCGAACACGTTGAAGTACTTCAACCCGACGATCCTGTCGAACAGGCCGTGCCGCAGCGCCCATTTGTCGAAAAGCTGCTTCGAGTATCCGTACATGTTGAGGGGGAGAAAACTGTCGATCCGGTTTTCGTCGTCAGCGAACCCCTTGCTCCCGTCGCCGTAGGTGGCCGCGCTCGATGCATAAATGAACCTGGCTCCCTCGTTGTGTGCAACGGTCGCAAGCTGTTTGGTGTACTCGAAGTTGTTCTGGATCAGGAACGTCGCATCCCGTTCGGTGGTAGATGAGCATGCGCCCATGTGAATGATTGCCTCGATCGGCTCCCTGTCGGACCTCAGTTTCGCGGCCAGCCTCTGGTTGATTGCGTGGCTGATAAACTCGTCCTTCTCCATGTAGTCGTGAAACTTCAGGGGTGCCAGGTTCTTCCACTTCTCGTCCGTGCCCAGATTGTCCACGACAAGGATATCATCCTTGCCGAGCTCGTTCAACCTCCAGATGATTGCGCTGCCGATAAAGCCTGCGCCACCAGTTACGATGATCATTTATTTTTCCTTCAGTTTAGATTCTTATGGTGGGGGATATCGGGAGAACCCACCGTTTTCACCTCCCGTGCCGCATCGCTCAGGCGCACCTAACCCTCTTGGGTCTTTCCGCCCGCCAAATATTCTATCGGTACAAGAGCTTTCTTCTCCAGTAGCCCGACGTCTCAATCGCACCTTGTAAAATACTTACCCGGGAGTTGTTTGACAACACCTTTCAACTCGAGGCTCAACAGCTGTACGAGAAGGTCGGATGTAGCAATCTCCGCTTTTTCGGAAAGCATATCTATGTGGCACGGCTCGTCGGTCAGGAGATCATAGACTTTTTGTTCGAACAGGGTCAACTGGATCCTGGTTTGGGGCTTCGGTGGGGTTTTCAACACTCCTTTTAGCTTATAGCGGAGCTCCTCCACCACGTCCGAGACGTCCTCGACCAGTTTCGCCTGCCCTTCTTTTATCAGCTTATTTGTGCCGCGGCTCTTTTTTTCCATAAGGTTCCCCGGGACGGCAAACACTTCCCTGTTCTGGTCGAGTGCACTTCCGGCCGTTATCATGGCACCGCCGTTTACGTCCGTCTCGATGAGGATTGTCCCAAGTGACATTCCGCTTATTATTCTGTTTCGTCGGGGAAAATTCATAGCATCCGGTTTTGCACCCATGTAGTATTCCGACACGAGGGCACCGTTGGAGATTATCTCTTCGGACAGCCTTCGGTTCTCGGCCGGATAGATGACATCGACACCGCTCCCCAGCACCGCCACTGTTCTGCCACCGGAACGAATGGCCGCCGCATGCGCAGATGTGTCTATGCCGCGTGCAAGACCCGAGATCACGGTAATCCCTTTTTCGGAAAGCTGTGAAGCGAACCTCTCCGCGGTTCGCCTGCCGTAGGGCGTGGGACTTCTCGTGCCCACGATGGCAATGGAATATTTGTCCGCGTCGGACAGGGCCTTACGGACGAACAGGAACACAGGCGGATCGTATATTTTCTTCAGGTTTTCGGGATAGTCTTTGTCCCAAAAGGTAACCAGGCGCGACTCCGCCTTGTTAAGTCTGGACAACTGCGATTGAATATCCTCTTCAAAACTCTCCCGCCTGACGATCCTTCGGGCCGTACCCCTATCGATTCCCTCCACCTCAATGAGCTCGCGCTCGCCAGCCTCCAGCACCGATTCCGGGTTGCCAAAATGACTTACGAGCGACCGGAGCCTCGCCGCGCCCACCCCCGGTATAAGGGACAAACTCAGAAGCGCTCTTACATCCATTTCTCACCAGCCAGATTACTTCTCAGAGCAGTTGTCTCGCGGTACTTCCTCCAGCTCCGGAATCACTGCTGATCCGCGGTTATCACTTGCGGAGATGCTATGTGCTGACAGACGGTATTGCCACCGTAAACTTAGTCCCCTTTCCCGGCGAGGATTCGACGAATACTTTGCCGCCATGTGCTTCAACGACCCGCTTGACTATCGTCAATCCAAGTCCGGTTCCTTTCTGACCGGACGACTCTCCTGCCCGGGCTTGCCTGTACCTGTCAAAGATGTGCGGGATATCCTCAGCCGAGATGCCAGTTCCGGTATCTTCCACGTCCATCGCCACGAAATCTCCGTGTATCGTCGACAGGTCGCCCTCAAAGCGCCTGATGTAGGTCCGAACGGTAACCTTGCCACCTTCCGGTGTGTACTTGATCGCGTTGCCGACCAGGTTGGTAATCGTCTGGTCAATCTTGTCGTTGTCGAACTCACAGATCGGAATATTCTTTTCCTCTTCAACAACAAGCTCCAGCCCCTTCTCACGGGCAAGCATTCTCAGCCGTGCGACAGAGCTTTCGACGACTGAGTTGAAATCACCAGGTTGCCTGCTCAGCTGGACTTTTCCCGCCTCGAATTTGGCAACGTCGAGGATATCATTTATGAGATTCAACATCTTGTGGGAGTTCTTCAGGGCGGTAGCCAGAAGGTCTTTCATATCCCGAATGTTCCCTTCGAACTCACCCTTCACGCCCAATTCGAGGACGCTGATAATGACCGACAGCGGACTTCGCAGCTCATGGACCAGCATAGACTGAAAATCGGCTTTGAGCTGCTCGAGGCGTCGTTCAGCTTTGACGATCCGGAGGATAGAGCTGACACGGGCGATGAGCTCGTCCTGATCGATAGGCTTTGTCAGGTATTCATCAGCCCCAAGGGCGAATCCGTGTTCGATGCTCCCGGCGTCCCTCGAATTTGCCGTGAGGAATATCACCGGGATATCCCTGGTCATCTCATTCTCACGCAGGTATTTAAGCGTTTCAAAACCGTTCATCTCGGGCATCGCGACGTCCAGAATGATGAGATCGGGATGAAGGAATGCGCTTTGTGTAAGGCACTCGCTTCCGCTCGATGCCGTCACGACGTCGAAGCCCCGCCTCTTCAGCAGTCTGTCCAACAACACCAGGTTGTCGAGTGAGTCGTCTACCGCCAGGATTCTCTGTCGTTCTTCCATTCTCTTCTCTGAATAAATTTGTTCACCTCTCTGAGTATGGTTTCTCTTGTCAATCCTTCCTTTCGGACGATATCTTTGATTTTTGAATTAAGCGTCGCCCTTTCTTCCGGAGTAACCTCCTTTGCCGTGAGAATGACAACCGGTACTTCTCTCAAATCCTTATCCTGATGCATCCGCTCGACCACTTCAAACCCGTCCATCCCCGGCATCAGCAGGTCGAGGAAAATCAGGCTGGGGACTGTGTTCCGAAGGATGTTGACGGCCTCATCACCGTCTCGCGCCGTGTAGATTTTGAAGCTGCTCTTTTCGAGAAGATTCCGGAGAAAATTCGTAAAATCCTCGTTGTCATCGACGACGAGAATCTCGCCTTCATCCGTGCCCGTGTATTTCCTGATCAGGGAGATTATCTTTTCGGCTTCGACGGGTTTTACGAGATAATCATCCGCACCAAGCGAAAATGCAAGGGCTTTGTTTTCCACGATTGAGTGGATGACAACGGGGATGGCCTTCAGTTCGGCGTCCGACTTCAGCTCCTGAAGTATCTGCCACCCGTCCTTCTTTGACATCATAATGTCAAGCGTGACAAGCATCGGCCTGTATTTCCTGACGGTGTCGACAGCGTCCCGCGAGTCATTCACGCCGAGGAATTCAAAACCCTCCGCCAACAGGTGATTCTTCAGGAGGAGGAGAACTTCCGGATCATCATCCACACAAACAACCAGATTGCTCATGTCGACGGGCCTCTCAGACGATTCGCCCGCCGATGGCCCCGTTGCCTCATTTTCCTCCTCCGGCGCCCTGTAAACCGCCGGCACGGTCAATGTGAAAGTTGAACCTTTGCCCATCACGCTATGCACCGTCAGATCTCCTCCAAGCAGAGTGGCCAGCCTTCGCGAAATGGCGAGGCCGAGACCGGTTCCGCCGTGCCTGCGCGTGTTGGAACCATCCACCTGCCTGAATTCTTCAAAGACAACCTCAAGGTATTCAGCCGGTATACCGGCCCCACTGTCCTCCACAGCGATGGAGATAAAGTTGTGTTCCAGCATCCTCACCAGAACTTTTATATACCCCCTGCTCGTGAATTTCACGGCGTTGCTCAGGAGGTTCAGGATGATTTGCTTGATCCTCGCGGGATCGGAAAAGAGAGGAGATACACCAGGATCGATTTCGCTCACCAGTGTTACCGGTTTGTCGGAAAGAAGCGGCTCAATCGTGGCTATTGAATCTGCCACGACTTCTCCGATATTGAATCCCTCAGGAGAAATCGCAAGCTTTCCCGCCTCAATCTTGGACAAATCGAGGATATCGCTGATCAACGCGAGGAGATGCTTTGCGTTCCGCAGGACAATTTCGAGTCCCTCCTTTTGCTCTATCGTAGGCGGATGCGAATCGTCGGTGAGAAGCAGGCTTGTGAATCCTATAATTGAATTGAGGGGTGTCCGGAGCTCGTGACTCATGTTTGCAAGAAACTGGCTCTTGAGCCTGCTCGCCTCTTCGAGCTGCTGGTTTACGCGGACCAGTTGAGCATTGGCTTCTTCGACCCAAATCTTCGACATCCTGAGTTGTTCGTTTGAATCCTCAAGCTTCTGTGATTTGTCGAGGATATCCGAGTAGAGATAGGCGCTTTCGATTGCCGTTCCGATGACACGGGAGATCATTAGAAAAAACTCTCTGTCGCTCTCACCGAAATCCATTTCCTGCCTCGATGCGGCTATCAGCAAGCCCTGCAGCTCTTCTCTTCCCACGATGGGAACGACGATCAACGAATGCATCAGCTCGTGCCGGAGTGCAGTTAAGAGCTGGGGTTGGCGCGGATAAGTGGAGATGTCGGGGATAATCATTGGTTCGCCGTTTTCCATTACTCCATACAGGAGCGGCTCATCAAGAGAAAGGCTTCTGACCCGTTCGTCTTCGACAAACGGCGCGCTGAAGCCGAGGGTGGAAGAGAGGGTTAATCCTGACGTTGCGCGGGACGAGAGGTAGACTGCGGCTGCGGCTACGTCTTCGTAATCGATCAGTCTCGCGAGGCCCTTGTTCAATATCTCGAAAACGTCGAACGCGTCTTTGACGGCCAGCGCCGTCCTGTTTATGACGGAAAGCCTCCTGTTCTGTTTCCTGACGGCCAGCTCGTTTTGCTTTTGAACGGTGATATCCCTGTTTATGAAAACCCTCCCCGTGGGGTTGCCGTCCGAGTCCCTGACCATCGCGATTGACGAGTCAATATAAAGTGTGCGGCTGTCACTGGAGAAATTGACCGCCTCTCCCCGCCAAACGCCCTTCTGTTGAAGCTCACCCTGCAGCATCTCGCGAGAAATTCCGATGAACCCGTAAGGAATCACCCTTTCGAGCGGCTGCCCGATAACCTCAGTCTCCTTCCAGCCGTACAACCGCTCTGCGGCAGGGTTCCATGAAGTGATCGCTCCGTCCCTGTCCGACGCAATTATCGCATCGTTAACCTCCCCCAGCAGCATCGCCTGATATGCGATTCGTTCCTCGTTCGCTTTCCTGTCCGTGATATCGCTGAAAATCGCAACCGCCCCGTTGATCTCTCCGCCCGTGCCGAGAAGGGGGGCCGTACTTATGGAGAGCACCCGGTCTTTCCCGTAACGGGTAATGGTGAACTCGAACTTGTCGACGTTCTGCCCCTCGATTGCCGAGAGTTTTATGGGGTTGTCCTCGTCCGAAAGGGCTTTGCCGTCGAGCCTGCGCATGTTCAGAGTTTCGACATATTCCTCGAAGCCGACGCCGATAATTTCTTTCAGGCCGAAAATTTCCTTTCCCCTCTCATTCATGAGAAGTATTCTGCCACGTCTATCGACGAGCGCTATTCCCTCGGCGGCGCTGGAGAATATTTTTTCGAGTTGGTCGGCCTGTTGGGCGATCCTGGCGCCGAGCTTCAGCCTCTGGATGCCGGAGGCAAGCTCGCTGGCCCCAGCGTCGGCCACTTCCGCTTCATACTTGACATTACCTGCCGGCGCGACTGAAACGTACTGGACAACTCCGACCGCCTGTCCGGAACTGATCAGCGGGAAACTCATCAACCCTCTTGCGTTACGGAAGGCCGGCGCATCTTTCAGGTTCGAGTATTCCGTGCCCGAAAGCGATTCGGAATACGTCGGCTTCTTCGTTTCGAGGGAACGAACGGCGTCCGTCTCGCGGTCACGCTCAAGGCTTCGGTGCATAGTGATAACGCCGTCAATACCCAAATCGGAATGCGCCGCTACTTCCAGTGTCCCCGTACCTTCATCGTATATGTGGAGGACAATCAGCGGTGAATTCAGAATCATGGTCAGCAATCCGACCGCTGCCTGAGCAAGCTCGGGAACATTCCTGCTCGAGACCGCAAGCTGTGCAATCCTGTAGGCACTGTCTTTTCGCCTCTCCTCCCATTTCTTTTCAGTGACGTCTTCGCATATTCCGACAAGAGCGATAACGTTGCCTTCGGAGTCTTTTATGGAGCTCGTACTGAGGTATATGTAATACTCCGTTCCATCCCTCCGCCGGTTGAGGACTTCTCCTTTCCAGATTCCTGTGCGCATTGTTTGTATGTATATTTCCCGTGCCCGGAAATATCCGAAATCCGGCGACACCAGCATCCAGAGGCTCGACCCCGACAATTCCTTCATCGTGTATCCGAAAAGCTCTTCGGCAGCCGAATTCAGGAAGGTTATATAACCCTGCGGGTCGGTCAGTGTAATCGCCTGTCCCGTATTTTCAACCGCAGCGCTGAGCGCCCTGGTTCGACGTTCCAGCTCGTTCCTGCCGGTGATGTCGCGGAATATCATCAGCCTGCCGATTCTTTTCCCGCCGATCATGATTGAAGTGGAATTGAGCAATGTTGCGATCCTTTGTCCGTTCCCGGTCACCACACGAACCTGGCACTCGTCCTTCAGCCCCTGATCCACCAGCCGTTCGTACTGTTCGACCTTCTCTGCTTCGGAGGGATCGTACAATTCGCGCAGCGCTCTCCCTCTTGTTTCGGACAACCTCCGGCCGAAGCTATTCTCGAAAGCAGGATTGACATATGCTGTCTTCCCGTCCTCATCGACGATCTGCACGGGATTGGGAAACTCCTCCAAATAGAGCCGGTACTTCATGAGTTCTTCATTTGTCTCGGACACCCCTCTGGGGTTGCGCACGTGCCTGCCGATAAAACTCCCCACATCCGCCAGGCTCCCGATCGCGGCAATCCCGTAAGCAGCAAACGACAACGCCAGCCCGGCGGCGGATGCCGTGTCGTTGAATGTGGCAGAGAAGGCTCCGACTATGTCCGCGACTGCAAGGACAAAGAAGGTGATCACAAGTGTGTAATTGAAGAAGGTAGGGTAGGTGAAGTAGTTCCGGGCGACTCCGAGAAGCGCTGTCAGCAACAGGCCGGAAGATATCAGAGCGATTGTCCTCGTGCTAAACGCCAGTGCTGTTCCCCCATGAAGGCTCCCGCCACTCAGAAAGAAAACTGTCGCAAACACGAGAAACGCCGCAATAGCAATCGCTGAAAAAATATCGGTGATACTGGAATCCGAACGGGGATGAAGCCAGACAAAGATCGTACCTGCCGCAAGTATGGCCCCCAGAAAAAGTCTTCCACCCTCCCACGCCAGGAGCCGGATTGCAAACACCTGCTCTGAAGTGCCGAGGAATCCCATATCCGAGACTACAATTCCGCCTATCGTTACGAAACCACCGGCCAGAAATGCAAACGCGATGAATACGAGCAGCCTCTCCTTATGGACGGTGTACCTCGAAAAAGCAAAAAAGGACATGGCTACTGCGATAATGTTCGTAATGAAGATGGAATCGATTAATAACCCCGATGTGATGGACGCCCGGATTGTTCGGGTAATGATGATCACCGCTGCGGCAAAAAGCGCGGCACCGCAAATCCCCAGGACCAAGAAAAAGAAACGCCTACTTTTTCCCACTCGTTTCTCCAAGGCTCTCCGATATCAGCTGGCGCGAGAAGAGTTTACCAGCAGATATTTCATTTCAATTTCTGTCGTAAGAATCCGATCGACAGGTTCCCTCACACATTCGCGGCAACCTTCCTGATCTGTGTCGCTTCCCGCAAGCCCGATACCGTCCGGTACATTGTCCCCGATCAGGAGGATCTTCTTCATCGGCGCTTGCCTGCACGGACCGTCTTCTGAATGAAGTTCACAACTTCCAGGGCATGCGACTCGGCACTCTCTTTCGAAGAGGCCTCGGCTATGACCCTGATTATCGGCTCGGTGTTCGACTTTCTCAGATGAATCCAGTATTCCGGCGCGTCTATTTTCAGGCCGTCATCGGTATTTATTTTGTAACCGGCATATTTCTTCCTGACCGCAGCAATTATGCTGTCGGGATTCTTCTTTTCCAGGTCAATTCTCTTTTTTACGATCTCGAACTTCGGGAGGGAATCCTTGAGTTCGGAAAGCGTACCTCCGAACTCAAGAAGGTGCTGCAGCGTGATAACAATTCCCACGAGGGCATCTCTTCCGTAGTGGACTTCGGGAAGGATGACACCGCCGCTCCCCTCCCCGCCGATCACCGCTCCGACCTTCTTCATCTTCTTGACCACGTTTATCTCCCCGACCGGAGAACGGTAGACCTTTCCGCCGAAACCGGCTGCAATTTCGTCGACGGCGCGCGTGGTCGAGAGATTCACCGCAACAATGCGCTTCTCCTCCGGAGTCTTTTTCAATACGAATGCTACCGCCTGGGCAATTGTGTACTCCTCGCTGAAGGGTTCTCCCTTCTCCGTGATCAGAACGAGGCGGTCCACGTCCGGATCCACGACGATCCCGAGGTCAGCCTTTTCCCTCTTCACTTTTTCCATGACCGCGCCGAGGTTCTCCGGGATCGGCTCAGGGCGGCGGGTGAACCTTCCGGTTCCCTCGCAGTCCAGCTTCGTTACCTGGCAGCCCAGCTCGTGAAGGAGCCCTGGAATGACGACCGACCCGGCAGCATTCGTGCAATCGACAACCACTTTGAAGCGCCTTTTCCTGATCGCTTCGACATCGATGGCTTTGATGGCGAGGGCGCGCCTGACGTGGTCGCGCAGGAAGAAGTCGCTGTGAACTATCTCACCTGTAGATTCATGCCCGGCATAATCCGGTTTCTCCTCCACATACTTCCATAGTCTCTTGTTCTCATCCGCATCGAGGAACACCCCCTTGGCATTGATGAATTTCAGGCCGTTATACTCCATCGGATTGTGGCTCGCCGTAACGGCCACTCCGCCGGCCGCCTCCGAATGTTCCGCCGCCAGTTGAACGGTCGGGGTCGGGCAGATCCCTATATCGACCACGTCGCACCCGTTCGCTGCAAGAGTACCGATGAGGATGTTGGCGAGCATCTCGCCGTGGTATCTTCCGTCACGGCCGACGACTATCTTTTTTCGACCGCAATATTTTGCAAACGCATTTCCATATTCTATCACAGTCTCCGGAGTGAGCGAGTCGCCAACTACGCCCCGCAGTCCCGAAATGCTTACTATCAGCTTGCCCATCTATTTGCCTTTGTCTAGAATTGTCTTCGAATATTGAACGAGTTTCTTGCTGGCGACATATCCTCGCGCCTTGAGGAAGGAGTGGACGCTCGAGTTGTAGACGTACACGCTCATCAGAATATACTCGACATTGCGTTCTTTCGCCATTTTTTCAATTTCGCCGAGAAGGGCGCTTCCTACGCCGCGATTCCGCCATTTTCTCTCGGTCACGGCATAAGGGAGGTAGAAATAGTTTTCCGATTCATAAGCGGTAACGTAGCCGATCACCTTCCCTTTCGCCGCGGCGACGAGCATCAGCCCCCCTCCTTCCACGAAATGGCGGAAGTCTTCAGCCTTCATCGTCTGACCGGGATAGTTTTCGATTTCCTTCACTCCGTTGCTCATCCTTACAACCGCGGGAAGATCGCTCTTCCTGGCGCGGCGTATGACAAATGGAGCCTCCCGATTTCGTTGGGCCTTCCGGGTTCTAGCTGCGGCGGCGCGGGATTTTTTTACGGTTCGCTTCATAAATGATTCGTACTCCATCAAGAACAAGTGTGGGTTCAATGTAATCTATCACCCGGGTCTCGGCAGCCATGATCTGCGCGTAGCCTCCGGTGGCAACGACCTTCGGATCGCCTCCCAGCACGGCCTTTATCCTTCGCACCATTCCTTCCACGGCGTCGACGGCTCCGTACATAATTCCGCTCTGCATACTCGAAGCCGTCGTCTTCCCTATTATCTCCTTCGGGAAGCGGAGTTCAATCCTTGGTAGCTTTGCAGCTTTTCTCTGAAGGTCCGTCGCGGCCGTCTCGAGACCGGGAGCTATCGCGCCACCGAGATAAGTCCCGTCTGCGGCGACGACATCGTAGGTTGTGGCGGTACCGAAGTCGAGAATTACCAGCGGGCCTTCGTATTTCCTGTGCCCGGCAACTGCGTTGCAAATCCTGTCGCTGCCCACCGCGGCCGGCTCGTCGTATGCGATCTTGATCCCGAGGTCCAGGTTCGGGCCGACGGTCAGAGGCTCGCTCCCGAAGTATTTTCTGGACATCCTCTCGAGTATGCCGGTCAGGTTCGGTACGACGGAAGATATTCCCACTCCCTCGATATCGTTTATCCTGATTCCGTGGTGTCTGAGGAGCGATAGTATGACGATGCCGATTTCGTCCTCCGTCCGCACGACTTCGCTGGCAACGCGATAATCCCGCTTCAGCTTGCCGCGGTCGAAAACGCCGAACTGGGTGTGTGTGTTGCCGACGTCAATGCAAAGAAGCATCAGCTTGATTCTCCTATTGTTGAGACTTCTCCCGATGTGAATGATTTCAACCCGGCGCCCGTATCGATCACTATGGCGCCGTCATCTGTGACTTCATCGCAAATTCCTTCGTAGATTCTGTCGGCCTGCCGGAGTTTGATCTTCTTTCCGAACATCGCCGACCGGTCGCGCCAGCGCTTCATTACCGAATAAAATTCCCTCGCCCGAACGGTTTCGTAAGTCGCAGCAAATTTCGCCAATATAGCCGAGAGGACTTCGTCGCGATCATACTTCTTCCCCGTAAAGGAAAACAACGAAGTCGCTTTCGCCGCAACTTCCGGCGGGAAGGTCTCCTGGTTCACGTTGAGGCCGATTCCCAAAACGACGCAGTCAAGCCTGTCGGATGTGAAGGCAGATTCCAGCAGGATGCCGCAAACCTTTCCGGAACCGAGCAGAATATCGTTCGGCCACTTCAGTTCCGGTCTGACTCCCGCGACATTCTCAAGAGCTTCCGCCACTGCCACGGCAGCAGAAAATGTGAGTACGAAGACCTCGTCTCTTTCGAGAAATGCCGGGCGCAGGAGAAGAGAAAAAAGGAGGTTCGACAGCGGCTCCGATTCCCACTTTCTTCCGAACCGCCCCCGCCCGCCGGTCTGCTCATCAGCGACTACAACAGTCCCCTCGGGGAACCCCTCATCCGCAAGCCTCAGCAGGTGGGAATTCGTCGAGTCCATCTTATCGAAACGGTATATCTCGTAGTTCAAAATGTATCCAAAATTTAAGAGCAGGGACCTATAAACGCAATCGAACCTTTTACTTGCAAGAAGACATTTCTTGAACCTATATTACGGCCACGGTGTTCATACACTGTGAAAGACGGGGCATCGGAATGCCAGAGGGAACGCGGCACTTCCTCCGTCCCCGTTGATATATCGCGTTGAACCATATCAATTACCATTACGGCAAAACTCAAAAGAAGGGAGCAGAGATGCCTAACAAAATCTTCGGTGTGCTTTTCGTTCTGGCTTCAATAGCCTTGATCGCCCCAAGGGCGAACGCACAATTTGAAAACCAGCGAAATTACGCCGGTGTCCATGTAGGGGTGGGCGGTTATGGCGGCGCGTTCGCGATGGGAGTGGATTATGAGCGTGGAATCACAAATGTCGGCGACGCAGGTCCCGGCATCATCGGAATCGGAGGAATAGCCGACTACTATTCATACTCCTACGGTTACAACTACGATGCTCTCTATCCGTCGGAGGCAGGGACTCTGACCTTTTTTGACATCGGATTGACGGGGATGTACCACTTCGTCCTGAAAGACAGGAAAATCGATCCGTTTGTCGGACTCATCCTCGCTTATCAGTCGGTCACCTGGAGCGCACCGGGGATCGCCCCGTATGCATCGCCTTACGGCTCGGCCCTGATATTCGGAGGGAGCGCTGGTGTGAGATACTTCTTCAACCGTAACTGGTCGGCGCAGGCCCGGCTTGGCTTCGGGGTTACAGTACTCGCCGTAGGTGTCGATTACAGCTTCTGATTTCGGCGTAGACGCGATAGAAGGGCAGTTTGCTCGAGAGCAGACTGCCCTTTTTATTCTACTCCTTCCGATGCATGGAAATTCATTCGGAAAAATGCAAATTGTAAAAAACGGAGAACCCATGAAGATTTTGACAACTTTGCTTCTTGCAGTTGCACTATTTTCTACTGCGAGTGCTCAGACTCTGCAGGATTCAGTAAATGCTCTTGCCGCCAGCTATAAGGGTGACGCCGGAATCTACGCTCTTAATCTCAGAAACGGAGAGACGATCACCTACAACGCCGACAAGATGTTCCCTACCGCGAGCGTCATAAAAATTTACGTGCTCGCCAAGCTTTACAAGGACATAAAAGAGGGAAAGCTCGCGATGAGCGACCAGGTTGTCCTTCATGATTCCGACAAGGTTCCCGGAAGCGGCATACTCCTGTTCATGCACGACGGCTTGAAACTGACGCTTGGCGATCTCTCCTGGCTGATGATAAACATGAGCGATAACGTCGCCGCGAACCTCCTCACGGACGAAGTGGGAGGAGTAGAAAGCGTGACACGTTACATAAGATCGCTCGGCCTGACTCACACAATGGAGCTTGCAAGAATTTTCGACAAGAGAGTCTACAGCGACTCGACACTTAGAAAACAATACGGGATCGGCGTCACGACTCCAAGAGAGACCGGCATCTTCCTGACGAAGCTCTACAAGGGAGAAATAGTCGGGAAGAAGAGTTCAAAGGCGATGATCGACCTCATGAAATACCAGTTCTACGACACAAGCATCCCCCGATTTCTCCCGACTTATCGCGACACCATAGAGATCGCTCACAAGACGGGCGCACTGAACGACACAAGAAACGACGTCGCGGTTATTTACACACCCAGAACCGATTACATACTATGCGTTTTCACCACACACAACGCGGACCAGCGCTGGATAACCGACAACAAATCGGAGATATTCATTGCAAAGATCTCCAAGCTTGTGTATGACAATTTTGTGAAATGATCCTCGCAATAGCTATTGCCCTGGTATTGATATCCGTCGGTTTGGTCTCTGCTCTACATTTCGGGCCACGAGAATTGCTGATGCCGGAAAAAAGAAAACCGGAATATTACCAGAAGAAATTCGGCTTCAGCCACCCCTCTCAAATCGGCATGAATTTCACGCCCAAAACGCTTACTACCGCCGACGGGTACAAGCTTTCTTACTGGCTGCTCGATAATCCCAAATGCGAACATGCAAAAGATACCATAATCTATTTGCACGGGATAACCGATTCCAAAGTAAGCGGGCTCAATTATGCGAAGGCTTTCGCGGGAGCGTGCCGTAAGTTCTTTCTGATAGACATGCGGCGCCACGGCGAAAGCGGAGGGAAATACTGCACATACGGCTACTACGAAAAACACGATGTCGTAAGGCTGATAGACCAGATAAAAGCGACCGACCCGGATACGGAAATCGTTATCATAGGTGTGTCGATGGGCGGGGCGATCGCCATTCAGACCGCGGCAATAGACAAGCGAGTGGCCCGCATAGTTGCAATAGCACCGTTTTACGATCTCTTTTCCATCGCACTCGACCACGAGCTGCATCACATCGGCATCAGGAGCAGGTCACTTCTGAAGTTTGTCCTGAGCCGCGCGGAAAGGATGGCGAAGTTCAGGGCGGACGAGGTCTCCCCGGCAACCGACATCAGGAAGATCGAAGTTCCCATTCTCATAGTTCACGGCGAGCATGACAAGACGGTAAAAGTGAAATACTCGCAGGAGCTCGCGAAATTGAGCAGAAATGCCGAGCTGCTCATGGTTCCGGGAGCCGGTCATGCCGACGTTCTCGAGATGGGAGGGGCGGATTACGTGAGGAAGTTGTCTGAATTCCTGAAAATCGCATAAAAAAACCCGCCCTGGGCAAGGGCGGGTAGAAGGAGGCATTCTAGGTAGGTCCTTCTTTGAGTGCTGGCTACATACTTAGACGAAGTGCTCTTCCATTTGTTACATCAAATCCGAAAAAAGCTGCAAAACACATGTCTTTTGCAAAGTAAACCGCTTGTAACTTTTCCTCATCAAATATGATGGGTATGTCACAAATGGTTTCCTGGAACAAAATCGGGCGAATTGTCATTTATAATGGTGAGAATTAAATTCTAAGGAACAAAACTGGACGAAGATGCGCTGGTCGATTCCCATCGGCAGGTTATTCGGCATACCCATAAGAGTACACCTCACGTTTCTGCTCCTGCTTGCCTTTATTTGGTATGTCGAAACCTCTATGAGCGGCCCACAGGCCGGTTTGCGCAGTGTGGTCTTCTGGACGTTGATCTTCGCCTGCGTTCTCCTGCACGAGCTCGGCCACAGCCTGGTAGCGAAATCGTACGGGCTCACGATTTCATCCATCCTCCTCCTGCCCATCGGCGGTGTGTCACAGATTGCGGAAATACCGAGGGATCCGATAAAGGAAGTCGGAATGACAATCGCGGGACCGGTTGTGAATTTCGTGATCGCAGGTGTTTTACTCTTTTTCGGAAAACTGGGAGATCCCTCCCTTCAGTTTTCGGAAATATCGCTTCAAAGCGGCAGCCTTGTGGTTGACTTGTTCTGGGCGAACATAATGCTGGGATTGTTCAATATTATACCTGCTTACCCGATGGACGGCGGTAGAATTCTTCGCGGGTTCATCGCTATGCGCAAGGAATACACGGAGGCGACCAGACTCGCTGCCGATGTCGGGAAAGTGTTTGCAATCGCGTTCATAGTAATAGGTTTGTTTTACAACTGGTGGCTCATCCTCATCGGAATCTTCATATTCAGCGGCGCCAGCTCGGAGGAAGAGGCCATTCTGCTGTCGTCCACGCTGGAGAAAATTCCCGTCAGCGATCTCATGATTACCGATTTCAAAACAATTGCTCCGGACGAGCCCCTGACAGCGGTAGTCGACAAGTCTCTGCACACCTTCCAGAACGACTTTCCCGTATTGGACAACGGCAGATTTGTCGGAATTCTTCTTCGGTCTTCAGTAATTGAGTCCCTGCACAACCACTTGCACGACAAGAGAGTCGGGGAGATCGCCCGGAAGAACTTCCCAGTAATACTTCCGGATCAGACCGCCGCTGAGGCACTCAGCACTATGCGGGCATCAAACGTGACCGTCGCCCCGGTGGAAGAGGGCGATGTGCTGCACGGAATCATAACTATAGAAAAACTGCTCGAAGCATCGGATGTGTTCAATGAAAAAACAAAATAATCGTTCGTATGTCAAACCGACTCTGTTCGCGTCGGCGGTGCTCTTCGCCATGTCGCTCCTCATTGCGGGCTGCGCCCCGTCGATGAGATCGTTTGCGCCTGACCTGAAGAACACCCTTTTCCTGCCGCGATTCGGCTTCTTCATCATCAACTACCCGTCAATGAATTCCGACTCTTCGAGGGGGGATCTCTATGCGAGGCTCCGCTACGACGACGTCGCATTTGTGAAGAGCGACTCCGGATTTTCGGCACATTACCAGTTCTCGGTGAACATTTTCGGAGATAAGGACCTGTCCGATCTCAAATACACGAAAATCTTCAATCGGCAATTAACCGTTCCGAATTATGCCGAGACGAATTCGACGTCCATGTACGACACTCTCGAGGACCGGATGACGCTTCCCCCGGGCGGGTATTATGTCGTACTGAAGCTTTATGACTTCAATACAGGCCACACCTCAACGCGGGAATTCGAGCACAATTTCAAGGATTTCCTCGAGGATCCTGTCAATATCAGCGACGTCCTGCTTTACCGACATTCGCATGAGGCGGGAGTTCCGGTCAGCAGGGTGAAAAGTGGAGCGGATAGTCTTATTGCAAAATTCTTCGTGACGACCAAGGATGTTCCAGCCGATATTTCCCTGCACGTGACCGCCCGATCGGTCCAGGTGCCGACCGCAATGGACACTACTTACGCACTGTCTCAGGAAAAGAACGTCCAGCTATACCGCCTTCCGATAGAGATAACCGGACTCGCCCCCGGCACCTACTCTTTCAAGGTCTCTGCGGAAAGCAAGGGAGTAACAAATTCATCCCAGGCGGTCTTTGAAATCCTCCGCGGCAAGGTCCCCCTCGTTCCCGCTGAACTTGATCAGGCAATTGCTCCCCTGATTTACATAGCTACATCGACGGAGCTGGACTCGCTGAAGAAGGGTTCATTCGACGTACGGCAGAAGCGATTTCTTGATTTCTGGCTTTCCCGAACCGCCGGGAATAAGGAAGCGGCCGAGGCGATGAGAAACGAGTTCTACAGGAGGGTCGATTTCGCGAACGAACACTTTGCCAGCGGACCGCAGAAAGGATGGCAGTCGGATCGCGGCAGAACATATATCATCTACGGTCCGCCCGACGAGGTCGACGATCACAGCAACAATTTCAATTCGCCGCCTTACCAAATCTGGTACTATTATTCGCTCCATCTGGAATTTGTTTTCCTGGACCAATTCGGTACGGGCAATTATCAGCTCGTTCAATCGAGTCAAATGTAACATAGATTAAAGAGAGACGCTTCTCCGGTGACCGGGGAGAAAGTGAGCAGGTTCTGACCGCCCGCTCTTCACAGATTCTCCCTGTTGAGCCGTCTAGCGGCATCGATACACTCAAGCCGATGTACCGGACACCGGGAGACATCTGTCGACGGAAGATTTTGTCAGGGGACTATTGGAAAACGCTTCGGCATTTCGAAAGCCGATCAAACCTATTCCAGACTTGAGGCGTCGATTTCAATATCACAATTATCTTACATTGACATGATGAATCGCTGCGTTTACTGTCTTACACTTTTTATTTTTGTTTATGTTGCGGGCGCTTTGCCGGCAAACGGGCAGGACAAGGAGAAGGACCATCAAAACAGCTCCGTCTTCAAGGATTACAAGCCGCCCGGTGCAAACGAGCTTGTCAAGCCGTCGGACCTTGTTTATCAGCTCTGGGAAGGATTCGCACTCGTAAGGGAGGCCAACGACGGGAACCCGGCTGCCCAGAACGAATTGGGACTGCGTTATCTTCTCGGCAAGGGTTTCCCGGTCGATACAACCCGGGCTGCCTATTGGATTGCCAAGGCCGCCGATCAAAAAATGTCCATTGCCGAATACAATCTCGGCATCTTTCTCAATAACGGGTGGGGAGTGAAATGGAATCCCTTCAAGGCGTTTCTCCAATTCAAGGCTGCTGCCGACCAGCATCTGGCCGATGCAGAATTCGCTCTCGGTCTCGCCTATACCGACAACCTCACGGTGCCTCGTGACTGGGCCGAGGCTTACAAATGGCTGAAGGCCGCCGCCGACCAGAAATACGAACCGGCAGCCAAGGTTCTCCGCGAGTTCGTCCAAAGAGGGATTCCCGTTCCGGCGGACAGCGGGACTACAGTAAAGGCTGAGCGCGACACGTCTTCGACCGGTGCCGTTAAGTCGTTCGAGCTGGTCTATCTGAACTTCGGTCCCGATACCACATCGCATGTCAGCGACCTCACGCTGCTCGACGAGGCGTTCCGCGAAGGGGGAAAGGAAATCCGAAAAGCACTCGGAATCTCCACTATTTTCGAAAAGGGCGGAAACAACGACACGAATGCCATCAGTGTTATCGAGAGGGCGGCGGACGTCGGGAGCCCGGAAGCGTTGGCCCTGCTCGGGAGGTGTTACGAGAAGGGAGTCGGCGTGAAACAAGATACGATCCTCGCCGCCGAAGAGTACCTCCGCGCTGCACGGATGGACTCACGGCACGGTCTATCCCTTCTGCTTGACCTGTTTCGAACAGAGGGATTCCCCGAAGAGGTCGAATCACTTGCAAAGAAAGGGAGCAGCGACGCGGCCTTTGTCTGGGTGGGCCTGACAGAGCTCGGTCTCGACCAGCGGATCACAGACAACCAGGCTTTCCATCTGCTGGTTGCCGCTGCGGACGACAACAACATACCGGCTCTCATCGAGCTCGGACGCTGTTACTATACTGGACAATGGACGAAACCGAATCCGGCATTGGGACGCCAATGCTGGCTTCGTGCAGTCAGTCTCGGGAGCCGTGAGGCGGAGATAAGACTGGCCGCAGCAGCAGTCCTCGCGGACAGCGCCTTGAACGACCCTTCCCTCAAAGAGAACATCGACACGCTGATGGCGGCTTCTATGGACGGTTCGATACTGGCGCAGGTGGCACTGGGATATTGCTATCAAAATGGGATAGGGGTGGCTCAGAATACGCCCGAAGCTGTCAGACTTTATCGCCAGAGCGCTCAGCGGGGAAGCGAAACAGCCTACCATGCCCTCGAGGCCATGTACAATAAACTGCGACCCGACCAGAAGGAATTCAAAATAGCCGCGGACAACTAGACACATCTACTCAAGGGAAGTCTACGACCGGAGAGTGTAAGAAACGGGACAATCAGGAGATGAACGGGATGGCGGTGCCGACCTGTGGGTCCAAACTACTTCCTGCTTTCGTCGATTGAAGAAACGACAGCATAACGTGTCTGCACGTCACCTCGTTTTATTTTTGACAACCGGGGTTTCAGGAGCTGCCTCTTAACTCCCGACAACCTGTTGATGAAGAATTTCTGCTGCAGGTGGTCATACTCGTGCTGGAAAACGCGAGCCCACATTCCCGTCAGTTCCATCTCAACCCGCTCGAAGTTCCCGTCTGTAAAACGCACCCTGAGTTTGTCAGCCCTTCTCACCTCGTCGCGGACTCCCGGAATGCTGAGGCACCCCTCCTCCATCACATATTCCCCGCTCGATTCCAGTATTTCAGGGTTTATCACGACCAGCGGCTTCTCTTCCTTGTATTCGTCCATTACGGAAATATCCATAACTGCGAGTGAAATCGACAGCCCAACCTGATTGGCCGCGAGCCCGATTCCGTCTGCCTGATCCATTGTCTCGAACATATCCCGGATCAGACCGACAAGTTTCTGGTCGAACTTCGTCACCTTTTTTGCGGGATGGCTCCAGACTTCTGTCCCGTATAAGTAAATCGGCATTATCATCGCGTATTACTCCAGCATTTCCGGTTTTACCTTAATTACTTCAATTTGATCTTCTTTGTAAAGCACCGCCTCACTAGCGTAAAAAATAAGTTTCGAGAATATTCTAAGCAAAATAAAAATCTGGCCGGCTGCAATCCCGAGAATGACGCTAGCTTCCGAATCGGCCGCGACTCTGAAATTATAAAAGAGACCGATCCCGATTACGGACAGGCTGATTAGAGTGCATCCGAGATAGACGCCGAATGTCGAAACCGGATGCTTTACGCCGAACATGAATCCGCGTTTGATCTTGTACCAATAGTCGTCGACATCCACCGCTACCGCAGCTCTGGTAAAATCCGACAGGAGACTTATAACGACAAATGCCGCCACAACAAAACCGTATCGCCATAACTCTGCATGGAGGACGGCGCTCGCGGACGCGGCGGTACGGGCCGCCTGTTCATTGAAGTTTGCCCAGAGCGAGTTACCACCATAAAGGACAATCAGGACCGCGCCTTCGACAGCAGTAACGCCGAGCAACGGAAAGAACGATGATGCCCCTCTTGCAAAGAATTCGGAAATCTTCATTCCTTTCCTCGAGACAAAGGCGGAATAGAATCCGCCCGCGAAAAACACTTCAAATATTAGATAAAGGACAATCACCAGGAGCATCTGTGGCACCAAAGAGCTGAAGAAACGGCTGTTGGCGTGAAAGAACTCCACATACCACCTGTAATTGAATCCCTTCATCAAGCTCTCTCCGGCGACGCTTCGCGACACATCGCCAGACAGAATAGATGCCAGCGGCAGACTGAGTACGGCGGCAAAAAGAAAATTGAATGCGTAGAATAGGAGCAGTAGTCGCCAATTCCTTGCCGCTCTCCCGACTCCTGTCGCGAGCGCTTCGCGCCCAGAAACCGTCATGCTCAAACCAGCACCCCGACGGTAAGAAGAATATTCTGAAAATAATTCAGCAGACTGTTCACCCATTTCAGGACGGGAAGGAAATCCGGTTGAACCAGCAGACTATTGTTCGAGTAGTTGATGTCGATGGGTATTTTCTGAAACGGGTCTACTTCGGCTGAGAATGGAGCGGAAGCCGTCTCAAAGCGAAAGACCTGACGGCGCGGCTTGCCGTCCCACACCGTATCGATCGAGTTGTCATCGGCCAGGGTAAGTCGCAGGTCGACAGGCATCTTCACATCGCCTTTCCGCACCACGGTCACTTCGGTTATAAATGTAGAAGCGCCGCTGCTCAGGTCGGTTCTCCTGAAATAGCTGATCGATTCCACGCCGAAATCAACAGTTCCGCTTCCGCGCACCAGCTGGTTGAAGAACCAATCCAGGTCACTTCCCGATACTTCCCGGCACACCTTCTCAAAATCATGTATAGTATGATGTTTGAATCTGAAACGCTGATAGTACGAGCGAAGGGCCTTGTCCATCACCTGTCCGCCGAGAACGCCTTCAAGAGTACTAACTGCCAGAGCTGATTTCGCCATTGTCGAGGCTTCACGACCGATCTCATTTTCCGATCCGCAATCCGCAACTGAGACAGCATCCGTATTTGCGTGCCGCAGGTAAACGGGGAGAAACTCGTAGGGGCTTTTAATCCGTACCTTTCCCAACAGCGCCGCCGCGGGATAGCCTCCAAGCTCCCACACGGGATATGCGTAAACGGGATAGACACCGGCAATCTTGTAGACCGACACATCAGGTCCGTAATCCTGCTCAAGAAATCTCCCGGCAGAGAACGAGCTGAGGCCGGAGTCGAGCCAGGCACCGCCGGAGTCGCTGGCCGCGGCCACACCGCTCCAGTACTGACCTGCCATACCTCGAGCAATTGCAGTCTCGGGTTCAAGGTAATGTCTGAGCGAGTAGTCGCCCGAGCCGGCGGCGATGAGTGCCGGGTATGCAGCATCGAGGAGACCTGCATTGCCATCTCGAAAACTTACGGATTCCATGGTCCGCGGCACATCGACAATGGTCAGGTCGGGATACGGATACCTGCCGTAATGCGTAACGAAGAAAGCGAGGGCGCTGTCTGCGGCCGCGAGATATCTCCCCGCCTGACCCAGATGGTTCCTCTGCAAGAGGAGGATTACGGTCGTTTCCGGTAGGCCCGCGTAATTGAATTTGTGTTTGCGCAACTCGAAATGCGGAGAGGCCGCCCAAACAAAATCGCGCACGCTGTCGGCGGAGTAGCTGTATCTCACAGTCCTGCCGGCCTCCGTCTGGTCGTCGGTTCTCACACCGGTTGCACCGACGATATAGTCAAGAGGAAGGCTTAAGTTCACCCGATAGCTGTCGAAGCTTGATGAATAATCCTCCGCGATGCCGAATTCGGGGCAATGCCACCTTCCGTTCTCAAAGACTCCGACTTTGGGGAACCAGTGTGCGGCAAGATAGTATCGGCCCCCCGGCGACCAGCCGTATCCATAGGCAGCTTCCGGAAGCTGCTCGAGAAAACCGATTTTCAATACCACGGAATCCTGGGGAGAAACCGGCTCCGGGAGCTGCACCGAAAGCACGGTACTGTCGTAAGGGTTCTGATCGTCGGGCTGGATATACCTTGAGCGACCGAGCAGGTCCTCACCGGTCTTCAGGTCGGTTATTCCGACAAGGTCGATCCAGCCGCGTTCGCCCGGGGCTATCGTTCCTCCGCTTTCGCGCATGAATGTCGTGAGCTCACTTCTGAACGCGTTGGCAAACATATGGAACTCGACGACGCCGGCAACCTGGCCGGTGAAATTATGCCAGGTCACGACTTCACTTCCTTCGATCGTGTGGAGAGAGGCGTCGAGCCTTGCGTCAATGACGTAGTTCGCGACAGCAGCCTGCGAAAACGCCAGTCGGTTGATGGAAAGGAAAGCCAGGGGAAGCAGAACGCTTATGGCAAATGCCCTGTGGCGGAAACCGGTCATTTCCGGATATCATTCTCGATTTGCTGCTTGACGACGAGATATTCCCGAAAGTCGGCAGTGGCCTGCAGCACGATAGTCTCAGGGAAATCAGGAGGGACTATATTGCCGCCGGTTGTCTTGTACGGAATTATCTTTGAAGTAATTCCGTAAGACCCGACAGACTTTGCGCCTAAGATCCTGACGAGCGTCGAATGAATGCTGTCGGAGAGTGTGTTATATGCAGTGATCACGTTCGGGTATTTTCCCGTGACCAGGTTAGCGGCAATGAAGCCGGCGTACAGTTTTGTGTCGCCTTCCTTCTTGATCCCCCTGGCAAAATCATCCTGTGCCTTGGTATAGTCCTGCGCAATGTAAGCCTTCATTCCTTCTTCGTACAACTCAGCCGGCTTCTTCGAACAGGAAGATAACGTACAAATGAATGTTACAGCGAGGAAAACAGCCAAAATCCTGTTCCGGAATGAGGATGCCTGTTTCGATTTATCCAATCCTAGTCCGGCGGTGCGAGACATTAAAATCCGTATGATTTCCACTTCGAGTCCACCAGTTTTCTTATCTCATCAGACATTACAATCTTGTCGGGCCACGGCCTCGTGAACCCTTCATCGGGCCACTTGCGGGTCCCGTCGATTCCCATTTTGGTGCCGAAGCTGAAGTGCTGCGAGGAATGATCGAGCACGTCGGCGGGACCTTTGGAGAAGACGACATCCCGCTGCGGGTCGATATTGTTCAGCGCGTACCACCATGCCTCCGAAGTGTTCTGGACATCCACATCCTTGTCCACGACGACAATCACCTTTGCAAACATCATCTGTCCCATTCCCCAGAGACCGTTCATCACTTTGAACGCATGACCGGGATACTTCTTGTCTATGGATACGAAAACGAGGTTATGAAAAATTCCCTCGAAAGGCATGTGATAGTCGACAATCTCCGGAATCACGAGCTTCGCAAGCGGCAGGAATATCCGCTCCGTAGCGAATCCCATCCAGTCGTCTTCCATAATGGGCTGCCCGACCACAGTGGAGACAAAGACCGGCTTCTTGCGTGTAGTAATCGTGGTTACGTGAAAAGCAGGATAGTAATCCGCAAGCGAATAGAAACCCGTGTGGTCGCCGAACGGTCCCTCCAGACGCAAGTCCTCTTCAGTGTCTACATAGCCCTCGAGGACTATTTCCGATTCTGCCGGCACTTCCAGGTCCACCGTCCTGCATTTTACGAGCTCGACCGGGTCCTTTCTCAGAAACCCGGCAAAAAGATATTCCTCGATGCTTTCCGGCAGCGGAGCGCTCGTGCTGTACATAGTCGCGGGATCGGAGCCGACGACGACAGCGACTTCAAGCCGCTTCATCCCCTTTTCCTTCGCCCTTCTGAAATGGGCCGCCCCTCCCTTGTGTCTTTGCCAGTGCATAGCGGTCGTGTTCTTGTCCAGCACCTGGAGCCGGTATAGTCCCATGTTGCGGGTTCCGGTGTCGGGGTCCTTCGTGACGACCTGACCGAAGAGTATGTACGGACCGCCGTCCTGCGGCCAAGAGGTAGTGACCGGGAATCGATACAGGTCTACATCCTTCTCTCCGATAACGACCTCCTGGCACGCCGCCTTCCTGACAACCTTCGGCGGGAACTTCGCCATCTCCATCAGCTTCGGCATCATCGCCACCTTGCCGAGGAGAGACTCCGGAACCTTCAGGTTCATCATGTCGGAAAGCCTGTCGCCTATCTCGTTCAGGTCTTCGACGCCGAGCGCCCATGCCATTCTTTGCCTGGTGCCGAATATGTTGATTGCGAGCGGGATTTTGCTTCCCTTCAGGTTGGTGAACAGGAGCGCCGGGCCGCCCGACTTGACGACCCGGTCGACTATTTCCGTGATTTCGAGTTTCGGATCGACTTCCGTGTCGATTACCTTGAGTTCGCGCTTCTTTCTCAGAAACTGAAGAAATTCGTCGAGATTATTGAAGGCCATTTGAAATTCCTAATTGAATTATTTGACGCGCTCCGGCGTAACGACGCCTGTAATACGTGCTCTCGAGAGAGGATATGGTTACCCCTTCCGAGACGCTCGCATGTGCAAACAAGTCGTCGCCGAGATATATACCCACGTGGCTTATTCTGCGCCCGACCGTCCTGAAGAACACAAGATCTCCCACCCTGAGATCATCCTTGTGAACCCTGCTGCCGAGCCTCGATTGTTCCCGGGCCGAATGCGGAAGGTTGACATCAAATGCCGAATCGAAAACCACCATAGAGAATCCCGAGCAGTCCATTCCGGAATGACTGATCCCGCCGATCTTGTATGGCGTTCCAATATACGAGAGGACCAGATTCATAAGCTTGTCGCGAAGAGCTTCCGGTGTGTCGACCGCGGGCTGCCGCTCCATCCTGTCGATCTCCGATTTCATTTTGCTTATGCTGACCGGGCGGTCGTCTTCGAGCTTCTCTTCGGTCTTTTCGACGTTCAATTCTTCCGGCGTCTGATCGTAAGTAAAACGAGGCGCGCTGCTCGTGGATCCGTTGTTTCCGGAAGAAAAGCGCGGGGACGTCGAGGCACAACCGATAACCACCACGGACAACATGACCGCAAATACCGCTTGTGTTGCACCAATCGAGCCGGGCTGGTTCTTTCTTCTCATGAGTAATTTTGTTTTGACAATATAAACAGGCTCTGGTACGGGAACAAGATTGTGCGGGTCGCGCCGATGGATGCGGCGGACAAATTCGGGGGAAATCGGAGCGTGACTGCCGAGCCGGACAGGGCGGTCACGCCCGTGACTATTTCTTCATTCACCGTATACTTTTACGGTGAACTTCGCATAGATCCCCAGAATGTTATACGTGTGATAATCGACGTGCTGAACCTTCGTAATGCCGCCGTTCTTCATTGCTGCGGCAATACTGGCGTCGCCGATCGCTACGAGGCCGAGAATCGATTCGGAATATGCCTCCCCGATCTTCGAGGACCCTTCATTGGCGGTGGCATTGATTCCGAACTCAGTGTCGGAATATACGAACCCGGTAACCGGAGCCACCGCGTATGCCGCACAGCCAGACAGAGCAAAGGCAGCAAGAACCACTGCCATCGCCTGTCGAAACAAGAGATGTTTCATTTTCAGCCTCCCCTTTGTTTTTGATTTGCGCCGACCGTCAACGGAAGTCGGTCGACAGCTCATACCGCAGGATTCTATTGTGCCCGGTGTCGGATATGTAAACGATCTTGTTGTAGTATGCAAGTCCGGAAGGATCGGAAAGTGCTCCTCCCGTTTTTACCGGCCCGAATGATTCGTGAAGGAGTTTACCCGTCAGGTCGAATTTCATCAGGCTGTCGAGCTGACTGTCTACGACGTAGATGCTGCTCCTGTCGTCGACCATCACGGCTGTAGGGGAAATGAAAATACTGGAGAGTAGGTCAGGCAATACGCCCGCGGTATATTTCGTGGGGTCCAGACTCAGCTTGGAGTTCCAACCCGGCGCTACGATTTCACTCCCCGGAGTGTATGACACCCATTTCACTTTGAATGCATTGGCGGGGTCGACCTGCGTGACGATGAAATCGGTGCCAAACTGTCTCGTCCTGAACGTGGTTATGCCGCTGAGCTGATCGATCGCTGCAAATCCCGTCCCCGTCGGGAGCATCCTCGGGACGAGATTTATGTAGTCGTTTGAATACTGAAAGTCTTGTTCGCTGAAATGCAATATCATGTTGTCCGGGTCGACCGGACTTGTGTTGCTGTTCCCGTGACGAGTCACGTAGTAGCTGTTATCCGGTAGCACCGCCACGCCCGTATATTCTCTTCCGGAGACCAGGTTGCCGGCGGCGTCACGCACAATCTGTCTCTGCACCGGCTCGTGATGCACGATTTCAACCGGGGCGGCGGATATGTTATGCTGGTAATCGAACAGCCTGATTTTCGCAATCGAAGCCAGCGAGACGGTCTGCCCGCTGACGCTCGTATCGTATTCGCACGCAATTATGAGATTGAATCTTCTGTCTTCGGCGATGGCGACTGGATTCTTGACATAACGCGAAACTCCGACTTTCATTCCCGACAGCTCAACCATTTCGATCCTGTTGCTGTCCGGTTCGGCAACGTACAGTATGTAATCGAAACCGACCGTGATACCTTTCGGCTTGTAGAAATTGCTCCAGATCGGCTGGAGTTGTATGTAGCTGGTATCCCCTATGACCTGGCCCTGGGCCGCCTGCGGAAGTGTCGCCGGATCGACGACGTGCGATCTCTCATTACATCCTGACAGGAGCACGACTGCAACAAAGAATACAACCAGTCCGCTTTTCATCTTAGAAACTCAGATTTATTGAAAACCTGTGAACGTCACCGAGCCGCTGATAAGGAGTAAAGGCATAGTCGAACGAGACCGTGGCAAACTTCATATCAGACCTTACTCCCGCACCGAGTGAATAGCTTTGTTCCTGCACGTTGATCTTATAACCGGCCCTGAGGAAGAATATCGACGCGTAGGAATACTCCGCACCGACGGCAACGTTCTCCGAGTTGTCAGCGGGATGGTTCAGCTGAAGCGCGGTCGTTAGTCTGTTGTCCTTGTCCTGATACGGCTCGAATGCAAACCCGATCCTGAATATCGTCGGCGGCGAAAACCCCTGGAAACTCGAGACGGTGCTTCCATCAACAAGCTCCACCGACCCGGAGGGAGACATCTGCCCGCCGAAATTGCTGACGGAGACCGCGAACCTCGTCGAGCCGATGCCGGTCCAGTAGTAAGTCCCGAGATCGACCAGGACACCGCGCATCGACAGGTCTGCCAGAGTTTCATCGACATACTTGACCGTAACGCCGAAACTGAACCGGTCGGTCATCTTCCGGGCGTATGTGGCGGCGAGCGCGAGGTCGCCGTATTTGAAATATGCACCGGTTCCGTACGGCTGGAATTCGGTCGTGACAGGCATGTCGTCCGACCTCAGCGAAATTACCGAGACGCCGACGCTGTTCTGCCCGTCAATATGGTACACACCGCCGATGAAATCGTGCTGCAGGCCTACGAACCATGTCGAGTGAGAAACGGCGATTTCGTTCTTGTCAAATTCGGATATTCCCGCCGGGTTGTAGAAGAGTGCGTACGCGTCGTTTGCAACCGCGGCGAAACTCTCCGCCATTGCATTCGCACGCGCTCCGACTCCGATCTTCAGAAACTCCGCGGTTGTTATCCCTACCCGCTGTGAGCCCAGAACCGGAAGGAGCTGCGCATTCGAAGCGGATGCCGCACCAATCAGGATAGACAGCGTGAGTACGTACTTATTCATTCAAACCTCGGTAGAAGCGCAAGAATCAAAATGCACAGCTCGAAAAATGAGGGATGCCTGAGAGTGCTCAGTCCCCTTTCGCTCAACGCCCCGAAGGTATCTTCGGTGTTCACTTTTCCCATGGCCATCGCCGGCAGATACTCCTCCCCGGACTTTTGACTTTTGACCTTTGAATTCCGACTTCTCATCACAGCTTCACCGACACGCCGATTTTTATGTTCCGCGGTGTGAGGTACCTCGACTGATCCAGCGGATAGGGGTCTATGGGGCCGTTCAGCTCCGGGTAAAGCGGGTTGTTCCAGGTGGAAGGCGTAGGGTCGCCGAGTTGATAGGCGCGGCCCGTGACGGGATTTATGATGTCTGAGTTCAGGTTATTGAAAAGGTTTTCCACTTCGACCATCAGCGTCATTTCCATTCCGGCAAGCGTAATATATTTCTCGAAATTGAAATCCACCCAGAACCAGTTCGAACCGAGTTTGCTGTACTGGTTGGTAAGATCAGGCGCATACAGCGGTTCGCCGTTTGAAGCGTAAGCTCCGGTGAAATAATAAGGGGTGTATCTCTTCCCCGATTCGAAAAATATCCTGAAATAGGTCTGAAAGTCGTCGAGGATTCCCTTCCCAAATCCGAAGAGACCGTTATGCTGCGAGTTGTATAAAGACAGGCTTGCCGAAACCTGCAGCGGTCGGTCCCACGACAGATAGGACTCATTCATCATCTCCTGCATGAGTCCCTGGACTGCAAGAATACCCTGGTCCTCCGAGCTCGATTTTCCCGTCGCAACGGAGTAGGATCCGCTGATGACGCCGTTGAACCACCGGCCTATTCTCTTACGGTACTCGACCTCGATACCGCGAGTGCGGGCGTAGTCTGAGTTTACGTACGTAATGAAATTCTGGCCGATGAGTCCGGCCGAGTAAATCTGCGCCTGCTTAGTCTGGACATAGTCGAAGATATCCTTGTAATATGCCGTGACTGTGAGGACGTCGTCGTTCGTGAATTGATTCCGGAGACCGAGCTCATAGCTGACGGTGGTCTCGGGATTCAGATTCGGATTTCCGAATGCCTGGTAAGTGGACATCGCCGTACTCGGAGTCAGCTTCGCATAGACGAACTGCGGCCTCGGCCATTTTGAGAAGTGTCCGTAATTGAGGAACAGCGTCTGGTTGTCGGAAACCGGGTGAGATATGCCGAGGCGCGGGCTGATCCTTCCCTTCCATCTTCTCCCGAAAAAACTGTAAGTGTCGTTGTAATATTTGTCGCGAATCGCCTGTGGAATTGTTATCACCTGCGGATTATTCACGGCGTCGTCCACATACTTACCCGGGAACCAGTAGTCGAAGCGAAGGCCGAAGTTGAGGATCATTCCGTTCGTCGTTATGGTTTCCTGCGAATACGCGGAGCCGGTTGCCGGAAAAACCTTGTAGATGTCGTTGTTCAGCCCCATAACGCCTACCCACGGCTCGTATATGTCGATGAGCTGCATCTCCTGGAAATTCATGTCGAACCCGGCTTTGAACTTGTTCTTCTCGGTGAAGAACGACGTAATATCGAATTTCAATTCGTTGTTTATGAAGTAGTGGTCGTGCCAGGTATATGCGTTGCCGAAGTCGTAGAAACCGTCGCCGGGGATGATGCCGATAGTGTCCCGGTTCGTGTTGTAATATGTCGGCGGAAGCGTGACGACATCGATCGGCTGCTGATACTGTGTCCAGTATAGTCCGTTCGCATCTGCCCTGAGCTGCGTGAAGAAATGGGCGAGCTTCAGGTCGTAAAACGTCTTCGCATTGAGCGTGTGCGTTATGTCGATCGCCTGCATGATGCTGTTGTGAGTGTAGACATCCGCACTGCCGAGAATATTCTGGAACTGGTACTGGTAGCCGGGCGTGGGCTCGACGTATTCGAGATTCGTCTGTAGCGACTGAGTATTCTGGTTTATGCTGACGCTCTGGTTGTACGAATAGCTGATCTTGAAAGTCTGACTCGGCTTGTATGTTATTTTTCCGAGCCCGTACCAGTTGTTTGCGAGACGCGGGGCGAACCTGGTCCCGTAGAAGATCGAGGAGTTCAGGCGGGAAGGCGGGTCTATTCTGAATCTCACCACCTGGCCGTTCTGATATCTTTCCGCCCAGAGGACCTGCCCGTCGCTGAAGCCGGCTG
>JBJKPN010000051.1:0-4611 GCA_046706365.1 Candidatus Kryptoniota bacterium | reverse complement strand
AATACAAGCTCCACATAACGCCCAATGAGCGGCACTGGTGGGGAGTCAAGCCGGGGAACAAGCTGGAGATATTCGACACCGACAAAGGGAAGATCTCAATCCAGATTTGCTATGACGTCGAGTTTCCTGAACTCGGAAGGATTGCTGCCGAGAAGGGGGCCCAGATTATATTCGTTCCCTTCTGCACCGACGAGCGATACGCCTACCTCAGGGTCAGGTATTGCGCTCAGGCACGGTGCGTCGAGAATCACGTTTACGTCGCAATCGCGGGAAATGCCGGCAACCTCCCGGACGTCGAGAACCTCGACATCAACTACGCCCAGTCGGCCATCTTCACACCTTCGGACATTCCCTTCTCCCGCGACGCCATACAGGCAGAGGCTACCCCGAACATCGAAACGGTCATCTTCGAAGATGTGGACCTCGAGCTTCTCAAGCGGCACAGGCAGACGGGGAGCGTTCTGAACTGGCGCGACCGCAGGACGGATCTGTACGAGATCAAGTACAATCACGGCGGCGAGTGACGAGACCGCAGCCGTCTGAAAAGATCCCGCCGCGCAAAAGTCCTATCACTGAAATCCTGGAAACCAGCTGCCGTTATAATTCGTCCGCCCGCGGCAGCTCCTGCTTGAAGAGAACCAGCCCCAGCGTCATCAAAATGCTCGTTCCTATGATTATATAGAAGAGTATTCCCTGGTCGAAAAAGGGGATTGAGTACTTCTCCGGAATGGAATAAAAGAGAAGAATTGTGATCAGCCCTCTCGGCATCAGGAGGACTTCAGGAAGAAGGCTCGACTTCATCGCAAACCTGAAATAGAGGGAGCGAATTATCAGAAGCACCGTGAGTATGGCCGTCCCGATGAGAACCACGCGCGGATTGGCAAGCGACTTCAGCTCGATCGAGAACCCGAACAATATGAAAAAGAATGTGCGGATCAGAAATGAAGTCTCCGCGGTAAGGGCGCGGAATTGCTCCACTACCTGGCTGAGCGTGCCCGCGTCCAGGACTTCCCTCCATAACGGATGAACGAAAAGCCTGAAGTTGCTCAGGACCAGCCCGAATACCAGGACGAGGACGAGTGACGGAAGGTGGAATATGTGGCCGACGGCGTAGACGAGAAACAGTATCGCGAGGAGGAGAAAGAACTTGATTTGAGTCGTCAGCTTCGCTGCAAGGTAGAAGAGGAACGAAGAGGATACGACGGAGGCAACGAGGATCAGGAGAAGCGATCCTCCGAACGAGAAAGCTGAGCCGGCAGTAAATGCCTCGTCGAGTGTCAGATAATTGAAGAAGAGTACTCCGAGAATATCCGAGAAGGCCGACTCGTAGACGATGAACTCCCGCTTCTCCTCCGAGAAATGTCCCACACTCGGGATCACGATTGCGCTGCTGATTATCGAGAACGGAACGGCATAGATCCATGCCGTGTGAAATCCGATGCCGATGGAATAATGAAGTATCAGAGCCACCGCCAGGCTCGACACTATAAGGATGGAGGCCGCAGAGGAGAAAGAGCTCCTGATGAGCTTCATCTTCTCCCTCGAAAGGCGGAGGTCGAAACTCGCTTCGAGCACGATCATTATCAGACCCGCGACCCCGAATACCTCCACGAACCGGTTCATCACGCCGAAGTTGAAGCCGAGCAGAGACGAAACATGCCTTAGCAGCATTCCCGTTCCGAGTAGCAGAAGCACCGACGGAATCTTCGACCACCGGCTGAGGAGACCGAAGAGGTAAGACAGTATTACTATAAGACTCAGGCCGATAATGATCGAATCGGCGCTCACCATGAGTGCTCCATGACCATGAGAGTTTGTCGGCTCCCTGACTGTTTTATTCTGATAAGCGATGCACGACGGTCAATGAATCTATCCGTGTTTCGGCAAATTGTCAAGCATACGAAACGCCGCGGGAACAACCGGATTTTCCGCCGGGATAAACGGCGTGGAAATTTACTTCTTCAATCGGTCGGCGTATTGTTTCCTGAACTTTGCCACCTTCGGTTCGATTACTACCCGGCAGTACCCCTGGTTCGGATTGTTCGCGAAGTATTCCTGGTGATAATCCTCCGCCTTGTAAAACTCTTTGAACGGCGATATCTCTGTCTCAAGCGGATCGTTCCAGATTTTCTCCGCGGTCACCTCGGCCTTTATCTTCTCTGCGGCCGTCCTCTGGTTTTCGTCGTGATAGAAAATCACCGAACGGTATTGCGTGCCGACGTCGTTTCCCTGACGGTTAAGGGTTGTCGGGTCGTGAACCGTGAAGAAAATCCGCAGTATGTCTTCGTACGATATCACCTCTGGGTCGAACGTGACCTGCACGACTTCAGCGTGACCGGTAGTTCCGGTGCACACCAGCTCGTATGACGGATTCGGAACACTGCCGCCCGAATAGCCCGACTCGACGCTTATCACTCCCTTCAGATCGTCGAACACCGCCTCCGTACACCAGAAGCATCCTCCTCCGAGCGTCGCAATTTTATGATTGTTCACCTGTAATCTCCTTCCTTCCTTGAAAAAATATATGCACTGATGAGCGGCCGCTCAAGCAGCTCTTCCCGACTGAAGGGATTTACCGCTTCGGAGGCGGACTGGAGACGCACTTAAACGACAGGCTCAAAATCGAGAATGCACGTTTCAGATTAGATATCAAACCGAATTTTCTTTCATTTATAGAGTAACGGAAGAAGCTTCTGATCAACCAACAAACAGTAACAAACAATAATATACTTGACAATACAGCATAAAACAGCTAACATATTCATGGATTTCCTGAACTTCTAATAGGAAAGGAGTTTTGCTATGGCAAACGACAAATTCAGTCTCGCCGACCTCCTCCCGGGCCTGCAGAACAAAGACGAGTTCTTCGAACGAATCCTCCACGATGCCAATCCCTCGCGGCGGCTCTGGAGGCTCACGGTCACCTTCATAATACTGACGCTGATTTACGGCATCGTCATGGGGTTCTACAGCGGACCGCTGCAGGCAATCACTGCGGGGGTAAAAGTGCCGATACTCTTCCTCCTGTCCCTGCTGATTTGTTTCCCCGCCTTTTTCATCCTCCAGTTGATACTCGGCTCCAAAATGAGGCTGATTCACATGGCGGTCATCGTCCTCTCGGGTTACGTGCTCACCGGCGCCATCATGGTATCGTTCACGCCGATTGTGTTACTCTTCGTACTGACCGGCGGAAACTACTATTTCCTCCAGCTGCTGCACATAGCGATCTTTGCCGTCGCGGGAATCTTCGGGATGAAGGTGGTGCTCGATGCACTGAAATATTCCTGCGAGGAAAAGAACGTTTATCCGAAAACCGGGGTTGTTGTGTTCAGATTTTGGGTGGTGATTCTCGCGTTCGTAGGAATACAACTCGCCTGGAACCTGCAGCCGTTCCTCGCTGAGAAGACGGCGGCATACTCGTTGTTCAAGAAATACAAAGGGAATTTTTACACCGCAGTGGTTTATTCGATTCAGCAGTTGTCGGCCCCGCCCAAGAGTACCGAGGAGAGTCCGGAACATGACGTTCATCCACATCTGTTCCAGGATACTACGAAGGTGGTGAAGTAAGATGGCCGATGATGAAATAATGACTCTCGAGGAAGTCGCGGCATACCTCAAGGTAAAGCCGCAGACTATTTACACGTGGGCGCAGGAGAAGCGGATCCCGGCGGCGAAGCTCGGAAAAGAATGGCGCTTCAAGCGGTCCGTCATCGACGCGTGGTTCGACGGCCACTTCGACGAAAAGTTCGAACACATAGTGAAGAAGACCGAAAACAACGGCGACGCCGGGAGCCCGGGCTAAGAATCCGATCGAACACGGAAGAAACGGAATCGAATAGATTTCGACGGATTTCTTTCATTATAACTAAAATCTCTCCCTGAAAATCCGTGTTATCCGTTTACTATCCTCAGGCTTCATCCGACAGCGCAAACTCCACCGCCGCCATCGCGTGGAGCGTCGTCGTGTCGAAAACCGGGACGGCGCAATCCGACTGCTTGATAAGAAGCGGTATCTCCGTGCAGCCGAGTATGATTCCCTTTGCTCCCCGCTTCACTAATCCGTCGATTATTTCCAGATACCTTTTCCTCGTATCGTCCTTCAGCACCGCCTTTTCGAGTTCCGTCATTATGGTCCTGTGAATGTACTCTCGCTCGGGCTCCTGCGGAACCAGCGCTTCGATTCCGAACTTTGACAGTCTTTCACTGTAGAAACTCTGTTCCATGGTCAACCTGGTGCCGAGCAGTCCGACCTTCCCGATTTTCTTCGCCAGTATGGCCTTGGCGGTGACTTCTGCTATATGGATGAGCGGAATTCCGATGTTTTTCTGGACCGGGTCGGCGGCGATATGAGGGGTGTTGGCGCAGAGGAGGAGGCATTCGGCACCTGCGGCTTCGAGCCGCCTTGCGATCCCGGTCAGGTATTCGGCAAACTCGTTCAGCCCTGCCGGGTCGGCGGCCGGTCTGAACTCCTGCTGGTTCACCGAGTAAAGGAGTATTTTGGCGGAACTCAGTCCGCCAAGCCGCTCGTTCACCTGCGTGTTTATCACCTTATAGTATTCGACGGTCGAGACCCAGCCGGATCCGCCGATGAGACCTAAAGTCTTCATTCAA
>JBJKPN010000050.1:0-20348 GCA_046706365.1 Candidatus Kryptoniota bacterium | reverse complement strand
CGATTGACACGATCCAATTTAAGCCAGTTCCCGCGGCAAATCCACGCTATTTAACCGAGGTGGAGATAGCGAGGAGAGGACTTGAGCGATGGCATCTTTACACGGCTGCCGCCTCGTTATCCTTTTTCGACTTTTTACCTTTGACTTTTGGCTTCCCTCAGCCGATCACTTTGGAAATGTTTTCCCGATACGGCTTCCTGATTATTCCCTTCTCAGTAATGAACGCGGCTATGTTGTCGGCGGGAGAAACGTCGAACGCGGGAGCGTAGACCGGTACATTCTCGGGTGCGGAACGGCAAGTCTGAAAACGTGTAATCTCGTCGGCACTTCTTTCCTCGATCGGGATATCTTCGCCTGATTTTGCCGTCAGGTCGAAACTCGAGCCTGGCGCCGCAATGTAAAACGGGATCCGGTGTTCCTTGCAAAGAACGGACAGGTTGTAAGTACCTATCTTGTTAGCCGTGTCCCCGTTGGCGGCTATCCGGTCTGCGCCGGTCACCACGAGATCGACTTTGAATTTCCTCATGGCAATGCCGGACGCACTGTCGACAATGAGTTTGAAATCTATCCCCAGCTTCTGAAGCTCGTAAGCCGTGAGACGTGCGCCCTGCAGTAGAGGACGGGTTTCGTCGACGATGACCAATACATCCTTGCCGGCCTCGTGTGCGGCGCGGATGACGCCGACCGCCGTTCCGTATCCGCCTGTCGCGAGCCCGCCCGCGTGGCAGTGGGTCAGTATTACGGCCTTGTCTGGAACGAGCTCGAGCCCGAACTGCCCTATCTTCTTACAGTTGTCGACCTCTTCGGCAAAGATTTTATTCGCCTCGTCGAGAAAAACATCGCCGACCGACTTCCCGTCGAGCGGCAGCTTCCTCAGACGCGTGAGTACGTTCCTTAAATTGACCGCAGTCGGTCTCGTCCCGTTGATTTCTTCCAGCGCCCCACCCAGCTTCGCATCGATCCTGCCGCTCGAACCGAGCTCATAAGCGGCCAGCGCAGCCGCGTAGGCAGCCGCGATTCCGATTGATGGTGCTCCCCTTATCCTGAGCGACTTTATCCACTCGCAGACGTCCCTGTAGTTGCCGGAGGTGAGGAATGTCTCTGTCCGCGGAAGCTGTGTTTGATCGATTATTGTTGCTTTACCGTCCGCCCACCTGATGGGATCCGGAAGATCAGTACTCGAACCTTGATAATTCGATGAAGTCACGATACCGTCCAAGAATTTCAAATTCAGAAAGATCCTTGAGCCCTTCGATGCCGAATTTTCCTACGCAGAATGAAGCGAGCACACTGCCGTAGACGACGGCGCGCTTGAGATTGTCGTCGGAAAAGTCTTCGGTTCGCGCAAGATGCCCGACGAATCCTCCTGCGAAGGCATCGCCCGCACCGGTCGGATCGTAGATGGACTCGAGCGGGAACGCCGGTGCGGAGAAGACGGTGTCGCTTGTAAACAGCAAAGCACCGTGTTCGCCCTTCTTGATGATCAGGATGCGCGGGCCAAGCTTCATTATTTTCCTGGCGGCCCGGACGAGGTTGGGCTCGGCTGCGAGCTGGCGGGCTTCGGAATCGTTTACTATCAGTATATCGACCTTCTTCAGAGTTGCAAGCAGCTCGGCGTGCTTTCCCTGGATCCAGAAATTCATAGTGTCGCAGATGATGAGGTCCGGCTTGCGCTCCATGGAGTCTATCACATTCATTTGAAGGACAGGGTCGATGTTGCCAAGGAGGACGTACCTGCTTTTCCTGTACGATTCAGGGAGAACAGGATTGAAGGTCTCGAAGACGTTGAGCTGTGTGTCGAGCGTATCGCGTTCGTTCAGGTCGTAATGATAACGTCCGCTCCAGTGGAAGGTTTTCCCACCCTGAATTGTCTGGACGCCCTCCGTCTCTATGCCTCGCGATTCCAGATATTCGATCTCCGACTTCGGGAAATCACTCCCTATCACGCCGACCAGACGTATCGGCGCCGTGAAATAAGAGGCGGCGGCAGAAATGTAGACCGCGCTTCCGCCCGCGACACGATCCGCGCGGCCGAAAGGCGTCTCGATAGTATCAAGCGCAATTGACCCGACAACCAGTAAACCCATTATGCGACTCCAATGAAGGTGATTTGCGAAGGCTAATTTAACACCGGGGCGAAGGAACTTCAAATATCAGTGGAGGCTCAGTTTCAATCCGACCGCAAAGAAAGGAAGGGAGGCGCAAAGGCGGCGGCAGAGAATGCAATTAATCTCTGCGTTCTACGCGGTTAAGAAAAGCTTGAAGCCGCCGCCAGGTCTGAATCTGAGCCAGTGCGAAAATACCGGGAAGGGGATGCACCGGGCTGCCACCGGGGAAACAGAACGGCGCATTGATTATTCGGAAGACTACCGCCAGCCAGTGGTTAAGACCCTCCTTGATTTGTTCCGCGATGATCCCTGAGACCGGTAGTCCGGACTCTCTTCCGGCAGCCTGCCGGAGTGTTGAGCTCCGCTGCCCAACGCAGCTTCAATCTGCCGGGGTCCGGTGTCGGAATTCTTCCGGCGGGAGCGGAGGTTTCATGCCCGGGAAGGACTACCATGGAACGCAAAGCTGGTGCGGCGATCCATCATGCGTGAGAGCACCGAAAGGCTGGAGACGATATTACATGAGTCCGGGCGAAGCAGCGGCGGCGCGTTCAATTTAAGGCGGGCGTGTGCAGAGGAATCGAAATTTGCGCCCGATTGGGGCGTTCTTGAGCCAAAACTATCCTCTTTCCATTCCAATTTAAGCGGACTTCGTTTGAATTTATGCAAACTCAATCTCAGTTCATGTTCATTCTTTCCGGGTTTCCGGGCGTCCGAGTTCGATTTTTGTCAATTTCACTTCAATTATTGTCAATTTGGTCCCGGTTTACGGACTCTCAGCCTCGATTCGCGTGCCACGAATGTGAGTTCGCGCACTTTCGCTCCCAATTCACTTCATCTCTGGGTGACTTTGAGCACACGCCGTCCCGATTTTTGTGGTCCCGGACTCAATTTATGCGGGCGGCATCTCAGTTTTTGCAGGTGTGATTTGGCTACATTCGATCCCGGTTGCGATTCCCCGATGGTCGAACAAAATTCCGGTACATCTCGACACGATTTCTGCGGCGGCGGATTCGATTGACCGGATTGCGCGAACCATTCGATTACCTGCACCGCCTGTTCGCAAGGGGACGCAAGTCGGGCATCTCATCCGGCGTCCTTTTCCCGATCATCTCTCCAATATATCTCCATTATCGGGTTCGTGAACCGGATGATATACGCATCCCGAATTGCTTCAGGAACATATCGTGTTTTCACGCACCGAAATTGCCGCGCCTTCTTCCCCCCAAACTTGAAATCGACCCGCGCTTTACTTAACCTAGAGCGATCTAACACGGGGAGAACGCCATGCGAACATTCGCATTACCTGTTGCCATCTCTATGATTGCCCTCCTGACAACGTTGGGAGGAGATACCCCTCAGAAGTCTCCGCTCCCGGTCCGTTTTTCCGAGCCTCAGGTCATACGTTACGACCACGACGGCTTCATCATAAACGGGAAACCGGTATTCATTTTCGGCGGGAGCTTTCATTATTTCAGATGCGACCCGGCCGACTGGATGGACCGGCTCGAGAAAATAAAGGCCGCGGGATTCAACGCGATAGAGACCTACGTCGCGTGGAACTGGCACGAACGGGAGGAGGGTCACGCCGATTTCAGGGAGCTCGACAGCTTCCTGAGCGATTGCCAGAAGGCGGGGCTCTACGTAATCATCAGGCCCGGTCCGTATATATGCGCGGAATGGGATGTCGGTGGATTCCCGGAGTGGCTGGCGGGAAAAGGTGTCGGGTTCAGAACCGCGTCCGCCGCCGACATACGATGGTCAAAATACTGGTACGACGAAGTCCTACCGGTAATCAGGCGCCACCTCATAACGAACGGCGGCAGCATAATTCTCATGCAAATCGAAAATGAGTACGACTACTTCTCCCTTCCGGACAGCGGGAAGATAGCCTACCTGAAATCCCTCTACGAAGACGCCATGCAGAACGGCATCAACGTGCCGATCATCACCTGCTGGACGGAGCAGGTCCGCAACAACTCGGACCCGGTTTTTTCGCAGATCATGGATGCCTGCAACTTCTATCCCGGGTGGCACATCGCCGGGACACTCCCCTCGATAGAGAAGATGAAAACCGAGGAGCCATCCTCCCCTCCGATGATTACAGAGCTGCAGGGGGGATGGTTCTCAAGCGTGGGAGACGACAGCGTCAGACATTTCGGTGAATACGGTCCGGACCAGATAAACGCGCTCACGAAGTTCGTGATTGCTCACGGGATCAAGGCGCTGAACTATTACATGCTCTACGGCGGCACGAACTTCGGTTACTGGGGCTCGACGGACAAGACCACGAGCTACGATTACACAGCCCCTATTTCCGAGCCTGGGGGTCTCTGGGATAAGTATTGGTCCGTCAAGCTCATCGGCGACTTCATCAGGACGGCAGGTCCTTATCTCGTTCATTCGCACGAAATGAGAGGCGGCGCGGAGAGTGAGACAAAGGGAGTTGAGGCGCTTTTGAGGACCGACGGCGGCGTCGGCATATTGTACGTCTGGAATACCAACGACAAGCCCGTTGATGCACAGGTTAGAATCAACCTGCCCGGGAAGTCTCCCTCAACCCTCAACATATCCATGAAGGCAAGAGACGCGTACCTCCTCCCCGTGAATTTTCCCCTCCCGGGAGGCGACGTTCTGCATTACATCAACGTCCAAGTCTCATCGATATCGAAATATAAAGGAAAGCCGCTCATAGTCGCTTACGGTTATCCGGGCGAGGAAGCGACCGTCTACGCGGGTCAGAGCCTCTGTACGGAGACAATCAAAGATGCGGACCAGCTTTTCAACTGGGAAGGAATTTACGTGCTTTTGACCACGCGCGAGAGAGCTGCGAGATCCGTTGCCTTCAATTCTTCCGAAGGAGAAGTCTCGCTCATCTCCGATTCCTACCTGGCTACGGCGGATTCCCAAAAGGGCAATTCACTGGCTGTCAACCTGCAGACCCTTCCCGGACGAAATGACTTTTCACTCCTCGCGCCGGCAGCGGTTGCTTCCGTCGCCATCGACGGAAAGCCGGTAAGAACGACGATCGCGCCGAGGACAAACATGACAACTTTCTCGCTGGTCACACCGCAGCCGAGAATTACCAGAGCTCCGATAACCGCTGTTAAAGCCCGGGCCGATGTCGAAGCCCCTGCTCCTTCCGAGTCCGGTGAAGTGACCGAGGCGGACGGAGCTCTCGAACCGCTGGGCAAAGCCGGCGATTATGAGAACGGGTATACGGTCTACAGCGGGGAGTTCACCATGCCGATCGACGGCCAGGTCGAGTGTTCCTATTACGATACCGACTGGCACACGGTGCTCATAGACGGACAGGTTGCAAAGGGCCTGACCGGGAGCGAAGAGGAAGACATTTCGACCGGGGATTTCACCGTGGGAACTCACAAGGTAACGGTCATATACGAAAATGAAGGGAGACCGAACGGAGATTTCATGGAACAAATGAAAGGCCTGAAATCCATTTCGGCAACCCCGTACGGTAAAGATTCGACTCTCAGTCTCTGGAAGCGTGCGCCGGCCGCTTCTCCGTATCCCGGAAACCATCCCGTACAGGCTTCGGCATCTTTCGATGATTCGGGATGGAAGGCCGTAACGGTCGGGGAAAGCCCGCAGGATTTCATCCGCCCGAACGAGGGATGGTGGTTCAGAATCCCGGTGAGACTGGATGAGCGGGCGCTTCGCGAAAACCCGGCACTGACCTTCAAGGGCATCGATGACAACGCCGTCGTTTACGTCAACGGGATCATGGCGTTCAGGAATACGGGGTGGAACAATCCTTTCAGGATTCCTCTCGACTCGCTGGCAAGGGCCGGACAAAACCTGGTGGCCGTGTACGTGCAGAACGAACAGGGACCCGGTGGAATCTACAAGCCGGTTTCATTGACATGGGGCAAGCCTTTGCCGGTGAAGGTACGTCTCCGGTTTCATCATTCCCTAGACGGCAGGCTCGCGGGCTGGCAAGATGAAACGTTCAACGATGCCGGCTGGAAATCGTTGAGTCACTGGTCGGCTGTCCCTTCTGCGGACGGAATTACGTGGTACCGGGGAGTTTTCACCCTCCCTTCAAAGCAAGGATGGGTGCTTCCGTGGTATCTGCACCTGGAATCCACCGGGAATGTTCAGATCTGGATAAACGGGAGACTACTCGGCAGGTACTTTGCAAAAGGCCCGCAGACCGATTTCTATCTTCCCGACGGCTGGCTGACCAGGAATGGACCGAATACACTCACGCTGGTTCTGAGACCCACCGGCAATGGAGAACGGAATCCTGTCGTCAGTGATGCCTACGTGTCCGCGTACTCGCAGTATGTCGTTCAGGAACACAGGCTGGAGATCAGGTTTAAGTAGAAGACAGCATTCGGGTTAGTTTAAGAATAGTCCGACGGCACCCAGGAAGATTACCGACTGAACCACCAGGGCGATTCCCAGCCGGGTGAAGTCGACCCTGGTGCTTTTCGTGAGAAACCCGGACATAACCTGGGCGAGCATCGGGACAAAGGCGAGATAGAGGAGAAGATCCAGCCGGAAATAGATGCCAGCCGAGATCATTGCTGCGATCAACAGGATGTGATAGATGACCGTCATTACCCTCGCCCTGGCCGCCGACCCGATCCACACCCCTTTCGTACGGATGAATTCTATTCTCATCTTCACGTAGAAGACGCTGCTCCCGAAAAAGAGAAAGTTCAGGAGGTAGACCAGGAATGCTTTCCCGTCGAGAACGTGGGTGATCGAATAGTATGCCGCGGGGCCCGAAAGGGTGAGGGCCGCCACGACGGTCAGTTCATTGAGGAATGTCCGCTGTTCCCGGTCGAGATAGGTCCGCACGCTGAAAAGGAACAGCACTGATTCCAGCCCGCCGAACACCAGCAGCCAGGGGAGATCATAGTATAGGACGAGCGAGACGCCGAGAAGGAGCGCCGGTGCGGCAAATGAGGCAACCAGCGCCTTTTCTCCATCCCGCCATTTCCAATGCCGCTTTGCCAGCGACACTATCGGGTGATGAACGACGTACATAAGCGTGAAGCACACCAGGAGCAGGATGAAGCTGAACGAGAGATGCGTCACGAGAGCCGCCGACAGCATCGGCACTATCCACATCGCCCATGCGCCGTGTTCCCTCGGTATTATTTCCTTCACTTTCATTTCAAATGACCGATCTTGTGGCAAACTTTATCCTGAGTATATCCATCTGAGCCGAAGACAAAATCTCCGTTGCCTTGCCGAGTATCTCGGTTTTCTCCCGGGCAGAGTGAGCCGAGGCCTCCTCTCTAAATGTCGTGAGACCGCGGATGAGTTCCGCCGGTTCTTCGGCCCGCACGGAAACCATGAGTGAATCCGACGCGCGCAGGAGAGCGCCGTGTTCTTTTCGCATCTCCTCAAGCAACGCATCACCTACGCCCGAAATCAGAGGAAAGAGGAAGCGCTCTTCCGACTCCTGAACCATCTCCATCAAGTCGACGGCCGATTCGACTCTCTTGCGGAGCAGACTCCAGTTCAAATCCGATGTACCTTGTAATGCCTCAAGGATTTCGTCCAGTCTGCCGAGCAGGTTCTTGTGCTCCCAGTTGAGCCATTCTATCGGCTGGGCCGGAGGAAGCTCAGAAGGCATGGCTGATCGCACCTATGTTTCTGAACAAAGCGAGATACTCCGCACCGCTTATGGAGTTCTGCCAGAAACCGGCGAGGACCGCGACTCCCACTATCCCGAAGTAAACTGCGACAAGAAGGAGTGCGTATTGACGCTGGGACAGTCCTTTTGACTTTGCGCTGATCGAGAACTTGAGAGTGTTCTTCACCGGGCAGGCTTCGACGCAGGAGTAACAGGCCGTGCATTCGGCGGAATTGACCGAGTCAAGCTTGTCGACAGGAAGATAGGATGGACACGCATCGGCACATTTCCCGCAATCGATGCAGGTTTGCTCGACCCGGTGAATCTTCAACGGACTCAGGAGGCTGGTTATACCGAGGAGAGCTCCGTAAGGGCACGCGTACCGGCACCAGAAGTTCTTGTAAAACAGGGAGAGGAGAATCAACACCCCGATTACCGCGAGTGAGAACATCGAAATGTGCGCAAAGAACAGATACATCTTGATGTCCGCAACCTTGTTGTAGCCGGAGTGAATGAACTCGTCCAGCTGCAATGTGGACATGGCGGAAACGCTGACCACGAAGAACGCCATGATCAGGTACTTGAGCGACCGGAGGGGGACGTCGATCCATTTGGGAATCCGGAAGTTTCGTCCGAAGATTTTTGCGCCGAGCGAATAGAGCGACTCAGACACAAAACCGACCGGGCAAATCCAGCTGCAGAATCCCTTCTTCATGAAGGTTGAGATGAGAACCACCGCCAAAAAGATGAAGAATCCCGAAGGATGAATGTGACTGACAATCCCTGTCAGGAGGAAATACCTGAAGCTGAGCAGCGCGCTTATCGGGAGGAACCCCTCGACGCCGGGCGGACGCTGAACCGCGGAGACAACCCCCTTCTCCATCCCGTTCACGAACATGAAGAAATCGATCCCGATCCACAGGGTTATGAGGAGAAAGAGAAGCTGGACGTAGCCGCGAACATCCGACCCGCCCTTACGCAGGTATGATTTGTCCGTGATCTTCTTTATCCGCTTTCCGTCCTTAAGCTGCACAACCTTTACGGGCGGCGGCGGAAGAATTTCAGACTTTTTTATCCTATATGTATCCATAAAAAAATCAACCTATTTTCAGTTTTGAACGAAGCTGCTTGCTGTCCGTAATCTCACGGGAGATATCGGCAATTGTCTTGCTTGCAAGCATCTGGTATACTCTGTCACGAAGTCCCCCCCATTCCGAATGCATGGGGCAAGGATTTCTCGTGGAACACTCGGAGAAGCCGAGCACGCAGGAGGTCAGGAAATCCGTTCCATCGATCGCTTCCACGACGTGAAAGAGTGCGATCTCCGACGGATCTTTCGCCAGCCTGAACCCACCCCTCGGCCCCTTCAGTGAAGAGAGGATTTTGCTTTGCACGAGGAGCTGGAGCGTCTTACCAAGGAAAGGCATCGGGATTTCCAGGCGTTCGCTGATCTCGTTTATGTTTGTGAATCGTCCCGGCTCCTGGGCCGACATATACAGCACAGCCTGTAGGGCGTATTCACACTGTCTGCTGAATATTAAAGACATATATCAGACCTTTCTATCCGAATATTAATGCACTCACGCCATAGAAACAAGCATAATCTTTGGAGACTCGCCACTCTTGTGCGGAGGGTGGCCCTTCGTCGCACCCGCAGTGCCTGTGTTCCGATGGCGGCCCCGCGAGAGTGGGCAAAATGTGCAGCATCTGTCGGAGCGCTTCCTGGACGGGGCAGTCCAGACATGCTGAACAATATTCTGGAACTGCAGGTAGTTCCCAGAGAAAAGTCAGGAAAGTTGGCGGTTGAGTTTTGGCACCTGCTCAGTTTCAGACCTGGAGGCAGCCTCAAGCTAAATTCAACCGCGTAGCGCAGTGAATGCGCCGAGAACGCAGAGATCAAGTGTATTCTCCTTTGCGAGCTTTGCGCCTCCTCTCCTTTCTTTGCGGTTAGGTTCAAACTGAGCCCCCACTCGAAACTTGCATGTTTTGGGCTGAATCGCCGCCAATTTGAGCGGGTGTGTGGTCTTGTGCAAGCCTGACTACGCCGGGTGTTGCTCTTGCTTGTAATCACCAAACAAAGTTTGAGTTAAAGTCAATTCTCAAGCTAAATATCTTGACTTTGCCCGGACTTGGCAATAATTTGCTCATCGACACTCAGCCAAGACGAGTGTCATCCTAGTAATGGTTTAGGACTTGTAGATAGCGAGCTACGGTCGGAGCTGCTGGCGCGAGGTACCTTTCTCTATTTTCATAAATGGTGGCGAAGGCAGCTGAATTTTTAATATATAGGGAGGAGTGTCCATGGGTTACACAGATACGTTCACCTCTGAAGACATCAAGGCTCAGTCAAAATGGGGCGGGCTGTCGGTACGACGTCAGTTTACGAAAAAGGGGATTCACCCATTCGATGAAATCAACTGGGAAACGCGGACTGCGTTGATATCGAATGAAAAAGGAGAGGTGATATTCCAGCAGGACAACGTCGAAGTCCCCGATTTTTGGAGCCTGACGGCCACAAATGTCGTCGTTTCGAAGTATTTTCACGGTCAGTTGGGGACCCCAGACAGAGAGTTCAGCGTAAAACAGCTGGTAGACCGGGTCGCCAGAACCTTCACAAAGTGGGGAATCAAAGGGGGGTATTTCGCTTCGGACGAGGACGCTTCGGCGTTCTTCGATGAGCTCACCTATTTGCTCGTAAACCAATATGTATCCTTCAACAGTCCCGTATGGTTCAATGTGGGCATAGAAGACAGGCCGCAGTGTTCTGCCTGTTTCATCAACTCCGTAAAGGATACCATGGAATCCATACTGGAGCTCGCTAAGACCGAAGGAATGCTTTTCAAATGGGGAAGCGGTACGGGGACAAATTTCTCGACATTGAGGTCTTCCAAGGAAAGACTCTCCGGTGGTGGTACAGCTTCCGGTCCGGTCTCATTCCTGCGCGGGTTCGATTCCTTCGCCGGAGTGATCAAGTCGGGTGGAAAGACGCGGCGCGCCGCAAAGATGGTCATTCTGAATGCAGAACATCCCGATATTCTGGACTTCATCAGAAGCAAATCAGAGGAAGAGAAGAAGGCCTGGGCTTTGATCGACGCAGGCTACGACCCGGGGTTCAATGTCCCGGGCGGAGCTTACGATTCGGTCCAATTCCAGAATGCGAACCACAGCGTCCGCGTCACGGACGAGTTCATGCGCTCTGTGCTGGAAGATAAGGAATGGAGAACGAAGAACGTCAGGGACGGGAAACCTGCAGAGAGCTACCGCGCGAGAGACCTGATGCGTGAAGTGGCCGAAGCGGCCTGGGTAAGCGGCGACCCCGGGATGCAGTTTCATTCGACCGTAAACGGCTGGCACACCTGCTCAGGCACGGCCCCCATAAACGCATCCAACCCTTGCAGCGAATACATGTTCCTCGACGACAGCGCCTGCAACCTGGCCTCCCTCAACCTGATGAAGTACAGGAGAGAGGACGGATCGTTCGACATCGATTCATTCCTTCACTCCGTCGACTTAACCATCACCGCACAGGAGATCATCGTCGGCAATGCGAGCTATCCGACAAAGTCCATTGAGAAGAACAGTCACGCCTTCCGCCCTCTCGGGATCGGCTATGCAAACCTGGGGGCACTGCTCATGTCGCTCGGCGTTCCCTATGACAGCGACGAAGGAAGGGCATATGCCGGGACGATTACCGCGATGATGACCGGGGAGGGCTACAAGCAGAGCGCGCTGATCGCAAAGACAATCGGAACCTTCGACGGATACCAGCCCAACAGGGAGCCGATGCTCGGCGTCATACGCAAACACAGGGCCCACGTCGACAAGATCAACGCCGATATCATTCCCGGAGAACTCGTCGAATCCGCCCGCAAGGTTTGGGACGACGCTCTGACCATCGGGAAGGAATACGGCTACCGTAATTCGCAGATTTCCGTTCTCGCACCCACCGGGACCATAGGCTTCATGATGGATTGCGACACAACGGGAGTCGAGCCCGACATCGCTTTGGTCAAGTACAAGAAACTCGTCGGCGGCGGATTCCTGAAGATCGTAAACAACACCGTCCCACTTGCGCTGAGGACACTCGGCTACTCCGACGAGCAGACGGACGAAATCGTAAAATATGTCGACGCGAACGGCACCGTCGAAGGCGCCCCTCATCTGAAGGAAAAACACCTCGGTGTTTTCGATTGCGCGTTCAAGCCGGTCAACGGTGAGAGGTCGATCCATTACATGGGCCATATAAAGATGATGTCGGCCGTCCAGCCCTTCCTTTCCGGCGCCATCTCCAAAACCGTCAACCTTCCGACCGAGGCGACGGTCGAAGACATCGAGCAGGCCTATATCGAAGCCTGGAAGCTCGGCCTGAAGGCGATTGCCGTTTACCGCGACGGTTCCAAGAGAACTCAGCCTCTGAGCACAAAGAAGGACGAAGGGAGAAAGGAAGAAGCCCAGGCAACCGCTCTCCACGCGGTCAGGCGGAGATTATCCGACGAAAGAAGAGCAGTGACCCACAAGTTCAGCATCGGCGGACACGAGGGCTACATAACCGTGGGACTCTACGAGGACGGGAATCCCGGAGAGATATTCATCACGATGTCGAAGGAAGGCTCCACCATCAGCGGCCTGATGGACGGATTCGCGACCGCGATTTCCCTCGCGCTTCAGTACGGCGTGCCGCTGAAAGTCCTCGTCGACAAGTTCAGCCACATGCGCTTCGAGCCGTCCGGCTTCACGAACAGCAAGGATGTACCGATTGCGAAATCGGTGCTCGACTACATCTTCCGCTGGATGGGATTGAAGTTCCTCCCGCGCGAAGAACAGCCGGCATCGGTAGTGGTCGACTCGATTGCTGCCGAATCTAAAGGCGATGAGAAGAAGGAGTTCAACATTCTTCTCGAACAAACGGAAAAGAAGGTATTCCAGGAGCAGGCCGACGCGCCTCCCTGCCACGAGTGCGGATCCATCATGATCCGAAGCGGCTCGTGTTACAAATGCCTGAACTGCGGCTCGACGAGCGGATGTTCCTGATCCGAAATCGGACTTGAATCGAAGGCCGCCGGGAAGCAATTTTCGGCGGCTATTTTTTTTAGGCAGATATCGAAAGAAGCAAAATGAACTTGGCACTGATTGCACTCATAAACATCTTCCTCCTCACAGGCCAGCCTCAGACTACCCAGCATCGGCCTTGCAACGGAGTCGACATAGTCAACCACATAGTGAATTGGGGGTACCGGAGAGCCGATCGTCCGCGCAATATCGAGGCTATCATAGTCCATTCGTCCTACAACGCGCTCGGGCCGGATTCATTCAGCATCGCCGGAGTATTACGGGAATACAGGGGTGCGGGCGTGTCCCCCCACTACATCATAGACAGAAGCGGCACCATTTACAGGCTTGTGCCCGACAAAGATATCGCATACCAGGCAGGCAAGAGCCGCCTGCCGGACGGAAAGACGGATGTGAACGAAGTCTCCATCGGCATCGAAATAGTGAACACCATCCACGACTCACCTACCGAGGCACAGTATGTTTCACTTGCAAAGCTGGTTGATTGCCTGAAGAGCAAATATCCCGTCAGGTACGTTCTGGGTCACAAGGACATTGCGCCCGGCAGAAAAACGGATCCATGGAATTTCGACTGGGGCAAGTTCAACAGGCTGCTGAAAGAGAAGTAAACTCCCTTTGAGGCCCGCCTGATAATCAGTTGCCCGCGCTGCCGTCGAGTTCGATCCCTCGCTTGCGGAATTCGGAAATCAAGTCGTCGTTCCCCTTGAACTGTACCGCATCCCATCCCACGCTGCGTGCACCATTGACATATTCCAGTATGTCGTCTGTGAACAGGTGACCTTCTGAAGGGACGCCGGTGTACGCCTCGACGGCCCGGTAAATCTTCTCCTCCGGTTTAACGGCACCGACTTCGTGGGACAGGATCAGTTTTTCGAAGTTGCTGAGAAATTGATATTTCCCCCACCCGAACTTCATATGAATGGCGTTTGTATTTGAAAGCACGACCAGCCGGTAGTTCTTCTTCAGAACAGGCAGGAGCGCCACAAGACCTTCGTTTACGCTGAAGAGGCCCGAATAAACCGCGTAGAATTTCTCTTTGTCGACTTTGTGCTCGAGAACGTCGAGCATGATATCGGTAAACTCTTCCACAGAATACTCACCGCGCTCGAACCTGCGGTGGACGTCATAATTCGACCGGTAGAAATCCGCGAATTTGATTCCCAGTCCGCCCTCGATCCCTTCGAAACCCTGAACAACATCCTTAAAATCGAAAGGCAGGAGTACATTTCCCAGATCAAATACGATTACAGAATATTTCGCTTTCATTTCTTTTTCTTTATTCAATTGAATATGCGGCTCTCGTTGAATTGATGGAGACTGTTGATTAGCTTGCGCTTACGCTGCAATTTTATATGTTATAATACAACTCGGCCGCGAAAATTGAAAACACGCTCACTGCTTCTTTTCCTGATATGCATGACTCTGTCGGTTGCCGCCGCCTTCGGACAGGGCCCGGCGCGCCGCCTGTCCATGTCACGAATTGATTCTCAATCAGTGTGGCACCCGCCCTCGGATTTCAGAAAATTAATGGATAAGGAATGTTCTCCCCTGTCGGCACCCGAGTTTCAAAGATGCTTCATTTCATTGATGAGAAAACTGGGCGCCTCAGACCAGGCGCTTGAGTTCACTTCAATGACCGACACGACCGCCTACGTCCGGTACTTTCGGAACACCGGGAGAGTCGACATCGCTTACGTATTCTACCCTTTCCGCGCGAACGAGAACTTCGGCGTCTACCTTGTTAACGGAAGGCCGGGCATTATCGATGTCGACGAGCTTTCGATACTCGATCTGCCGGAACTGAAAAAGGACCCGACGTATCTGGCTATTGTCCGGAAATTTCCGGATGCGGCCCTCTGGCCCGGAGACCGCTATCACGTGCATCAACCGACTACAGATACGCTTCCTGACGCAACGATAAGATTTTTCGTAGACTATCTCTTGCAGAACGGCTGTCACGCCTGCGAACATATCGGAGTCGTGCGTTTTGCCTTCGAATTCGATCCGGAAGGGCGTTTTCTCGGGACCAGGCTCGTGTCCGTCAACCCGATACGCAGGCCTAATCGATAACGCAGCTCAACTCCAGACTAACCGTGGTGATTCCTGCGACGCGTCTCGAAGACGACGCCACAGATATTTCCTTGTCCCTGTCATATATGTCCCTTGCCAGCTTGGCGGCGGCGGTGAAAATGTCAGTCATGCGCCACCTCGCAGACACCGACACCCGCGCACCATCCCCGTAAAGAAGTGTGTACATCGCAGTCCCGGGCAAATCGCTTTCGACCACATAGAACGCCGTACCGAACGATGCGGTCTTGTAGAAACTTGCTCTGGGAGTAATCTTCAAACGTGCCACATTGATATTGGAGTCAAAGACGAAAAGCTCACCGGCCTCACCTGAAGAAAGGAAGTTCTTCTCCAGTCTCGCGCGAACTGAAAACGTTCTCGAAATACTGTGTCTCATTTCAATTCTGAAATTCTGTCTTGCGCCCGCAAGCGAAGACTGTGCAACCGGGAATTCACTCTCCGGAATGTAGTAATCTTCCTTGGTTTTGTACCTGTAACGGAGGTAGACGACTGTCCCGGACCCGTTCAGCAGCTTGAAACGTGAGAGTGAGAGCCAACAGTCGGCAAAGATTTCTTCGCCGTTCCGTTCGGGTTCGCCGGAAATCGAAGCAATTCTGAACCGGTCGTAGTAAAAGCCTATCTTCACGGGATCGATCGGGCGCAGCGAAGCTCCGAGATATACTCCCTGTTCAGGCGAGGTCGGAAAACTCTCCGACAAAGCCCCACCGTAGTTCAAGACCACCCGCGATTTTAGGTCGCGCAAGCCCAGCGCAAACCTGGCTGCATGGTAATCGATGCCGACGTTTGCTGTGAACGAGACGCACCTATCCGCCATTATTTCGCCTGAAAGCGCCAGGTTGCCACCGCGTGCGCGCAAAAATAAATCGGAAACGAACTGCCGCTCAAGATAGTAATTTGAAAAGGGCTTGTCGTAAGACAAATACACACCGGCCAAACCTAGGGTTCCCCATTCGTTCCGGCACACGAGTACGCCCCCGGCGACCGACTCGCGAAGGTTGTTGCCCGTCAGGCCTCTGCCGGTCGGCAGGTTCAGCCCGGAATAGTCTATCGACCTCACGCTTCCCGATGTATCGAGGTTGGCCCGGAATCCCTTGCTGGAAGCGAACCCGGTAAATCCGAAGATCCCGGCCGGTATCTCGAAGGCGAGTCCTCTCAGGTATCTCGTCTCTCCCCTCGATTTGTACAGCTTCAATGAACACGGATTCTTGTTGAAGAGCGGTGTGATCGCTTCAGCCGATTTGGAGACCACTCCTCCACCGGAGAACAGCATCCCGTTGCCCATGCTCAGCCTGTAGTTCCCCAAGTTGATTGAAGAGAATATCGATACAGACTTGACGGCAGCCGCAATCGAATAAAAATCACAATAGCTTTTCTCGCCCGGGTCTTTATCTGTCACAGCGCAGAACTCGACGTTCCTGTAAGTGAGATCCAGCCTCTGGAAATTCCTGAGCCCGCTCTCCCCATAAGCATCCTTGTACAAAGGGACTGCCTGCAGCAATGCATCGGAGTACGAGACGGCCTCTGCATGTATGTTATTCTTTTCCGAGATACGCGTATGCAGCCTCAGTGCCGCAATTCCGTCTTCCGTCGCACTGTCAAGGTGCGACAACTCATCCACGTTGTGAATAAACCGGACTCTTCTCCTGTATGCGAGTATCGAGGAGACAAAATCCGCATCCACGCCGGGAATGGAAAGGAGCTCGTCACGCGACGCCTCATTCAGATCTATTCCCTCGAACATCTCCGGCACATCGTCCGACGAAGTCATGACGGCCTCAAGGAAATTCTCCTCTCTGATTTCATCCTCCGAAGACTGCGCCGAGGCAGAGAACGGACAGAACGATGCCGCCAAACTGCAGGCGATGATGACCCTCTTGACGTATTTCACCGAAGAACCTGCCACTTTCGTTTCGAGACCTATCCCGCTCGTTTTAAACTCCCTGGCAATAGGAGAACCCTGCAATAACTTCCGCGCGCCTCTCATAGCAGGAAGGACAGTCCGAAAGAGTGTGTAGTCCCAAGAACCTGATGGAAGGACGCGCCATATTCAAGCACAAAAGAAAGAAACCGAAATCCGGCACCGGCGTTGAACGAACTTGCGCCGCTCGACGAGCCTGCCCTGAACGTCGCGAAGCTTACCGGCGAATACTCGGCAGCAATCCGGACGGCCGACGGGAAACCGATTTCCTTGAAATACTCCACTCCCAGATTGAACCGCTCCGACTGGTAGGAAACAGCTGCAGTGAAGGTCTGGGGAAGCCGGTCGCGGGAAACCGTCATCGAAGCTGAATTCACGTTTGTAACGCTGATCCCGACAAGGTAGTTGTCTGAGACGAACATTTTGGCTCCCGCGTCAACGCTGACGCAGAGCCCGGTTCCGTAATCCTTCACAAAGAGGTGATTGAAATTGACGTTCGAGCCCACAAAGAGGAATTCGAAGAGGGGTCTTGAGATGTTGACCGAGAATACATTTTCCCTGTAAAGGTCGAAGCCGAAAGTGTGCGCTGCGATGCCCAGGTCGAACCCGGCCATATAGCCGCGGAACGACACGCCTTCCGCGGCTGCTTCGCGAAGCCCGAACAAGGACGGAGTATAGAAGGACCCGACTTCTCCAACAGCGGTGGAATGGGCAGGGTTATAGTAGAACGACCATGCGTCTTCGGCGAACGCGCACAGAGCCCCGGCAGTCGCAAGCGATCGCGCCCCAAGGTACCTCCGCTCGAAGCCGGCGAACGACTCACCCGTCCCCGCAAGAATCAGAAGCAAAACCGCGCACGAGCGCATCACACGACCCGCAGTCATCATCCACCCCCTTTTCCGCAAGATGCATAAACGGACTTTTCAGCAGGCGGTGCTTTGGCAGCCCCTCGATTTTCAGTCTTGGAGGCAGGGTCGAAAGAACCTCGCAAATGTTCCGCCGGTCCGGTCCAGGCAATACCGTCCGACGATACCTCGACCGAAGATTCGGATTATGAGTTGTGCGAGTGCGGTCTTTCGAGCCGATCTTCAGTTCATGTACTTCTCGTATGTGTTCTGGTGTGCCTGATCCACCACCAGGAGCTTCTGCAGCACCGCCTGGGCCCCTTTATAACCCTGGAGGGCCTGGGCGATCTCCATGTACTTTGCATCGAAGAACTCTTTGATAAGAGTGCTGCGCGTACCCGATTGTATGACGATATTTGCGATCTTGTCCAGCGAGGCGGCTATCGTTGCCTGAGCCGTGTCTTTTTGCGTCGAAAGCAAATCTATCCCGTTGTACTCGTACTCGTAAAAGGCGTTTCTGAACACATCATAAGCTCCGGACAGGGCGTCGTTCACAAGCGAGTACCGCGAATACCCGCCGGTGCTCCCGGGCTGCCACCCCTGCGGGAAGTCGCCGCTCTGGGCAAGAGTTACGATGTTCGACGCCTTTTGGAAAAACCGCGTTCCGCCCATAGGGTCGTACGAATCGTAGTCAAATCCCAGGACAACGTACATGTAATAGTCTAAAAAGCTTGTGAGTGAATTGAAATGGTAATCGTCGTGGTACAAAGCCTGATCCTTCGTATAGCTGAACGTCCACGAGTTATCCAGTACCCTTACCATGGGAGAGGTGTTGGTCGATTTGTAGATCGGGCGCTGACTTCCGATAAAGGCCTGGGCGTTGTAAACGCCGCCCGATGCAGAAAGCAGATAGATGTCGAGAGTTACCTGTATCTTCGGACCTTTGAAATCCTCCCCCGTCCACCTGTAATCGTTTATATACTTCTGGATGGAAGTTCCCAGGTTTGTCACGTTTACCCGGTCGGTGCCGTCCAGTTTGTCGTAGTTAAGGGTGACCGTACAATTGATTTCCTGCGCCATTGCAGAAGAAAACGCAACGAACAACAACAACGATATGAGCCATTTCATGGTTTTTTCCTCCGGGTCAAATTTAGCTTTCGGTATGATGCAAGGCAACTACCGTAAAAAGGTGGACTGAAAGGCCGGTCGGAATACTGAACCGCCGAGCCTCAAAGGAATCACTTACCGGCTTATCCTCGCCCGATCCGAGGACAAATTGACGAAAGCCGACGCAAGACAAGAAATGCAGACTCCTTTGATCATGTGGAGTCTCATGCAACGAAGAACAACAAACCGTCTGCCCCAAATGGAACATGAAAACGGCACAGAAAACCGGCCGGTGACCGGGGTGCGGCAAATCTGCCTCTATTTCTTCACCTCGCCCTTTTTATCGAGGAACGGAGCGAGCAGATCTATCGGCACGGGGAAGAATGTCGTCGAGCTGTTCTTCGAAGCTATCTCGGACATAGTTTGCAGGAATCTCAGCTGGATAGCTGCAGGATACTCGCTTATAACTTTTGCGGCATCCGAGAGCTTCTGAGAGGCCTGGAACTCGCCTTCAGCATTGATGACTTTCGCACGCCGGTTCCGCTCCGCCTCGGCCTGCCTCGCCATCGCACTCTGCATCTCCACCGGCAAATCGATTTGTTTCACCTCGACGTTTGAGACCTTTATTCCCCACGGCTCAGTATGGCTGTCGATAATGGACTGCAGCTCCTGGTTGATCTTGTCCCGCGCCGCCAGCAGGTCGTCAAGCTCGGACTGACCGACAATGCTCCGCAGAGTCGTCTGGGACATCTGACTCGTGGCAAACAGATAATCCTGCACTTCGACCACGGCTTTTCTGGGATCCATAACCCGGAAGTATATCACCGCGCTGACTTTGATGGAAACGTTGTCGCGCGTGATTATGTCCTGGGGAGGAACATCAAGGGCTATCGTCCTCAGGCTGACCCGTACCATCTTATCGATGATTGGGATAAGAATGATAATGCCGGGTCCCTTGGTTTCGATCAGCCGCCCCAGCCGGAATATCACCGCCCTTTCATATTCCTTTAGAATCTTGACGGCGCTGGCCAGGAAAAAGATCAAGAAGATAACTATTACTACAAAAAGGCTGAAAGATGTGTTTTCCATTTGTTCACCTATTTCTTCGTTTTGACTCTTAAAACCCAGTTCGAATAAGACTCGACGACGACCTCTGTTCCGACCTTGAGATTCTCATCCGAAATCGCTCTCCAGATTTCCCCGTGAACGGTAACCTGTCCGGTCGCACCGGGCAATATTTCCGACATGACCGTGCCGCTTTCGCCTACCATTCCCTGCATTCCCGTCTCCGGCTTGCGGGTTTGGGCCTTGAGGCCGAGGCCGATTATCCATAGGAAGAATATCGCCGCCACGAGAACCATGCTGATGATCACGCTCAGCGAAATAGTAACGAACTGCCCGGGCGAATGTATGAGCATCATCGAACCGAGGAAGAGGGATATGACACCGCCGATGGCGAGTATGCCGTGACTTACGATCTTGATCTCCGCAATGAAGAGTATAATCCCGAATACTATCAGGGCGAGGCCGGCATAATTTATCGGAAGGGTTTGAAAAGCGTAGAACGCCAGTATCAGTGAAATCGCTCCAACTACTCCCGGCAA
>JBJKPN010000049.1:0-8271 GCA_046706365.1 Candidatus Kryptoniota bacterium | reverse complement strand
CAGTCCGGAAGCTCCAACACGGCTACGGTGATCCAACACTAGATTAAGATGAATTCAGAGGGATGAAGCAATTCATCCCTCTGGCACAATTACTTATTCTGAGGCAAACGAGTGAACAGACTTTACGTAGCAGCAATCCTGGCAGTTTGTCTGGCCGGTCCCCTGCACGCCCAAACCCCGTCATCGATACTCAATGCGACGGATCCGAGCCTTGAATTAAATCCCGCCGGCATTACTCAGGTGGAAAATTTCTATCTGGCTCAGAGCTTTACGGCTTTGAATAACGGAGCAAGCATAGTGCAGTCGGGAAATGGCAACCTCGCGTCGATTACGCAGGCAGGTTCCAATCTGGCGATCATCAATCAGGTCGGCCAGGGCAACTCAAGTACTATCCTTCAGACGGGTACCGGCAACGCTGCCCTCGCCAACGTAAAAGGATCCGGCAACACGACGCTGATTTCCCAGTATGGAAACTATAACGCTGCCAGTCAGATTATCAGGACTAATTCCATGACCGATCAGCTGTATCAAACAGGCAATAACAATACCGTGCTCGACATGGAAACGCGGCCGACGACCATTCCGCTGAAGATTATCCAGAGCGGCAACAGCAGCATGGCAATCCAGAACGGCACTGTCTATATCCTGCATTGAGCCGAAGAGAATGGTCGTTCCTATCATTATTGTCGGCAAGCGAACGGAAATGTTGAAAGAGCACCCGGATCGCCGCGAGCCGGGAGTGTTTTTCGAATTACCGAACTTCAAAGGCAGGACATGGCGATCGATTGGTTTGAATATATGTGGGAAGAAAAAGCAATGGTGAATGTCAAGAGATGCATTTGACGGCTTTTCTTCTGGCAACTTGGTTTGGGTTGGGTCTGAATCAGGGAGGCGCGCATTCTCAAATTGTCTGTGCGGAATCAATCTCGCCGGAGTTCCGATGCTGGATTTCTTCGGAAATGAAAAGGGATCTGATGTCGGTAACGGCAGACTTCAGGAACGGCAGCAGTAGAGGAGTTGCCGTATCATATCTGTTAGTCGGCCGTCGCACGGGCCCGACCGGGAACTCGACCACCACGCAACGCGGGAAAACGAAAGTGAAAAGTGATGGCGAAGCAGTTCTGTCCAGACTGAAAGTAAATGTGACACCGCATGATTCATACGCCTTCAAATTATTGACCTTCGTGAACGGACGGCTTGTTGGCTGCGATAGTCTCGAACATGAATGGAAATGAAGTCTTCTGCACATCAGGATGACCAATTTTGAAAAAATAAAATATCAAAGGATTGTTATGAGATTGAAGTACGTTTTGGCGCTTCTCTTGCCGTTTGCAATAATGTCCTGCAACGAGAACACCGTTTCACCCACGCTCTACGGATCAATATCGGGTATTGTCTATGCACCCGACGGCAAGACCCCGGTCGCGGGCGCCAGCGTGACAACAAATCCGCCGAGCAGCGCTATAGCAACCGGTGCGGACGGAACTTTCAAGATTTCAAACATTCCTGTCGGTAATTATACGGTATCTGCTTCGAGATCCGGTTACACTGAGACTTCCGTATCTGTCGCGGTTACGAGCGGCGGGACCGCTCAGGCGGTGATCTTCCTCAGCACCGGTTCAAACTACTCGCCGGCGGCGCCCACAAATCCTTCTCCCGCCGATCAGGCAGCCAATCAACCCCTTTCCCTTACCCTTTCATGGCACAAGCCTGTTTCCGCATCGAACAGCGCCGACACCACATGGTTCAATGTTTACCTGTACCAGCCGGGGTCAACCGTGCCCGATCTCGTGGCTTCGCAAATTACGGACACGTCCACGTCTGTAAAGAATCTGAAATTCGGCACGACGTATTTCTGGCAAGTCGTCGCAAGAGGGACGGACACTTTGTCTACTAACGGCAACGTCTGGAGTTTTACCACGATGCCCATGCCGGACAATTCGTATGTCTTCGCGCGTCTCGTGAACGGCAACTATCAGATCTTCTCATCCGACAGCGGGGCGGCAAATATCGTACAATTAACTAGCGACAACTACCGCGACTGGTGGCCGAGATTCAACCCGCGCCACGACGTCATCGCCTTCACTTCGAATGCAAATGTGGATCCACAGATCTACACTATGAATCCAGACGGAAGCGATGTCTTTCAGGTGACTACTGCCGGCGTGACGGGATATGGCAACAATGGAATCGGATTCTGCTGGTCTCCCGACGGCAGCTCTCTGCTCTACGGCCACAACAACGACCTGTACAGAGTCAATTCCGATGGAAGCGGGCTTACACTCATTGCGACAGCACCCGCGGGGATGAATTTCAGTGATTGTTCCTATTCGCCGCAGGGGAACAAAATCGTCGCACTGGCGGTCGGGCCGAATGTTTACGATTCGGAGATTTATCTCATGAATTCCGACGGGAGCGACACCACGGTACTTGTGCCGAACACTCCGGGGGCGACTTCGAGTCCATCCTTCTCGATCGACGGACAGGAAGTCCTGTACACTCACGACGTTTCCGGCTACGAAGACAGCGAGGGAAGGATGCTCAATTCCCACATATTCGAGATAAACATCAATACAAAACAGTCGGTGGACTTGTCGGTGAACACTCAATACTCTGCCGACAGCAAACCGGATGGGACGAACGATCTTTATCCACGTTTTTCACCCGATGGAGCATACATAATTTTCGAAAATGCCCCCAACACGCTCAACTCACAGGGCGACATTTGGGTGATGAGCAGCGGCGCAAATGGAAGTAACAATAATAATCGCCATCTGCTTATCCCGGATGGGACAATGCCGGACTGGAAATAGCCGGTATCCGTTTCTTGCCCTGCAATTTGCCCAACAGTCAGTAAGTCCGGCCACTCCGGAAGCAATCGCTCTCGATGGGCCATCCGGCGCGGAACAGGTAATGTGTCTCCGCGACAAAGAAACTCGGCCGCCCGGTTCGCACCAGCTTTGGAAACAAATTTACAAACATGGTTGTTGCCAATACTAATGAGGCATCAGGCATTGTTAAAAATACCAGAGACGGTCGAAATCGACAGAACGTCGTCGAAAGCAGTTCCGGAGCGGGTTACCTTTTCACCGTTGGAAACTATGGCATAACGGCTTGAAATCCCAAATTAGGCAATATTCCGGGCAATGATTGTTACAAAATTGAAATGCATTTCACATTTGTTTCATTTTACGACGTTAACTTGTTTATATTGCATATAAATTATAGGCGTGGAGTCAGCTTCCGTTTCGCAAGGTTCTGCAGCAGGGAACGTGCTCGTTTGGCAGGCTAAAAATTTGTTCAACTAACGGCCAATATGGCTGGAGCGAGATGGAGAATAAGGACCTTTACGGCAGTCTGTTCCACCTTTCAAGTCTTCTTACCGATCATTTTCCCCACGCGGGAGCTCGTTTTCTCGATGCGTCGCTGACGAATATTCTCGGAAGCGACATGATGGTGCGGAGCAAACTCAAAAAAGACTCCCGGCGCATGAGTTCAGTCGACAGATTGGACAAGGTGCTGGTGTTCGGTGATCTAAACATCGGCGATGCCCTTTTTTCACAGGCGTGTGTGGCGGCCCTTCGTGATTTCTTACCGGACGCTGAGATAGACCTCGTAATCGGCGCAGCGGCCCGAAACCTGGTTGAGGGAAATCCCGAGGTGAGCCGGTTGATGCCGGTGTTCCATGGTGCCCCGTTTCCCAACGAAGGTGACTTCGAATCGGTAAAACGAATATCGAGCTCGCGCAAATATGACCTGATTTTTACATTTTCACCCTTCTTCCAACTCAGAAAGCATTTTCCAGGTGCAGCCCGCGTTTTCGATTTTACGACCCTGGCTTCGATGCTGGTACAAGGTGAGCGACTCAGGAACGAGAGGAACCATGTTGTTTATCAGACTCACAAATTTGTTCAGAGAATCCTTTCGGAATTCGTGAGCCCTGTGAGGTATGAGCTCTTCCGGGGCGTTACCGTGACGTTATCAGACGAGGCGATCTCTTCCGCCGAGGAGTTCATGAGAAAGAACGAGATCCTCGACGATGCGCAGATAGTGTTCCTCAACCCCGACGCTTCGACACGGTTCACGGCTGTGCCGATTGCAGTGCAGGCGGATCTTCTGAGGAAGCTGACGAAGTTGAAATCGAGGATACTTCTCGGCGGCGGCCATACAAATCCCGGCATAGAACATATCCTCCTGGATTCTCTATCTCGATCGGAGAGGGAGAAAGTAACAATCGTCCCTCCGTCTCTCCCTATCGATGCTTACGCCGCCCTGATCGATTACGCAAGCATCTACATCTCGGGCGATGCGGGGCCGCTTCACATTTCGGCAGCACGCAAGAGGTCGCGATCGGGTTATCATGAATTCAGAAACCGAACCTCAGTCTTTTCGATATTCGGCGCTACCCCTTCGAGGATCTATGGCTACGACTCCCGATACGCGAATTCCTTTTCGGCGAATCAGGATGCCCCGTCCCACACCTACATCTCCGAGAGCCCATGCAGGAACATAACCTGCATCAACAAGATGGCGAAGACCTGCAAAACGCTGAAGTGTTTTGAGTTTGTAGATGTGGAAAAGATGATTGAAGACGCAGACGATATTCTCAGGAGAACCGGAGTCAGGCGCCCCCTGCCTGTCTATCGCGAAGCGGTCAATTTCACGAGAATAGAGTAATCTCCTTCGAACCTTCCGTCCGCCATGAAGTACTCGCGGGCGGTCCGTCACTTTGCCGGAATGGGCCACTCATCATGTTCCACAACCGAGCTCGATGATGGGATGTCTCTCCGGGTTCTTGCCAGATACCAAACCAGGCATAGAATCGGCACAAAGAGAAGTACGCTGACGGTTCCATCCCCCCATCCCAGCGCGCCCCAGCTGATCGGTTTCCCCATCCAGTCCGCGAACGAAGCCCCGAGAGGTCTCGTTAAAACATATGCCGTCCAGAAGATGAAGACATCGGCCGATGCCCGAAGGAAGCGACCGGTTGCCTGGATCTTTTTCAGGATGTAGTATGAAACGCCGACCGCGGCGATAAGAAACGCGAAAAGTACGCCCGAGAGAAAGAAGCCGATCCCGAGAGTCGAGGCGGTCATATCTCCTGCGGCAGTGCCGAGCGCGAAAGTCGCGGAGACCGTCGCCCAGTAGAAGAGTTCGCGGCGAAAAGTATAAATGCTGTGAATCGAGAGGGTCTTCTCGCTGGCATACCACAGTATGAAGATCACCGTGAGAGCGAGGGCGAACGAAGCTGTGGAGACGAGGTATGGAATCCCCAGCACGACGTGAAGCGCATCTGCGGCCATCGTGCCGAATACCGCCACCGTAAGAACCGCAAACCAATAAACCCATGCGATATACCGGCGTGCGCGCAGCTGGAGTATGAGCGCTGCGGTGAATCCGGCTGCACCGAGTCCGACCGCGATGACCGGGTTCATGTGAAAGACGAGATAGTCCGATGTGCTCTCTCCCATCGCAGTGGTCAGGACCTTTATTGTCCAGAAGAAGAGTGTAATCTGGGGTACTTTGGTCGCTTCGTATTGTGCTTCGTTGTCGTTCGTCATTACAATGCTCTCGTGCTTGTCATCGAATCTCACTCCATGCGACGGTCGGTATTATTATCAGGGAAATCCGCGGTTCCTGTGCTCGCCGTCGAAGTTTACGCGTTAACTAGTCCATTTGAGGAACAATATCGTGATGAAGGATGAATTGCAGATGAAAAAAGTAGATGCGGTTTAGAACGTTGTCTGTTTCATGAAATCGCACCTACACGGCCTTCCTTGCGAAGGTACCGGAGACTTGTTCTGACTTTACCCAGCAACATTTGTGGTGCCGATTACAACCGCGAAACTAACCGTTATCCTGCTGATTCTTTGATTTGTAATTGTTGAAAATATATTGAATGTTCAGCATGACGATCGGAGCGCGGCGGTTGTAGTAGTTATAATCGTAAAAGCCGGCTCCCTGGGTGACGAACTCCCGTCGCCCGGTATTGAGAACGTCGTTTGCCTGAAGAGTCAGTGAGAGTGTCTTCGGGATAAGGTCCTGCTTCACGGCGAGGTCTGTCGTGAAGAAGCCGCCCCATTTTCCCTGGGCGGTTACCGATGGACTGTGATATCTCGTATTCAACTGGATCTCTGTCGTTTGACTAAGTGTGAATGTGTTGTTGCACTTGATGCTCCAGTCGAGGCTCTCCCTTGCGAAAGACTGATTGCTGACGGCACCGCTTATCCTGTAGTCGTACAGACTCCCCATCAGGTTGAGCTCCCACGGTTCTATCGGATTGACCATCAGATCGAACTCGTATCCGATCGAATAATCGTTCCCCACGTTTGCGACGGACGTGAGCGTCACGTTCTCCGCGTATACGGAGTTGATGTCTTCTATCTTGTCCTGGGTGAAACGATAATAGAGATCGTTGGAAAACGATGCCTTCCCGAAAAACGTCTGCACGCCCATCTCGTAACTGTCGATCAGCTCGGGTTTCAGGGAAGGGTTTCCGATGTGGACAGTATTCGCATCAAACCATGAATAGAACGGCTCGAGATCCCCGCCGTCCGGACGTTCAATTCTCCTTGTATAGCTCGCCATAATCTGAGTTCCACCGCCGAAGCTGTACGATGCGCTGACAGAAGGGAAGTAGTCCCACCTGCTGAAAGTATACCGCCGGCTCGTATCTGCCTGTGCCACCAGCTGATAAGTGTATTCCGTGCGAAAGCCCGCCTGAACCTGCAGGCTGTCCAACTTGTCCGAGAATATAGAATATGCAGCGAACCTCGACCTATTGAAGTTGTTGACATGACTGAACGGTGCCTGGAAATCATACTGTCCGCTGGTCGAGTCGAAGCTGTAAAGTCGGTTTATATCCTGGTAAGTTCTTCTGAAGAACTCTGTTCCGGCCGAGAATTTTTCCGATTTGCTTATCGGGAGTGTGTAATCGATGTTTCCTCTCAATTCATCCTGGGGTCCGAGCTCGGTTGTCCGGGTACCGTTTAACGTGCTGTCCGGCTGGGTGGCTGTGCTGATTCCCGTTTCGTCCGAGTTGTTGTGCCTGAACGAGAGGTAACCGGTGAGCTGATTTTCGTCGGAACCGAAATCATGAGTGTAGTTCGCGTTCAACGAGTAGTAGTTACCGTAGTGGTTGTAATTGTGATTGTCGATATAGTTGATCAGCTGCGACTGTAGCCCGGCCGACTGTTGTGTATTCAGGGCAGAGTAATGGTGAAAAGCCCTGCTGCCGTACCTTCCGTCGAAAGAAAGGTTGTCGGCACCGTCGAAGTTGAAGCCGATACCGGCTCTTATTCCGGACAATATGCGCTGCCAGAGGACGTTCCCATTGGAATTCAGATTGGAAATGTCGTTGCCGATGACGAATTGTTTCCGCTCGGAATTAGTACCGGGAAAAGTGCGGCGGTTGAAATCCGCACCCACTGTGTAGCTCATGGATTTTGTTTTGTATTGGGCGATGACATTACCGCCGTACTTGTCGTCGAAGCCTCCCATCAGGTTAACCATACCGCTGAGTCCGAGGTCGGAATTCTTCTTGAGAATCAGGTTTATTATCCCGGCCGTGCCGCTCGCGTCGTATTTCGCAGATGGGTTGGTGATGATCTCGATATTTTTGATCGAGCTGGCGGGGATCTGCTGTAAAGCGTCCTGAGCGGTCATAACCGAGGGCCGGCCGTCGATCAAAACCTGAAAGTTAGTGCTCCCTCTCAGGCTTACATTACCGTTGATGTCCACGCTGATCGACGGCACGTTCTGAAGAACGTCTGCCGCGGTCCCCGCCAACGCTGTCTTTATCTGGTTGACATCTATCACCTGCTTGCCGGCCTGATACGTTATCGGCGACCTGTTCCCTTCCGAGACGACTGTGGGCAGATTTATCGCTGAGGAAGTAAGATAGATCCTTCCGAGATCGAGGGTGAGATGAGATTGCGTGAGCGAAATTCCATTAATTGTCTTCGTGACATATCCTATGAACTGGACGTGCAGGTCGTACTTTCCCGGCTTGATTTCGGTGAGAGTAAATTTCCCGCCGCTGTTCGACATGGCTCCCGTTAACTGCTTGCCGGTTTGTTCGTCCGTAAGAATGACATTTGCAAACTCTATCGGCGAGTGCGTGGCTTTGTCGACGACTTCTCCCGTTATCGAACCGGTATTATTATCCCGAGCCTGCGGCTGCCCGTAAACAGGGCTGCTGACTGTGAAGAGAAGAATGAGGATAAACGCGTTTTCCATAAATGCACGACGCACTTGACGACTCCAATTCAG
>JBJKPN010000048.1:0-8399 GCA_046706365.1 Candidatus Kryptoniota bacterium | reverse complement strand
GAATGGCATTTCAGTCGACGAAAATGACGGTTCATGTCCATGGTCCAGCTCGCCGCGTCACAAAACTGACTTCAAGATTCTATACCCACCTGCGCGATCTTGAAGTGGATTTCATGGAACAAGAATCCGTTCGGCTCGCCGACAGGATCGCAACACAGTTCGACACAACGTTGAAGTGGATGACAGCGGAAGGCTGGGAGCGGAAAGCGGATGAATTTGTGAATCCTTATCCTGTCGCCGCGAACCATATTGCCGATTCTCATAAGCCCGCGAGCTCCGGTGCAAGGCGGGTCACATTGCTTTCGACGAGGCTGACGACTGAGAGTCTGAAGCTTTTCAGTGATTCGATCGAAATACTTCGCGCGAGCTGGCGCGATAAGATTGAGGTGGCGATCATGAGCTTGATGCCTCCGGACAGCCCCCAGGACATAAACATTCAGCTGCAAATGCTGTCTGAGAAGATGAGAGCGTCGATCAACCTGAATACTGTCCGGTCACTTTCAAATGCGCGGGCATTTATGCAGAAGAATTCCGGAGTTCTCGTATTGTTGTCACCGGACGAAAATCTGCAGGAGCTGGCGCTCAATTCCTGGATAATGGGCGTGCCGTTCGTAACTACTTCAGTCGAAGGTTTGACTGACCTGTTTCCGGAATCTGTTCGGAATCGCGCACTTGCACTTCCAAAGGCAGAAGGCTTAAGCCTCAAAATCAGACAAATCCTGGAAGCCGAACGCGCAGATGTGGAACCTGTTCCCGATACGAAGATGATCGAAAAAGCCTGGCTCCAGTGGTCGTCCGACCTGAAAAGGGATGTTGGTGGAATCGCTGCTGAGTCAAAAGAATCCGCCCCGGTCGGCGGGAATCTGCCGCTCGTCAGCGTATGTATCGTGCACCACAACAGACCGCAGTATGTCGCCGGGGCCCTCGCTTCCATTGAGACACAAGACTACCCTGATATCGAAGTGGTTCTGGTTGATGACGGCAGCGACGATCCCGAGGCAATTAAATACCTGGAAGGGTTGGAACCTCAGTTCAAAAGTCGCGGCTGGAAGCTTGTGAGACAAAAAAACAAGTACCTGGGCGCTGCCCGGAACGAGGCGGCAAGGCATGCCAGCGGCGAGTACATCATGTTCATGGACGACGACAACGTTGCAAAGCCCGAAGAGATTTCTACTTTCATGAAAGTAGCTGCGAGGACAAACGCAGACATATTGACATGTGTTAATGACGTATTTTCGGGAGAAAAGATTCCCGGAGACGGCGAGGTGCGGAGACGTTGGCTGCATATTGGAGGGGCGCTCTCTGTCGGCGCATTCAAAAACTGCTTCGGCGACGCCAATGCTTTCATACGCAGGAAGACATTCGAAGAAGTCGGCGGCTTCACAGAGGACTACGGGATAACGCACGAGGATTGGGAGTTTTTTGCCAGTGCTGTCATGAAAGGAGCAAGACTGGAAGTTATCCCCGAAGCGTTGTTCTGGTATCGGGCATCGCTTGATGGAATGGTCAACACAACCAACCGCTACGCCAACATGATGCGCTCTCTCAGGCCGTATCTTAATCTTGTTCCGTCACAATTGAAACCCTTCGTCTTTTTCTCTCTCGGGTTGAACGCGTTCAGGAATCATGCGGCCTCTCTTGTCAAGCGGGATGAAGTGGTGGAGCTTGTGAACGCCTCAAAGTCGCTTTTTGACATGAAACAATACGAGAATGGCGTCATTGTAATGTATTCCGCCCTTGATCTGGCGTTGAAAGCCGGGAGAGCTGACCTCGCCGAGGAAATCCTCGCGGTATTGCGGAGGCCTAATTTCAAAGCCGTCCTTGCAGAGAAAGGCATTAACCTCGATAAACTCAACGTGCCATCCGCACCTGAAGAGGACCCAGCGAGGGAAGCAAATTTACCTTTCGCCAAAGATTCGCTGGAGAACGGGGCGACTCCATCTCAGAAGGCAACCCCGCAGGATACGGAAAAGCAACCTCTAGCTTCCATTATCATTCTCACTTTCAATCAGCTTGAGTACACAAAGATCACAATAGACAGTATACGCAGATGTACTAAAACGCCTTATGAGATAATAGTCATAGATAACGCTTCCACCGACGGTACAGTTGAATACCTGAAATCACAAAAAGACATCCGAACCGTTTTCAACGATAGAAACCTCGGATTCCCGAGGGGATGCAACCAGGGAATCGAGATAGCCATGGGGACATATATCGTTCTCCTGAACAACGATGTCATTGTCACCGAAGATTGGCTCGAGGGACTGATCGAATGCGCTGAAAGTTCACCTGCGATCGGGATCGTCGGCTCCATGAGCAACAGGGTGAGCGGGCCGCAGCTCGAGAACAATCCGGGCTACGTGAAGGTTAGCCGGCTGCCCGAGTTCGCCGCAAAGTACAGAAGGAAGAACCGAAAGAGATGGTACGAATCACCGAGAGTTGCCGGGCTTTGCATGCTGATAAAGAGAGAGCTGATCGAGAAGATCGGGGGCCTTGACGCTACTTTCGGGATGGGCAATTGCGAAGACGACGACTACTGCTTGCGCGCGAAACTCGCCGGGTATAAATCCGCAATAGCAGGCGACGTGTTCATCCACCATTTCGGGAGCAAGAGTTTTGCGAAGGACGGATGGGACAAGTATGTCGAATTCGTGAAAGCCAACGAATTAGTATTCAAGAACAAGTGGGGAGTTGCACCCCTGGAATGGTGGCGGGAAGGAAAACAAATTACGAAAACCTCGCCCCTTTATATACCTCTCAATCAGGGGAATCAAAGTGGCGCAGAATCGAAAGTGTCGGGAGAGAGCTCAGGAAACGATGCGGCCGAAGTCCGAACACGGAACAGAAGTGATGAGATCCCGCCCGAAGCATCTGGGAACAAGGGGCGAGACCCTGATACGATGTACGAGGAGGCGCGCGCCCTTGCCATCAGCGGAAAGATCAACGAATCCATATCCAAATTCGAAGAGCTGCTCAAGACCGATTCGAAGCACACCGGCGCCTTGAACGATCTGGGCACGCTGTATTTTCAAAAGGGTGATAAAGGCAAGGCAATTCAATTCTTCCGTGATTCCATAAGCGCTTATCCACTGAACATAGAAGCGATGAGGAATCTGGCCGATCTGTACCTCGACACGGGCCAGGTTGAAGATGCCATGAAAGCGTACAGGGACATCCTCGCGGTGAAGCCGAACGACCCCGAATCAATGCAGAGAATCGGATATATATGCACTCTGCTCGGAAAGACCGAAGAAGCAAATTTCTTTTTCTCCCGTGCGCAGCAGAGCGCCCAGTTGGTGGGTAATGCGCCGCTCGCACGTTAACGGTCGCTCCAAATCCGGGTCTCGCTTTCCGGCAGCAAATCATGCCGACATTTTCGGTGAATGAATTTTTCCGGGAGGTCGGGAAATGAGCTCAATTCTGATTGACGGCCCGATCGTCGCGCTCAACTCCGCCTCGCTGCTCAATCGGCAGCTCGCGACGAAACTTCTTTCCCTCGGTCACAGTGTTACAATCACACGGGAAAAAGGAAACGATGTTAATAGCTACCCGCCCGAAATCCAAGAGCTTCATCAATTTACTTCAGGGAAAAACCCCGTCGATGTAACCATCAGGAACAACTGGCCACCGGACTTTTCACGACCCGCTTCCGGCAAATTGGTAGTCATCCAACCGTGGGAATTCGGCAGCACACCCAGGAAATGGGTGGAGGGATTCTCAGACCGAGTAGATGAGATCTGGGTTCCTAGCAATTATGTCAGGGATGTTTATGTAGCGAGCGGAGTCCCGGCGGAAAAGGTGGTGATTGTTCCCCCTGGAATTGATCCGAATGTGTTCAAGCCGGACGTCCCGGCGTTTGAACTAAATTCCAATAAGGGCTTCAAGTTCCTCTTTGTCGGCGGGGCGATACCAAGGAAAGGGATTGACATACTACTTGACGCCTACACGAGTGCGTTCAGCTCCTCCGACGATGTGTGCCTCGTCATAAAAGACTTCGGAGCAGACACATTTTACAAAGGGATGTCATTCCGCGACAGGATCAAGGATATGACAAGAATCCCCGGAGCACCGGCCGTCGAATATATAGACCGTGAACTGAGTGAGAATGATCTTGCCGGGCTGTACGTGGCCTGCGACGTACTGATGAACCCATACCGGGGCGAAGGGTTCGGTGTTCCGATACTCGAGGCATTGGCTTGCGGAACGACTCCGATAATAACCAACGGGGGGGCGGCGCTCGACTTTTGCAACGAGCGGAATAGCATACTGGTAGACGCTTCGGTTCAGGTCCTTGGAAAGAAGGAGGTCTTCGGAATGGAGACCCTCGACTACCCGACGATATTCAAAGTAGACATAGAAGATCTTAAATCGAAGATGCTCTGGGCGTCAAGAAATAAGAGTTTGTTAAATTCAATGGGGAAACAGAACGCCGAACCTATACGAGCTGCGTGGACATGGATGAGGACTGGCGAGATAGCTGACAAGAGAATCAGGCATTTGACGGGACCGCCGATGAATCTCGAGTCAAAGGCCGGAGTTTCTTCCGAGCACCCCGTCGTGCAGACTTCAGTTGAGACGACGCAACCGATTGCAAAAGACGCGGGTTCGCTCAATGCGCCGGTCAAACTGTCGGATGCAAAGTATCACTACCTCAACGGAAGCATCCTGCATGAAGTCTCGAATCTGTTGCGGGCACAGTCCGAGGCCGACCGGGTCAATTTGGTCAGAAATATAATGGATCGGTTTGCCGGTCTCGGGAAATTCTACGTCCACTTTGGAGGAGCCGGAGACGCACTCCTCCTGCTTTCCACTTTCTACGACGAATCGTCCGACCAGATGATCGTGAGCGTTTCACCGTCACCCGACTCATCAAAGAGTTTGTTCGATGCATTTCCAAGACTGAAGGGTATCTACTTTATTCCTTATCCTGAAGAATTCGTCAGTCATATTCTCCTCAGGAAACTCTTCGTCGGCATGCCCGGTTTTCTCGGAATGGGCACTACGCCTCGCGATCCGTATTATTTCGACGAATGGGGCCATGTCAAAGATCTGACCGTTCAATACGGAGTAAACACGAATCCCGGTTGGGCCAGAAGACTCTGTGACGAAACCGAGCAATCTTCTTCTATAGTCATCCATCCCGTGGGAGGGATTTCTCCATTGGATCATTCCGTTCGGAAGATGATTACTTCAGACGAAGTTTCGAAGATTGTAGGAACGCTCAACGCGGACGGCATCACGCCGACAATTATCGGCACACCTGCTGAAGCCGAGTATTACCATCTCGACGGTCTCAGAGTCGACGACAGGCGCAGCTACTCCTTCGGGGAGCAGATGAGAATTATTGCTTCGGGCCGGCTGCTCATCGGGGCAGACTCTTGGGCGAAGACTTTCGCCGCTCTCTGCGGAAAACCGGCGATTGTCTTTCATTCTCTTCGCGGAGGAAGCAGGAGCGGAGTCACAGAGGTAGGAGACAACATCTTCCTGAAACCGTGGCCCACCATTACGGTTGTGAACAATGTGTCCGAATTTATAAATGCCCTCCATGATATTCTTGCCCGACATGAAATTCAGCCGAACAAGTCTCAACTGTAACGATTTGCTTTCAACGCCTGTAAAGCATCGCCCTGGCCGGCAATCCAATTTGGCATGTCCGGGTCACGTGGATGCATTTCTTCATCTGTCCAGAGAATTCTTCACAGCCATTTTCTGATGACAGCCGATGAAGTCTGAGATTGCAGACGTGACTGAAGTCAGATAATCGGTTATTGTCTGGCTTAGGTCCACGGATTAAATTATACCTAAAAAGGTACGATGATGTTTGAACCACAGAAACAGAAAGCCTCCGATTTGAAAACCAGAATTGACAACCTTCGGAGGTTTCTTTGACGTCGACGGCAAGAAGGAAGAAATAGACAGGCTTCACGAGAAGACGCTCGAACCGAATTTCTGGGACGACAACCGGGCCGCCCAGCAGGTCATGGGGGAGCTGAACGATCTGAAGATCTGGGTGGATGAGTGGGAAGACGCTGCGAAGAATACGGAAGATGCCGGCGCGTTCATCGAGCTCGCCGACGAGTCCGAGGATGAATCCCACACAGACGACATAGACACCGAGCTGAACAGGGCGGAGAAGCTCGTTTCCGACCTCGAATTCAAGAAGATGCTCGGGAATGAAGACGACGACAAGAATGCAATTCTCACGATTCATTCCGGAGCCGGCGGCACCGAAGCCCAGGACTGGTCGCAAATGCTGATGCGAATGTACATCCGCTGGGGCGAACGCAGCGGGTTCAAAATGGATATTGCCGACATACTCGAAGGAGAAGGCGCCGGAATAAAGAGCGCAACCATCGAAGTTATCGGCAAGTATGCCTTCGGTTACCTCAAGGCTGAGAACGGCGTACACCGGCTGGTCCGGATTTCTCCCTTCGACTCCAATGCCCGGAGGCATACGAGCTTCGCCTCGGTTTTCGTCTACCCCGAAGTGGAGGCCGATGTGGAAATTGAAATCGACCCGAAAGACATAAGGCTTGAGACATTCCGCTCGGGCGGTCACGGCGGCCAAAACGTCAATAAGGTCGAGACCGCCGTTCGGCTCATTCACATTCCCACGAACATAATCGTCGCCTGCCAGCAGGAGCGTTCCCAATTCCAGAACAGGGAAAGGGCAATGAAGATGCTTCGCTCGCGGTTGTACCAGCTTCGAAAAGAAGAAGAGGAGGCGAGGAAAAGTGAAATCGAGGGAGCGAAAAAGAAAATCGAGTGGGGAAGTCAGATAAGGTCATATGTTTTCCATCCATATAACATGGTCAAGGACCACCGTACAGGAGTCGAAACAAGCGACGTTCAGGGTGTCATGGACGGAGACCTGGACCGGTTTATTCGAGGTTATCTCATAGAGTTCGGTCTCGCCGGCGGTGAAAGCGCCAAGTAAGAAATGGCGTACTCCTATTTCGTCGCGAAGCGGCTTCTTCAATCGCGCTCACACAATCGCTTCGTGTCGTTCCTTACATTCTTCGCGACAACCGGCCTGGCAATCGGGACGATGGCGCTGCTGATAACGGTCTCGATTCTCAACGGCTTTCAGAAACAGATTTCCGAAAATGTCTCCAACTTCACCGCGAACATCGAAATACGAGGGTTCGAAGAAGTCCCTCTCCAGGATTACAAGGCAACGGTACATACCATAGACTCTGTCAAGAATGTGAAATCGGCATCGCCTTTCGTTTCACACGAAGCAATGATCAGGGTGCACAGGTCTCACTATGTCGACGCCCCGGAGACCGACGGTATTTTACTCAAAGGTATCATTCCCGGTTATGACAACAGCAGCCTCCGGAGAGAAATCAAGTACGGCCGCTACGACCTGTCCAATGCCGGACAGATGTCTCCGCTGCTCATCGGGTGGAAGCTCGCACAGAGACTGGAAGTGCAAGTGGGCGACACGGTTTTCGTCTTCGGGATTGAAGGCCTGCCATCGCCGCTCAATCCGCCTCGCGTCCTGTCGTTCGTTGTGACCGGGATATATGAGACCGGGATGTCGGAGTACGACGACCTGTACGGATATACAAATCTTCAATCGGCTTCGTATCTCTTCGATATGCCGGCCGGCAGCGTTTCCGGCTTCGACGTGATGGTCGACAACATGAAAACCATTTCCGCCACGTCCGACACGCTGCAGTATGTGCTCGGATATCCATACTATCCACGCACGATGTACCAGATGTATCGGAACCTCTTTGCCTGGATTCAACTCCAGAAGAAGCCAATCCCCATTATCATTGCCCTGATCATAATCGTCGCGACGTTCAACATCGTCGGTACGCTCCTGATGATCGTGCTTGAAAAGATGAACGAGGTGGGCGTGCTGAAGACACTCGGGGCTACGCGCGGGGCAATAACGAGGATCTTCCTTGCACAGGGAGCGTTTATAGGGGCTGTCGGGACCATAGCCGGCGGCTGCCTTTCCTTCGTCCTGCTCGAGGTGCAGAAGACATACAATCTGATCAGGATTCCTGGAGACGTTTATTTTATGAATACGGTCCCCGTTTCTATTCATGCGACGGACTTCATACTTATCGGCGGAATCGCATTCATTTTGTCACTCGTCGCCTCATATCTTCCGGCCCGCGCTGCAGCATCTTTGGATCCACTCGAATCGGTCAGGTTCTTCTGATGTCATACTCAAGTTTCATAGCGCTTCGTTATCTGAAGTCAAAAAGGAAGGCTGCATCAGTCTCAATTATCTCCTGGATTTCCCTTGTGGGTGTCATTGTGGGGACGGCCGCACTCGTGATCGTCATCTCAGTCTTCAACGGATTCCAGGGGCTCGTCACCAACATCCTTGTCAACTTTGACCCGCATATACGGGTGGTTGCCGAGTCGGGACAATA
>JBJKPN010000047.1:0-20414 GCA_046706365.1 Candidatus Kryptoniota bacterium | reverse complement strand
GAATTGCAGAATCAACCGTAGCAGAAGCCTTGAAAATCCGGGAGAAAGCGTCGGAAGTGAATTACCGTTTGGACGATTTCACCAAATCGAAATCGGGTGAGGACGTCAATCGTAATTTCTAGCAAGGTCTCATCCGACTTTGTCCTCCGTATGCGCGCGACCGGTTCGGCGGACGGCTGCCCATGGAGTGTTCTGGTGCCGGCCCGGTTTCAGTCTCAGGGGCAGGCGCGAACCCATTTTAATCGCCAGGGTGCGGAGGATGTGCCGGGAACTCAGAAAGTCCACATTTCTCAATTTCCAGTCTCGCGATTCCTCCTCTTTCTCGTTAGTTCTGTGTCGACAATTTAAGCCTCCACGCGTATCCGGCATTTCTTGTTTTTTCTTCCCAAAAGTGAAATATTAATGTCACGTCGGTTTGTCGGAGGATTTGTACGTTTGATGTCGAAACGTGCAGTGACAACGACCGGAACGATGCGGGACGCCGGCAGAGGGCAGTGAGGTATGCTAAACTCATGTAGTGTTATTCTTTCCACCGGTCAATCGGATCTAACCTCTTGCGGGCGTTCGAATGAAGGGTGCATCTTTGGCATAAACGCGTTCAATGCTCAAGTAAAACTAGCGGAAAGGAACTATAGTGCAATCGGACACTGTCGGATCTTCTTCGAGTAACTACCTGGTATCTGTCAGCATAATCGGGCTCCTGTTCTTCATTTTCGGATTTGTCACCTGGCTAAACGGGTCGTTGATTCCATTCCTGAAGATAGCATGCGAGCTGAATCAGGCAGAGGCGTATCTTGTGTCGATGGCGTTTTACATCTCGTATACATTGATGGCTCTGCCGATGTCTGCAGTCCTGCTGAAGACGGGCTACAAAAACGGAATGGTTCTCGGATTGATTGGGATGGCAATAGGGGCGCTGATATTCATTCCTGCGGCGCACACCAGGGTATACGCCATCTTCCTTCTGGGACTTTTCGTGATGGGTGCCGGGCTGACGATTCTCCAGACTGCGTCGAATCCTTACGTCGTTGTGATAGGGCCGCGAAAGAGTGCAGCGGCAAGAATCGGATTCATGGGAATCGCAAACAAGGGCGCGGGGATACTCAGCCCTCTTATATTCACTGCGCTCATGCTCCACGGTATTCAGAAATACAGCGACGCGAATCTGAAATTGATGACGCCGGCGGACAGGGCAATTGCCTTCAACGAACTGGCAAACAGACTCATCATACCTTACATAGTAATGGCTGTAATACTGGTTTTGCTTGCCGCCATGATAAAATTCTCCCCGCTGCCTGAGCTGGATACCGATGCGGAGGAAGAGGGCGCCGGCAGCACCGGCACCCCCAAGACAAGCATTTTCCAGTTCCCGCAATTGATACTCGGTGCCATCGCCCTTTTCTTCTACGTCGGCGTCGAGGTTATGGCGGCCGATACGATCGGACTCTACGGCCGAAGCCTCGGAATATCCTTCTTTGGGAAGCTCACGGCTTATACGATGGCTTTCATGGTGATCGGCTACGTGGTGGGCATCGTGACGATTCCGAAGGTGATAAAGCAGGAAACCGCGCTGATGATATCGGCGTTACTCGGACTTCTTTTCAGCTTCCTGGTCATTTTCTCGTCGACCGCAAGTACCGGCCTCTCAGTCATAATGTTCGGCTGGCTCGGGGTGTCCCCGATTCCGGACTCGGTTCTGTTCATCGCACTCCTCGGCTTTGCCAATGCCATGGTGTGGCCGACAATCTGGCCTCTCGCACTGGAAGGTCTCGGGAAATTCACCAAGATCGGATCGGCGATTCTCATAATGGCCATCGCCGGCGGAGCGACTATTCCACCGTTGTACGGCGTGCTCGCGGATTCGTATTCTCCGCAGGGTTCGTACTGGCTGCTTCTCCCGTGCTACTTCGCCATATTGCTCTACGCGTTGAAAGGCCATAGGATGAGAGAGTGGAAATCGACTGCCGCGGCGGTAGGAGAACCTGAGTGAAACTGATTTCCTAATATTGATCGTGCGTAGTGAGAGAGCCTTCGAAACGGCCGCAGACAAGCCGCAAGATACGGCTCTCTCATTCGCAGGAACTGACAGGCGTCGGATTCGCCGGGTTGAACAGGCTGGCTTAATCCGGCCTGACTTGCGGCATTCATTGCCCTTGCATTAGCTTCCATTATTCAGAAACAATCAACCGCTTCTGTTTCCTGAGCCTAAATGAAATAATTTTTCTGCTGACAAATACGATGATCCAGCTGCACATACAAGAACTAAGAAGAGAGTATTACGGAAAACCACTTGATGAAACGACGGTGGACCGGGATCCATTACTTCAGTTTGAAAAATGGATTGAGGACGCTCTAAAAGCGGAGGTTCCCGATCCGCATGCCATGGCACTCGCCACCGTAACTGCAGATCGTAAACCGGCAGTTCGAATGGTCCTGCTGCGCGGCTTCGATCAAAATGGTTTCGTGTTCTTTACGAACTACAACAGCCGAAAGGGGACGGAGCTGATTTCCAAACCTGCCGCGGCCGTCACATTCTTCTGGCATGAGCTGGACAGGCAGATTCGTATCGAAGGCACTGTCGAGCGGACAAGCGAAGCAGAGTCGGATGCGTATTTTAACAGCAGGCCAAGAGAGAGCAGGATCGCGGCGTGGGCATCGGAACAGAGCTTTGAGATTCAAAGCCGCGGGGATCTCGATAATCGTTTCAGGGAGTTCGAGAAGAAGTTCTCGGGTGCCGATGTCCCTCGGCCCGACAACTGGGGAGGCTTCAGGATAAAAGCCGAACGGTACGAATTCTGGCAGGGGAGACCCAACAGACTGCACGACCGGATTCTATACGTACGTACGGGTGAGGGAAGCTGGAATGTTCGCAGGCTTGCACCGTAGCTCGCAGTCTCAAGATGTCTTCCGCTTGATTACTTGCACTCCGACAACAGTGCTGATCTTGCAGCGCGAGTCGGATAAGGGAAGCTGTCGCAAAAATCTTCCCCTGTGAATGAGTTCCTGCTTGCGCAGCTGCACGAGGCGCATTCGTTATTCGCATGGCACGGCGAGCGGGCCCCGGTGTGTCCGGTTTAGCGAGAGTTGCCGATTTGGCGATGTGTTTGAGGGCTTGAACTTTGAGACAAAGTTCGTGTAAATCTCCTCTTTTTTTCACAATTTATTCAGTAGAGTGGCCACCAAAATCATAATCATAATTGTATTGCTCATCCTGGCATTTGTCTTGTCGGCTGCAGAGGTCGCTCTATATTCAATAACGAGTTCCGGAGAAAAGATTCGGGGGAAATTGTCGGCGCGAATCTACGGAGCACCGCAACTCCTGCTGTCGACCATACTGGTCTCCAATTCGATTGCCGTTTTTCTGTTTACTCTCATAGGAGCGTCGTTGTCGCTCGATCTTGCGGCAAGGTTTTCATTCGACAAAACTGCTGCTATTGCGCTGGAAGTCGTTGTCGTGTCGGCACTGTTGATATTGTTTGCCGATGCGGTTCCGAAAATTGTGGCGGCGCGAAACCCCAGGTTGGTGGCGGCAATCTGCCTGCCGTTGTTGTCCGTGCTCCTCGTTGTGGAAAGTCCCGTAGTTTATCCGTTGAATTCCTTTCTCTCCAGGGTAACTGCAAGGAGAAGGAAACCGGCCTTGACGATCGACAGCAGCGGATTGAAAACTCTCTCCAACGTTGCCGGAAACGTCGGAGTGATCGATAAAAACGAAGCGGAGCTCCTCGGCAAAATATCCTTTCTGGGCGAGAAGAACGTAAGGGATACCATGACCATGCGGACTGAGATAGTCAGTGTACCTGACGACGACAGTTTCGACGCTGTGGTGGAAACATTCAACAGAAGCGGCCATTCGCGGCTGCCTGTGTATTCCGACGCACCCGACAATATAGTAGGGATGTTGTACGCGAGGGACGTTCTACCTGTTCTTCGCAAGAAGACGGCAAGAAGAAAGTTCAGTGTTATGCAGCTGATGCGAAGACCTGTGTACGTCCCCGAGACGCAGTCCCTTGAAGGGTTGCTCGAGACCTTCAGGGCCAATCGAATCCACATTGCAGTTGTCGTCGACGAGTTCGGCGGCCTGGCCGGGATTGTGACGCTCTCGGACGTGGTTCGCGAGATTTTCGGCTCGAGCGCCGAAATGCCGCGGGAAGGAACGCTTGTTACGAAACTGGCGGACGGGGCATTTGCGGCCAAGGGGACGGCGCGGCTGGAAGAGCTGTCATCGGACGTCGGTGGCTTCGATTTTGCTTTTGAGCCGGGTGACACCGTCTCGTCACTTCTCGTCAGGCATCGTGGATCGGTACCGAGGGTCGGAAGTAAAATGAGAATGGGCAATTTTGAATTTGAAGTCGAGCAGGCAACGCCAAAAACGGTTTTGCAAGTCAAACTCAGACAGTTATATTCAGGCTCGGTGAGAGAGTGATTGAATTGAAATCTTTGATTTTTCTTGCGGGATTTATGGGAAGCGGCAAAAGCACAATCGGTCCCCTGCTTGCCACTCGAATTCATTACGATTTTGTAGATGCAGACAGCGAAATAGAGCTAGCCGAGAGAATGACGATTCGCGAAATATTCGAGACGCACGGCGAAAAATACTTCCGCGGACTGGAAGAACGCGTCCTGAGAGACATAGCGGACCGAAATCGGAATATGGTCGTTGCCCTCGGAGGAGGTGCTCTCACAAGTCAGAAGAATCGAGCACTTGTTAACGAGAGGGGACTGCTTGTTTATCTTAAGTCCGATGCAAGGAGCATCATCAGGCGTGTGCGGACCAAGGGGACGAGACCAATGCTTCTCTCGCCGGATGGACAACCGCTCGGAGATGAAGAGCTGATAGTGAGAGTTGAATCACTTCTCAAAGAACGCGAAAGGCATTATCTTGAAGCAAGCATTGTTGTTGACACGTCCGGGTCGACAATTTCCAAAAGCGTGGAAGAAATAGTGTCCAAACTGCGGGAAAGAGGCGTATGAATACTTTAAGTTACCGTGTAAACTCATCGAGGGTGCCGATCCATATAGACGACTCGGACTCGATTCTGCTGTCGCTCCTCCGTTCCGCAAGCAGGCCCGCCGTAGTAATTGACACGCGGGTCGCCGAACTCTACAAGGGGTTGATGAAGGAAGTGTCCGGTATCGACGGCACTGTCGTCGCCACTTTCGAAGCCTCGGAGGCGAACAAGGATCTCGAGAATGCCGAGGAGATCCTGACCTTCTTTCTGAAGAACAATATCAGGCGTGACTCGATGCTGTTTGCAATCGGAGGCGGTATTACGGGCGATCTCTCCGGATTCGTTGCATCGATATTCCAGCGGGGCATAGAGTATGTGCATGTACCTACTACACTGCTGGCTATGGTCGACAGCTCGGTCGGCGGTAAAGTAGGCGTCAACCACGATCTCGGAAAGAACATGATAGGGGCATTCCATCAGCCGAGCTCCATTATCATGAATACCGCGTTCCTCGAGACTCTGCCGAAGGTGGAGCTCATCTGCGGGCTCGGCGAAATAGTGAAGTACGCCGTCCTCAGAGGAGATCCATTCTTTGAATTCGTGGAAAAGAACGTGGCCAGACTTCTGAACAAGGAAAAGAAGACGCTGGAAAAGACAATCAGGATTTCTGTTGATACCAAAAAGAGATACGTTGAGCGAGACTTGAAGGAGGCCGGCGTAAGAGCCCATTTGAATCTCGGCCACACCATAGGCCATGCGATAGAATCTGCGACCGGTTATGGGACGTTCAAACACGGCGAGGCTGTCCTGGTAGGACTGGTTGCCGAATCGCATATTGCGATGCACATGAAGATACTGCGTCCCTCCAGCTTCGAGCGCATACTGAAGATGGTTCGACAAATCGCCAGGCAATCGTTGGCGAGCGTGGATGTCGAACAGGTTATAAATCGCCTCAGCTATGATAAGAAGATGAGAGCAGGGAAAGTACGCTTCGTGCTTCCGACCGGAATTGGAAGGGTCGTCGTTCGCGACGATGTCGCGACCAGAAATATCGTCGGCGCGATGAAATTCGTGGCGGCCGACGGTTTGCTGTCACTGAAATAAAAAACGAAAATTCGGCAAATGACTACGTACAAACAGAGCGGTGTGAATATCGACGAAGCGGAGAAGCTGGTAAGAAGGATAAAACCGCTCGCGAAGAGCACTTTCAACAAGAACGTTCTCTCGGAAATCGGCTTCTTCGGGGGCTTTTACAACGGAAAATTCGGCGGTTACAAAAACCCTGTCCTTGTCTCGAGCGTTGACGGAGTAGGTACGAAGGTGAAGATCGCAATCGAGATGGGAAAGCACGATACAATCGGACAGGATCTCGTCAATCACTGTGTCAACGACATAGGGGTCGGCGGGGCGGTTCCTCTTTTTTTCCTGGATTACTACGCCTGCGGAAAGCTGGATGCCGAAGTTGCCGGCGAGGTTGTCAAAGGCCTTTCCGTAGCCTGCCGGCAGAATGGTCTTGCTCTCATCGGAGGAGAGACAGCTGAGATGCCGGGGGTCTATTCACTGAACGACTATGACCTGGCCGGCACGATTGTCGGGGTTGTGGACAAGGCAAAAGTCATAGACGGAAAAAAAGTGAAAAAGGGAGATGTCCTGGTTGGCATCGCTTCGACTGGTCTCCATACGAACGGTTATTCGCTTGCAAGAAAAGTCCTCCTCTCGAAGTATGAACTGGACTCATATGCCGAAGAGCTTGGATGCACAGTTGGAGAGGCGCTGCTAAGGACGCATCGCTCTTACCTGAAGCTGATGCAGAAGGTCACAGAACGGTACACGGTGCATGGCATGTCACACATCACCGGCGGCGGAATAGAAGGGAATACGGTGAGGGTGATCCGAAAGCCGAGAAAGTTCAGGGTTTTCTGGAACAATTGGGATGTCCCGCCGATCTTTCAAGTGATCCAGAAGCTCGGGCATGTACCAGACCAGGATGCACGTAAGGCTCTGAACATGGGAGTTGGACTTGTTATTGTTGTTCCCTCGGCAGAAGTCGATGGCCTCCTGTCGACACTGAAGAAGATGAAGGAAAAGGCGTTCGTCGTGGGGGAAGTGGTCGGGTAAGATCGATATTGACCTCAAGCAACGGGGAGGGATTTCATGCCATGCGAAATGTCCGCTGTCCCGGCTTCGTGATGTTTCCATCCATACATTGGCAATCGGCACACCGATCATAGTTGAACAGAGTCGGGGTACTTCTCGCCTGAAGATCTCACGGAGGCCGGATCTACCAGCCTCCGCAATACCTCCAGTCTACTACCAGATCTTTGCTCTCACGTCTTCAGCTCTGTACATCGGATCGCCAGGCTTGACGTCGAACGCCTTATAGAACGCCGGGAAATCTGACAACGGTCCGTTGCACCGGAACATGTTTGGTGAGTGCGGATCGACGATAAGCCGCTGCCTGAGTGCCTGTGGAGTCTCGTTTTCACGCCACATCTGAGCCCACGCCAAGAAGAACCTCTGTTCTGGTGTGAAGCCGTCGATCTTCCCAGGGCGAGGCTTGCCCTTCAAGGTCTTTTCAAATGCATCGAATGAGATCGACACGCCTCCGAGATCAGCAATGTTCTCTCCTTCTGTCAACTTGCCATTAACGTAAAGTGAATCCAGGGCCACGTAACCGTCGAATTGTTGGACTAATACGTCCGCCTTCTTCTTAAAGTTTGCGGCATCTTGTTTTGTCCACCAGTCCTTCAAGTTTCCTTTAGCATCAAACTGGCTTCCCTGGTCGTCGAAACCATGTGTCATTTCGTGCCCGATCACAGCGCCCATCCCACCGTAGTTTACCGCATCATCCGCAGTCGGATTGAAGAATGGCGGCTGCAAAATTCCGGCAGGGAAAACGATTTCATTCATTGACGGGTCGTAGTAAGCGTTCACTGTTGGAGGTGTCATCCCCCATTCCGTGCGATCCACAGGCTTGCCGATTTTTTTCAGGTCGTAGTTGAATTCGAACTCATTCGACCTTATGACATTGAGCACATACGCGCCCCGGTCAATCTCCAGGCCGGCATAGCTCTTCCATTTGTCCGGGTATCCGATCTTGTTCACGATTGCTTTGAGCTTGATCAGGGCTTGTTTCTTCGTAGTTTCACTCATCCAATCCACGTTTTTGATTCTTTGCGCAAAGGCGGATTCCAGATTGTGAACCATTTCTTCAGCGCGGGCTTTCGCCTCAGGGGAGAAGTGCTTCTCGACATATAACTTGCCGAGTGCGAAGCCGACTTGCCGGTCTATCGTTCCCACGACGCGCTTCCATCTCGGCTGGAGCTCTTTCGCGCCAGAGAGAGTTTTCCCGTAGAAATCGAATCGTTCAGTCACGAATTTGTCGCTAAGATACGGTGCCATGGAATTTATCAGATGCCACTTCAGATAGATTTTCCAGTCTTTCAGCGTGACATTGCTCAGCATCTTGCCGACTTCCGCAATGAACTTAGGCTGGGCGATATTGAATTTCTTGATCCCCTCGAGATTCAGAAACCTCAGATACTCATTCCAGGAGAAACCCGGTGTGAGCGCATTTGCCATGGCAATGGTCTTCATGTTATAAGTGGCTTTCGGATTTCTCCGTTCCACACGCGTCATTGATGCCAAGGCAAGCCGCTTCTCGATCTTTAGAACCACTTTTGAATCTTCATTGGCGCGATTAGCCTTTTCGCCCGTCAATGTGAACATCCGCTTCACATAATCGGTGTATTCGGCAAGAATCTGCTTTGACTGCTTGTCAGTCTTTGTGTAGTAGTCGCGGTCAGGCAGGCTCAATCCCGACTGGTGAACGCTGCCTATCATCATGTCGCTGTTCTTGAAGTCCTGCTCGGAAGTGAAGTAAAACAGGACGTTTACGCCCATTCCCTGAAGCTTGGCTAGCTCTTTCTCAAGTCCCTTTTTCGAGTTGATCGCATCTATTTCCTCGAAGTAAGGCTGAAGCGGAGACAGCCCCCCTCTGTTGATAGCCGCCGAGTCCATTCCGCTGTGAAAAAGATCGCCGACCAGTTGCGTATCGGATCCTTTTGGAGCTGAGCTCGAATTCGAAGCCTTAACGACTATTTCATGCAGGATTTCCATGTTACGGTCGAAGAGCTCCGAGAAGCTGCCCCATCTGCTGTATTCTGGTGGAATAGGGTTCTTCTTCAGCCATTCGCCATTGGCAAATAGGTAGAAGTTTTGGGATGGTTTGATGTTTGAGTCGATATTGGCCGGATCTAGTGCCGGTATTTTCTGCATTGTGGAGTTCTCCTGTGCCATTGCGTTAGGTCCTTGCTTCACGAAGGCAAAAAGAAACCCAAGCAGGATGAGCCGAGAAATCGAGCCTGTTGGTTTCATTGGCGTTCCTTTTCTTTTTGTTTGTACGGTTTGTTGGGGATATTCCGGAAACGGTGCTGCTATTAATGTATGTTTCGGCCGAGAATTTACATCTCGACTTGTGAGTATCTCTCGCTTGCCGCGCGCCAGAATTCGTGGAGCAGGTCTGATTGGATATGATTTGAAAACCCCTGTGTGTAAGCCCATCAGGCGGATGTTTGGGAATTGTGCACCTCGTTTGCCAAACACAAGACTTGCCTACTGCGAAAATTAACCTAATCAAAACGCCGTATTTATACTAATCTGTTGTTGAGGTGTTTTTTGTATTCACTAAACGACTACCCGGCAACGACCGTTTGGTTATTTGCTGTCTCGTATTTAGTCGTTTTGCGACATAATGTAGCTCATTTGTTCCTCTAAACAAAGCATCGGCTGTTGCGCTGATTGCTTTTTACCGCGCTTGAAAATAAATTCTCACATGATAAATCTATCCGGCAGGGTGACCCTCATTACCGGCGGATCGGTGGGAAAGGAGCTCGCAAAGGCCTTTCTCCGTGCCGGGAGCAAGGTTGCTTTCATATATAGGAATCCCGCGAGGGAAGAAGAGTTGAGGGAGATGTTCGGAGAGAGCGCGGATTCTGTCTTCCTCGTCAGGGCCGACTTATCCGAGCCCGACGAAGCGCGCAATGCTGTAAGATCGGTTGCAGAGAGATTCTCCGGAATCGATTTCCTGTTGAATGCGCTTGGCGGCTGGACAGGTGGAAAGAGGCTTCATGAGCACACGATTTCGGAATTGAACGGGATGTTCTCGATAGATGTAATCCCTACTTTCAACATTATGTCGGCCGTTTTGCCGTTAATGATGGAGCGCAAGTACGGCAGAATTGTGAATTTCATCTCGTTGCAGGTCTACGGGACGGGTGCAGGAAGCGCTGTCTATTCCGCTTCGAAAGCCGCCGTGCTTTCATTGACCCGTGCCGCGGCCGAGGAGTACAAAAACTTCGGAATATCGGTTTATGGAATTGCGCCTTCGATTATTGACACCTCGGACAACCGAAAATCAATGCCGAATGGCGACACGAGCAAATGGGTCAGAATAGGCGAAATAACGGACGCTGTATTGTTTTTATGCGGTACCGGCGAATCACTTAACGGAACTATATTGAAATTTCCAGGAAAACTCTAAGGAAACAATATGTCATTGAAAGACACGTTGAACGAGCATATTAAGACTGCAATGCTGAAGAAGGATTCTCGTCGACTTGACACGCTGAGAATGGTGAAGGCAAAACTGCTGGAGAAGGAAGTCGAGAAAAGGGTTACCCCGGAGGGGATGACCGGTGAAGACGAAATGCAGGTTCTGCTGAGCTCGGCCAAGATGAGGAAGGAGGCCATCGAAGAGTTCGACAAGGCCGGCAGAAAAGACCTTGCGGATAAGGAAAGGGAAGAGCTGGAGATAATTCAGGAATACCTTCCGAAGCAAATGACGCGTGAAGAGATTGTGAAGGTCGTAGACGATCTGGCCGCCAGGCTCGATGTCCATGATCAGAAGGATTTCGGCAAGCTGATGGGCGCGGCAATGAAGGAGCTGAAAGGCAAATCCGACGGGAAAGTTGTTCAAGAAATTGTCAAGGCCCGACTGAGTTGATAAGCGGTATCGACATTATTCTCATTGTGGTGTTGATTGCCTTTACGATGCATGGCTTTGCCAAGGGGTTTTTCAGCAAAGTGTTCTCGCTGATCGCCCTTCTTGCCGGGGTCTACATCGCGGCGACGGATTCGAACCAGATCGCCACATTTGTGGGAGACACGCTGGGCGTGGGCGAGCTGACCAGCATCATTATCGGCATCGCATTCGTTTTTGTAGCACTGTTCATTTTGGCGGCCGTGCTGGCGAAGGGCTTCAGAAAAATACCGATCCTGCAGATCTGGGACAAATTCGGCGGGGCAATCTTCGGAGTCCTCGAAGGAGCGATGTTCCTGAGCCTGCTTCTCCTCTTCCTCTCGCTTTTCGATATTCCTGCGAAGGGACCTTCCCTTAACCGGTCTTTCATGTACCAGCCTCTGAAGGACTTTGCAGGTTACGTCTACCATGAATTCACTACCAGGACTCCGGCCGACAGATACATCGAGGAATTCTTCGGAGCCTCTCCAAAACATGTATCCAACGAGAAGCAATGAATGAGCGTGATCCTGAGCTGCAACGGACCTTCGATAAGCTCGAATTCCCGAGACTCATATCGTTTTTGAAATCGCTCTGCCAGACCGAACTGGGCGAGAAATATCTGGATGAAATCCCTATTATCATCAGGAAGGATGCCCTTGCTAAAGAGTATCTCTTTGTAGACCAGGCGCATTCTCTCGTCACGAGGAATATTTTTCCCGACCTTACAGGTGCAAAGGATGTGCGCGCATCCATCGGAAGGGCGGCGAAACCCGGAAGTTTCCTCCCCGGAAAGGAGCTCCGCGACATTTCTGTCCTGCTGCACGTTGCCGAATCGACAAGAAAAAGTCTCTTGAAACAGAAATCCGAGCTGAGCGAAATCTCTGAGATTGGCTTCAGGCTCTATCCGGATGCAATACTGGAGTACAACATCAACAGGGCGATTGACGAAGAGGGAAACATCAAGGATGACGCGAGCAAGGAGCTGCGCCAGATCAGGAGCAAGCTCTTCCGGACGCGGACTACCGTACGCAAGAAAATAATGTCAATCGCCAGATCTTTATCCGAGCAGGATTATTCGGAAGACGATATTTTTACGCAGCGCGACGGAAGGCTAGTCCTGCCGGTAAAGGCGGAATTCAAAAGACAGATACAAGGGCTCATTCACGGTTCGAGCGCGACCGGGCAGACCGTCTTCATCGAACCTTCGGGGACGGTCGATCTCAATAACGAGGTTATTTCTCTCCAGTTCGATGAGCAGCGTGAAATAGAGAGAATTCTCAGGGAATTGACGGACTCGGTAAGAGAAGTCGTATCGCAAATCGGTCAGGACCTGGATATCATTGCATTTCTGGACAGCCTATATGCCCGTGCTACTTATGCCGTCAGACTAAAGGCGGTGGTGCCAGCTGTCGGAGCCGTACCGGTCCCCCGCCTCGTGAAGGCGCGTCATCCTCTTCTCGCCATCAAGATGGGACGGGATAAGGTGAGCCCGATAGACATGTTTCTTGACGACGCAACCCGTGTCGTGGTAATTAGCGGTCCCAATTCCGGAGGGAAGACGGTGACGCTGAAGACGGTGGGCATATTTGCGCTCTGCACACTCGCGGCAATTCCGCTGACAGCCGACCCCGGCACCGAACTCCCCATATATATGTCGATATTCACGGACATAGGGGATGAACAATCCATTGAGAACGACCTGAGCACTTTTACATCGAGAATTAAACATTTTGTCGAGGTGACCAAACGGGCCGACGAGAGGACGCTTGTTCTGGTCGACGAGTTCGGTGAAGAGACCGAGCCGGCAGAAGGAGCGGCGCTTGCATCGGCCATCCTGGAAGACCTGCGCGACGGAGGCGCAATGTCATTTGTCACGACCCATAACTCGGGCCTGAAAGTTTTTGCCAGCGAGGCGGACAGGATGGTGAACGCCGCCATGGAATTTGACCAGAAGACGCTTATGCCGACTTACAAGCTCGTTCTGGGAAGACCTGGCTCAAGCTATGCGTTTGAGATCGCACAAAGGACCGGAATCGGAGAGCGGACCGTCGAAAGGGCCCGAAAGTATGTAGGCGAGGGGAGAGACAAGCTTGAAGGGCTGCTCCTGCGTGTCGAACAGCTTGAAAACGAGCTGCGAGACAGAGTACTCGAGATTAAGAAAGAGCAGGAGCTTGCCGAGACAATGCGCCAGGAATACGAGAAGAAACTCCATGCTGCCAAGAAGGAAGCGGCTGAAATAAAGAGCAAGGCGGCGGACGAATCCGAACGTATCGTACACGATCTTAACAGGCAGATAGAGAATCTGGTGCGGGATATTCGCGAAACAAATGCCGAAAAGGAAACCATCAAACGGGCGCGTACTCAGGTCGAGGATATGAAACAGAGTGTCTCGCGGATGCGCGAGCAGGACAGGGCCCAGCACCAGGTTACTTTTGAACCGGGCGACCAGGTGCTGCTGAAGGGAACACTCCTTTCCGGCGAAGTGATGGAGAAGTCGAATGAGAAGGCCGAACTTATTGTCGAGGTCAACGGGCTGAAGATGCGGGTTCATGAGAGCGAGCTCCAAAAAACAAGTCGCGCCAGGCAGAGGAAGACCGAAGCTGCCGTTGAGGTTCGGTCCGGAACCGCAACGAAGATGGATATCAGAGGAATGAGGCCGTTCGAGATACAAAGCTCGGTGGAGAAGTTCCTCGACGAGGCATACCTGACCGGCATCAAGCAGGTCGAGGTCGTACATGGGACCGGCACCGGCTCGCTGCGCCGGGCCGTCGAGCAGCTCCTGAAAACTCACCCGTTCGTGGCTTCATTCAGAACCGGAGAGATGAATGAAGGAGGGCAGGGCGTTACTATTGTTTTGATGAAAGCTGAGTAATACGAGCCGGAGAGGCGTCCTCGCCGGCATCGATAATCTGATACACAGGTCCAATGAAAAAACAAATCGGAAAAATCCTGGTTGCAAATCGCGGAGAGATCGCTCTCAGGATCATGCGCACGATTCGGGAAACCGGCAGGCAGTCGGTCGCCATTTATTCTGACGTCGATGTCGGAATGCCATTTGCGAGATATGCGGACGAGGCCTACCCTCTCATCGGAAAGGAGGCGCGCAATACGTACCTCGACATAGAAAAGATAGTCGGGATTGCGCGGAAGTCAGGCTCAGATGCGGTGCATCCAGGCTACGGATTTCTTTCAGAAAATTCCGACTTCGCGCGTGCCGTGGAAGATGCGGGAATTACATTCATCGGTCCTCGGCCGGATACGATCAAGGCAATGGGTGACAAAACCGAAGCGCGCGAGATTGTTGCATCCCAGGGAGTACCGGTGGTCCCGGGCATCTCGAGGCCGGTCGACGCGTTCGAGGAAGCGAGGGAAGTTGCAGACAGGGTTGGTTACCCTATTCTCATCAAGGCGGCGGCAGGCGGCGGAGGGAAAGGCATGAGGCTCGTACACGAAGAGAGCGAGCTTGAATCGAGTCTGCGCGGTGCACAATCGGAGGCACTTTCGGCCTTCGCGGACAAGCGCGTCTTCATCGAGAAGTATATCCTCAACCCACGCCACATAGAATTTCAGATCCTTGCAGACAGCCATGGGAAAACCGTTCACGTTTTTGAGCGAGAGTGTTCCATCCAACGCCGGCACCAGAAAGTTGTGGAGGAGACTCCATCGGCTGCACTCACACCCGAGCTGCGCGATAAGATGGGACACGCCGCTGTCAGCGCCGCAAGGTCGTGCGGCTACCGGAATGCCGGCACAGTCGAATTCATAGTCGGAGAGGACGGCAGCTATTACTTCCTCGAGATGAACACGCGGCTTCAGGTCGAGCACCCCATTACAGAACTGACCACAGGTCTGGACATCGTCCGCGAGCAGATCGCCATCGCAGAAGGATACAACCTGGGATTTTCTCAGGAGCAGGTCACGCGCCGCGGGCATTCGATCGAGTGCCGGATATATGCGGAAGACGTGGTCAACAACTTTCTACCGGACACGGGCCGCCTCGATTTGATACGCGAGCCGGTCGGAAACAATGTCCGGGTCGATTCGGGAGTAGAAACCGGGAACGAAATTTCCGTTTATTACGACCCCATGATAGCGAAACTCAGCGTGTGGGACTCGACCAGAGATTTGGCGATCACGAAAATGCTTCGGGCACTGGAAGACTACGTAATAGCCGGTGTCAAAACTACCATACCATTTTGCCGATATGTCCTTCTGAGCGAAGACTTCAGGAATGGAAGGTATTCCACAAGCTTCGTCGAAAAGAACTGGAGCAGCAATGGGGCAAGTCTTTCGGTGCCATCAAGTCGAGAAATCGAGGACGCGCTCATCGTGGCTTCTTACAAGCTCACCGCGGAAGCTTCAACTAACAGGAACGGGCATGTGCCGGGCCCGAAGAATTCCGGGTGGCGCAAGGGGAGGTTCGAAGCCTGATGCCTGCGATAGAACTTGACGGCGAGATTATCAGATTCACTACTGAGAACGGGGTAATTTTTCTTGACGGCGGCACACTGAAATTCGAGATACTCGGGTCGAGCGAGGGGCGATTGCTCGTGAAGGTTGGCGACAAGATACGGGAGATAGTCTACACAATCACTCCGGATGGGGTGGTGATGACGTCGGCAGAAGGGAAGAGCATGGTTCGGGTGCTCACCGACCGCGAGTTGTTGATCAGGGGTTTCCAGGCGGACCGGTCGGCATATCGAAGCCATACTGATATAAAGGCTCCGATGCCGGGGTTGGTGGTCAAGGTGCTCGTGAAGATCGGGGATAAAGTGAAACGGGGTTCCACTCTGGCCATCCTGGAAGCCATGAAAATGGAAAACGAAATCCGGGCGGCTCAAGACGCTGAAATCGGCGAAATATTGGTGAAAAACGGGGAAATAGTCGAAAAAGATCAGGTGATCTTCCGACTTCGCTAGAAAAATCCTCAGCCCGGGGAACTTTTTCCTTGAATTGACATTAAAAGGGGTGGAGCATGATTTCACACTTTTGCATGAAATTTCAGGGAGAGTCCTGCCGCGAAGGATTCCGAAACTTGCCGGCCAACGTGCGATTGTTGCGAGTTGCGCAAAACCCGGGCGAGGACCTGCGAGGAAGAGCTTCTGGGTCGGGGCCTGCGCGTTTCCCGCATGGATCGGACGCGCGGCGGATATCTGTTTCATGCAGCGAAAGCATTGCAGCTTCATTCTGCCAAAGCGAAATTCATCTTCGATCGGTTTCTCGATCCATTCCATTGTGCTATCCCGGTGACTCTCAGAATCAGGATTCATTCGTTGGAAAAAGTCTTCCACTTAACGCTTTGATTGTTGACGCATTTTGTAGACCGAAGATTGGGGCGGAGTCCGGCCGCTGCGGAAAGGCCTGGCATTGATCCCGTTGCGATCTTCGATTAGGGAATCGGCTCTGACGGCATGCGAGTATTCCTTGTGTCCAACGGGACCCGGAGGGAAGGGGGCTCTCTGGTTGTCGCATGCCCGTCAGATTTTTTCGGATGCATCCTTTCCAGATCCGAATTCGTCGGACCGCTGTGTGCGCAATACAGCCGCGGGAGGAGCCGTCTGTGTCCCATGATGGAGCGCCGGATGCCTCGAGGCGGGAGTTGGAGGCGTGGAGCGGGGAGACGATGAATTGAGACAATCGCTTCTGAACAAACCAGAAAATCATGATGATCGTCGGCAATATGGTACACGAGGGCCGCAGCGAGGTCAGGAGTCGGATCTTAATTGCGCTCCCGAAAAAAATGTCGACATTTTCTAATTTTCCGGGAACTTTTTATTCGTTTTGGTATTGAAGTGTTTGTAATGCGACTATATATTTGCCACGGTTCCTAAGAGAGGTCGATGGTTGAGAAGGACGAACATACACATTCAACTTTATTCAACCTAAACAAGTACAATTTTGAATAGCTTTCTATCCGGCCGTTAGCGGCAGCCGAAATGCGTTCGTGCTGGTTCGCGTGCGGTAGAAGCCGGCTAGTAAATTATGTAATGTCATAACTTAGTGGAGCAGTTATTGATTGTTCTGTACAACTTTGTTGCTTCGTATGACGGCATACCGCGTGGCGAAGTACTTTTCCACTCCGCAATTTCGATAACACTTTCGGTGAGTGATCCGCAATGAACAGAACCCTTCTTGAGTACTGGCTGCGGGTTCGCGTTCCTATTCTTATCTTTGTTGCCTTGGCTTCGATTACCGTGACCTATTTTGTATCCAGGCCTACCAGGGAAGGAATAGGCTACGCTCCAACACAGCCAATTCCTTTTTCCCACAAGTTGCACGCTGGTACGATGAAAATCGACTGTGCATACTGCCATATCGGCGTTTATAGATCGAGATATGCTGTCGTCCCTCCTGCCAGTACGTGCATGAATTGTCATACGATCGCGAAGAAGACTTCTCCTTACATTATCGATTTGACGAAGTATTACAAGGAAGGGAAGCGCATTCCGTGGAAGCGAGTCGACAGGCTTCCGCAGTATGTGTACTTCAATCACAGCTTCCATGTCAATGCCGGCATCAGATGTCAGGAGTGTCACGGAAACGTTCAGGATATGAACGTTATCAAACAGGTCTCTTCGTTTACCATGTCGGCATGCTTGGATTGTCACAGGCACGCGGTCAAGAGACTCTCGTACATCCCAAATATCAAACCTGGCCCGACGTATTGCTATGCGTGTCACAGATAAGCAAAGGAATGGTCGAACGATGAAAGACCGGAACGACAGAAAATCAGGAACCGAAAATATCGGACGAAACGATCGGCGAATCGAAGAGAGCTTGATGCGCAATTCCCGAAAAGAAGAGGGGATGGCGCGTCGGAAATTTCTGGGCTTCCTTGGCGTCGGGCTGGCCGGCGCTTTGGCTGTAAAGGCGATCCCGGGAAGGTTCGTTTCCACTAAACTGTCCGGAATGCGGAAGAAGAGCAAAGAGATAAAGGCCATTCCGAACGAACTCGCGGTAAAAAGAAGCAAGAAGGCGTGATCAAAAATGTCTGATTCTACTGAGCGCAATCCCGAAAAGGGAAAATATTACTGGAAGAGTCTGAAAGAGTTACACGATGACCCCAGCCTCGCGGAGGCCAAGGCCAATGAGTTCATGGCCGGCGTGACAGACGACTTCAAACTGTCGGGTTTGACGGACGTTTCAAGGCGAAAGTTCATCGCGCTTCTGACTGCATCGGCAGCGTTTGCAGCATCAGGATGCTCTACCTACGAGAGCAAGGGCGACATAGTTCCTTATAACAAGGAACCTAAAGGTGTGATACCGGGTATCCCAAATTATTATGCCTCGACATGTACGGGCTGCAGCCACGCCTGTGGAACACTTGTCACGACCCAGACGGGCAGACCCGTGAAGATCAACGGCAACAACGAGCACCCGGTGAACAAGGGAAAGCTATGTCCGAAGGGGGAGGCGTCCATTCTCGGGCTCTACGATCCCGAAAGACTGCGCGAGCCTCTGAAGAACTCCGGTCACGGATTTGCTTCGGCAACATGGGCAGAATCGAACGCCGCCGTAATATCGGCTCTGCGTTCCGCTGCAGCATCCGGCAAAGAAATAGCCGTCGTAATGAAGTCTCTGGTATCCCCCACTTCGAAGAAAGCACTCGACGAGTTTGCAGCCAAATACCCCACGGCGAAGTTTTATTCTTACGAGGTTGTCACCGACACGAACAGGAATTCCGCCTGGGAAAAATGCTATGGCATGGCGTTGTACCCCCTGATAAGCTGGGACAAAGCGAAATTCATTCTTTCACTCGAAGGCGACTTTCTCGGCAAAGACGGCAACATGGTGGAGCAAATGAGGCAGTATGCGGCGACGCGTAATAACAAGGATCTCAAGAACTTCAGCCGTCTTGTCGTTGCCGAAGCAGGCATGAGTCTCACCGGAATGAATGCCGACACCAGGATCAAAGTTCGGCCGGAAGAACAGTTCAATTTCGTGATGTCGCTGCTAAATGAGCTGGTTGTCAAACGAAATCATTCGCGGTTCGCGCTCGACAAGGATTTGGTCGACCGGCTTGCCGGCTATTCGCTGGCAGACTTCGCGAAGCAGAATAAGATTGAAAAATCCGTTCTCGATAACATGGTTTCTTACATGGTGAAATCGAAAGACGCGGCGATCGCTTATGCCGGAGAACGTCTCCCGGAACAGGTTCACATCGCGGTGAACCTCCTGAACGAGGTTATCGGCGGAACGGCGCTCTACAGAACAGACCAGGCCCGGGTTCAGCTTCAGCCGTACTCGACATCGGAAGAAATCGAAGGGCTCGTCGACCGGATGAACTCCGGGAAAGTCGGGGTCCTGGTTCATTACGATTCGAACCCGGTCTTTCACTTTGCCCCCGAGTTCGGCTACAAGGACGCTATGATCAGAGTGCCGACCTCCGTTACTCTCGGCAAGTGGGAAAACGAAACGTCGGTCTGGTCATCCTGGGTAATGCCGATCAACCACGACCTGGAGTCGTGGAATGACTTCAAGAACAGGACCGGCCTGTACAGTCTCCAGCAGCCTGTCATATACCCGCTTTACTCCACACGTCAGAAGGAAGCGATCATTCTGACCTGGACGGCAGGCAGCGAGCAGGCGTATCACGAAACGATTTATCATGAATATCTGATGAACCGCTGGGAGAACGAAGTTTATCCGGCTATAAAGCCGGTGGTTGACTCGAAAGCGTTTTGGTACAGCGCCCTCGAAGATGGAGTTGTCACTTACGAGGAGAAGCCTGCGACTCACGATAATATTAGCGTTGCTGCGTTCAAGTCGATGAATCCGCCACCGAAGGCCGAGGGATATTCGATAATGCTCGGTGAGAGTTACGTGATTGGCGACGGCGAGTTCGCAAATAACGGCTGGCTGCAGGAATTGCCGCAGCCGGTCACAAAAGCCGTGTGGGACAACTACGCATCAATGTCCGATGCTACCGCAAAGGAGCTCGGGGTAGACTACAACGACCTCGTCGAGGTGAAGATCGGCAACAGGTCGCAGGTACTCCCCGTTTACATCCAACCGGGGATGGCCGACAAGGTGATTGCAACCGATCTCGGCTACGGCAGGACAAAGGCCGGCACGGTGGGAACGGGCGCGGGCTTCGACGTCAACGTTCTATTGAGCAAAAAGCCTTCCCTCAGTCAGTGGTTATATGTCGGAGGAAAGGTGGCGAAGACCGAGGGAAGTTATCTCATCGTCACTACGATGGAGCACAACTTTATCCATGAGCCCATCACCCGGGATATGCAATTCACTCGCGACATTATCCATGAAGGAACCGTTGAAGAATACGAACGGAATTCGCAGTTCATACAACAGGAAACGGAGATAGACAAGCCGACAAGCATCTACAAGAAATTCGAATACGAAGGCGTCAAGTGGGGGATGTCGATCGATCTTAACAAGTGCACGGGTTGCAGCGCCTGTGTGATCTCCTGCGAAGTGGAAAA
>JBJKPN010000046.1:0-6494 GCA_046706365.1 Candidatus Kryptoniota bacterium | reverse complement strand
GGAGAAGAAACTGTCTTCAGGGTAATGCCTGATATCCCTGAAGACATCGGCGCCCACTTCCTGATGAACGGAGAATTTCCTATTATCGGTATTGCCGCCTAACGGATAGACCGCGCCCGCATGCCATTTGAAGATCTTGTCCGAAATCCCGTACCCTGCCGCGAGATTGAGCTGCCAGCCGCTCGTGGTTTGCGAGAGCGACGAACCTTCGTTCGACATTGTGAATCTCACTTGTCTCTTCCCGGAAGTGTAGGTGTATCTTCCCCCCAGAAAAAGGCCTTCGACCCTGTCGAACCGAATGTCGACGTATTTCAGATACGAGAGCGGGCTCCCCTGACCCAGCAAGTCAGCAGTCGCACCCCGCGGTTTGAACTGCTCCTGCAGAGTCTTCGTGCTGTCGAGCGATTCGTAAGCGCTTTGCTCTGCGGCGGTCAGCGGCAGAACTTCATGATTTCTCCAGAACGTCGAGTCGAATTTCGTGGAGCTGGAATCGACAACCAGCGCGGGTTTTGAGAATATGGAATCGGCAATTGACTGGTTCAGTTTGTAGTCGTAAATGTCGGAGACCTGGTTGACGACCAGTCTCGGCAGCGTCAGGCCGGCAAACTCTATCTTCATTCCGAAATGGGTTATTATGTCGGTCGGCATCCAGAACTTGTTTTCATACAACGAGTATCTCTGGCTGAAGTTCAGGTCCAGATCGGACAAGAACGGAATGGTGAACGCCTGGTTCGGGCTGAGGCTCGCTCCCATCACCGCGTAAGATGAGTCGGCGATGGAAATCTCTCCCGAGAAAAGCGGTACTATCCTCGATCGAGGGATCACCTGTATTTCGTACACTTCCAAATTATTCTTCCGAAAAGTCCGCAGCAGTTTGTAGTTGTAATAGTCGAAGGCATTCTCGGCAATCGGGCCGACAAATTTGTAGCCCGAGTATTCGATTACGTCGTCGGTGAAATTCACAATCTCGCCGACCGAAGGTATCAGCTGGGCTTCGGGAAGGTTCTTCGTTTCCCGCTTCTGGACGACCACTTCGTGGATGGAATCGCCTTTCTGCCAGTAACCGTTAGTATAGGACTCGGTTATTCCCGCAAGGGAAGTGTCGCGGTAAATTGTCAGCCTCGTAAACGCCTTGAACTCGTAGGACTGAAGGAGCCTCGCCCATTCGTGTTTCATGGCGATTGCTTTCCGTATGATTGCATAAGCCGGGTCCTCCGCAACCGAGACAACCTCGGGCATGATTATGTCCGCAGGATCCAGCCTCGCATCCTCCCGGATATTACCTGAAAGCCGGACGTTTACCGAATCGGCCTGGTAGCCGATGTAGCTGTAGACGAGCGTGTAGCTGCCGGATGGGAGGGAAATAAGATAAGAGCCGTCGAGATTTGTGATTGTGCCTTTCGAAGTACCGGAGACCCTCACGTTTGCCGCCGCCAGAGGCTCCCCGGTCCGGGAATCGGAGACGCGTCCGCTTATGACGAACGTCTGCTGCCCCAGGGCAACACTGGTGAGCATTAATATCGCGGCATATACCCTGATCACTGACATTCTACGGTTCCTGTATGATACTAAAACCGGGTGAAAAAAGTTACATCTTTTGATATCCGGCGATCCTTCGAATGTTATCCCGGGCCAATGTGGAACCGTTCGGTCGTGGGACCTTGTTTACCTAATAAACGAGCTGATTCCTAACTGGGTAATAAATCGACACGTCGGGAAGAACTGAGCGCGTCTCAAACTCGCCACTCGGGTCAGACCCCGGCGTGAACAATTAAGAGAGGAAAGAATGAAAATAGTTCTTGTAGGAGCAACCGGGTTGATAGGGAGGGAAATAGCGAGGGACTTGTCACCGCGCCACGAGGTGATAAGAGTAGGACACAAGAGCGGAGAATTAAGAGTCGACATAACATCCAACGATTCGATCGAAGCACTATTCAAGAAAGTCGGAAACTTCGACGCGCTGGTGAGTGCGGCCGGGGCTGCAAAAGGCGGTGCCCTGGAGGAGATGTCTTCTGAAGACTATATGATCGGACTGAAAGACAAGCTGATGGGGCAGGTGAATCTCATCCGAATCGGCATAAAGCAGATCAACGACAACGGGTCGTTCACACTGACAAGCGGAGTCCTGGCCGACGAACCGATGCCGGGGACGTCCTCCTTCAGCATGGTCAACGCAGGGCTCAACGGCTTCGGCAGGTCCGTAGCGCTCGAGATGAAGCGCGGGATCAGAATAAACATAGTGAGCCCGCCCTTTGCCACCGAAACGCTGAGAATATTGGGAATGGACCAGTCTATCGGAATACCTGTCGCAAAATTCGTCGCAGCTTATAGGGAAAGCGTCGAAGGGAAACGAAACGGAGAGGTGATAGACGTGAGGAGGTTCGCCTGACCGACTGCAAATCGGCGTAACGGTCCGCATGAAACGAAGTGGTGGCGCCGTTATAATATTTTCGCCTTAAATGCTTCATTTTCAACGAATGACAGAAGTCAAGGCGATATACGGATGTGTCAGCGCAGTTCAACGGAAGGGAGCGAGCCGGGCGATAATATGTGAGATGTCGCTCCCGGAATTATGGGTGCGCAATCCGGGATTCCTGCAATCCTCTAATGTCAGGAGGCGGCTCTTTTGAATTCGGTTCCGAAAATGATAACTTCTAATTCAAATTAAGCCTGTACGCATAACACATTAGGAAAAAATGAAGAGGCCTTTTCGGGATAGACTGAAGGACGGCGTTATCGTATGCGACGGCGCCATGGGCACCCTACTTGAGTTGTACGAGTACACGGAGCATCCCCCCGAGATTCACAATATTAAGAATCCCGACATAGTGGAACGGGCGCACCGCGAGTATATACAGGCGGGGGCGGAAATCATCGAGACGAACACCTTTTCCGGAAACAGGATGAGGCTGGAAGCCTACCACCTCGATGACAGAACCAGGGAGATAAACGAGTCGGCCGTCAGGATCGCTTTGCGCGCGGCGGAGGATCAGGTCTACGTGGCCGGAGCAGTGGGGCCGACCGGCCGGCTGCTCGAGCCGCTCGGGAGGACCAAACTGTCCGACGTAAAACGAGTCTTCAAAGAACAGATTGAGATCCTGGTCAGGGGCGGCGTCGATCTCCTCATACTCGAGACATTTCTCGACCTGAACGAGCTCGATGCGGCTATCGAAGCCGCGAAGATGATTTCTTCCAGCATACCGATTATCGCCCAGAAGACTTTTTCCGAAGACGGCGCCATCCTGGCGACCGACTTCCCGGTGGAAGTGGTTAACCATATCAAATCGAAAGGCGTGGATGTAGTCGGCTCGAACTGCACCGTAGGCCCGCAGCGAATGTACGGCATCATCAAATCCGTCTCTTCGGAAGATCTCATCCTCTCCGCACAGCCGGCGGCCGGCATACCCACACTTGTCGACGGCCGGTCGATATATCACGCTACTCCGGAATATCTCGCGACATATGCAAAGCAGCTGGTCGAGGCTGGGGTGACTGTCGTCGGCGCCTGCTGCGGCTCGACTCCGCAGCATATCAAGGCTATTGCGGAAGCTGTTCGCGGAGTGAAGATCGACCGGAAGCCGGTAACGGTGAGACGGAAGACTACCGTCGAGGAGGAATCTGCCGGGACAAAGGCTGTGGCGCGCTCGGAGCTCTCAAAAAAGCTTAGAAAGAAATTCATAACCACGGTCGAGCTTGACATCCCGCGCGGGCTGGATATCTCGAGTGTCATCGAAGGTGCGCGCTTCTGCAGGGAAAACGGATTCGATGCTGTCCATATCACCGACGGCGCACGGGCAAGGATCCGAATGAGCTCCACTGCGATTTCGCACATCGTCCAGAGAGACGTCGGTATAGAGGCAATAACCCACCTTACTACCCGTGACAGGAACATGATTGGCATGCAGGCCGAGCTCCTGGGCGCGCACGAACTCGGACTGCGGAACGTGCTCGTGATAACCGGAGACCCGGCTAAGATAGGGGACTTGCCGCAGGCCAGGTCCGTCTTCGATGTCGACTCGGTCGGGCTCGTGAAGATCGTGAAGAACATGAACTCCGGTCGGGATTCGGCCGGAAACCCGATTGGGGAGCCGACATCTTTTTTAATCGCATGCGCTGCAAATCCATCCGCTGAAAGTTTCGATTACGAAATAGAAAAGTTGGGACGTAAAATAGAGGCGGGGGCAGAAGTAGTAGTGACACAGCCTATGTTCCTAATGAATGTCTTCGAGAGATTCCTGAAAGCTGTGGAACAATTCGACATCCCCGTGGTAGTCGGCGTACTTCCATTGAGAAGCCACAAACACGCTGAATTCTTGCATCACGAAATACCGGGGATTGACATACCCGACAAAGTCAGGGAGAGGATGTTTCGAGCAGGGAGCGAGGCCGCCGCGGTTGGGGTCGATATTTCGTCTGAGTTCCTGCGGGAGGTCAGGAAGAGCGTGGCCGGAGCCTATTTCCTGCCCCCCTTCAAAAAGTACGAGGTTGCCGTGCAAGTCCTTGAAAAAGCAGCAATTTAGAGGTTAAACCGACCGTCCGACAGAAACGTCTCTCTTAGAAACTTCCAGGGAGATAGGCACGTTGCTAATGCCGGAACCTTTTTATAACAGAGACCAGGACAAAGTTGGTGCCGGAGAGGCCCGTTTTCTTGATTAGGAGTGCCAAATTGGTTAGATTACCTGACAAGATTTGCCTCAGATTTGGCCAGTTCTTTGATCTAATGTGAAAATTTGATGCCTGAGGGCTCTTAGCTCAGTCGGTTCAGAGCGCTTGCTTCACACGCAAGAGGTCACTGGTTCGAGTCCAGTAGAGCCCACGTGAGCTGGTCATCCTGCTTTTGCGGGACAGAGCCCACGGTCAGAACGGCCAAATAGCCATTTGCAGAGTATTATTTATTGACGATTAGACTTGGTAATTAAGTGGAGCATAAAACTACTACATATCCGGAGGGGAAGATTAACGGTTGATATCGTCTATTGAACATCTGTATCATTAAAGCATAGGCGAGGAAGAAATGGAAAAGATTAGCGGACTCCCTTCTGAAAAAAAGAGGGTACAAAAGAAGCAGATCGAAAACCCGCTCAGCGACCTTCTAACCGACGACGTATACGAAAAACTGGTCGAAAACAGCCTCCTGGACTATAAGGCAGTCAGAGATTACCAGATCAAGCGGCGTTTCAAAGACTTGCGAAATTACATGAGCGTCGGCGACGCGATCGAGAAAATACAGGACGAATACCCCTACCTGAGATTCGACACAATTCGCAAAATAGTCTATAACGCAAAAACGGAAAAAGAATAACTCCCCTTCGAGGGAATCGCTCCGACGAGCGGCACGCCTGGTGACGGAGCCGGGTCGCGTTCCGAAATTAACTCCAATAGGGTTGTGTACGCCCGCATCCTTCACAAATTTCCGAAGGATGCGGGAATTTTCTCCGGCCCGATTCAGTTGAGGAGGTAAAGGCCCAGGAGCGGGCTAGTAAGTCTTGGGCATGTGAAAACTCTGGATTGAAGACGAATTAAGGAGTACGGCTATGAAGCGGTACGTTTCAAACGGAGATGAATCCGTCCGGATGTTCAAGAGTGATTTCCTCGAATTCTTTTCCCATGTACACCCGTCGGTTCCGGCGATTCTCTATCTTCCCGTCGTTGCTTTCATGTTCTACAGGTCTATTGTCATCGGCATCGGTCTCTACTACGTAGCAGGGCTGTTTCTGGTTGGACTGATTGTCTGGAGCCTGACCGAATACACGCTCCACAGGTTCATTTTTCACCTCGTTCCCAAAAGCCACTGGGGAAAGCAAATTCATTTCATGTTCCACGGTGTCCATCACGATTACCCCAATGACTCCACGCGGCTCGTCATGCCCCCGATTGTAAGCATCCCGCTCGCAGTCGTGTTCTACTTCGTGTTTCAAAACATCCTCGGTGCTCATTATGTACCCCCGTTCTTCGCCGGCTTCATACTGGGCTACCTGGCATACGATCTGACACACTACGCGGTCCATCATTTCAATTTGCACGGCAAAATTTCCTTATACCTGAAGCAGCACCACCTGCGCCACCATTATCTGGATCCCGACAACAACTACGGTGTAAGCTCGCCGCTGTGGGACTTCGCATTCAATACATATCTTAAGAAGTCGCAGCAGTCGCCGATTACGGCCGAACGGCATTAACGGGAAGACAATTACCGATTTTGAGTACCGAGAAGCGGCGCGATAAGCGCCGCTTTTTTTCCCCATTTTCAGGATCTCCGCTTTGGGCGAATCCCGCCTGCTGCTAATGAAAGAAGAACAAATCCAGGTGCGGCTTGAGTACCAGGTAAACTGCAAACGGGTTGATCGGCTGGCCGGCATCCGGATTGTCCGTGGGGAGTTGCGGAGGCTGCGGAGTACGCATCAGGGGTTGAACGGGCACCATTGCATCCAGCTCCACGGAGAACCAGTGAAGCCCCCAGCCGGCTCCAATGGTTAGGTAATATGCAGAATAAT
>JBJKPN010000045.1:0-7874 GCA_046706365.1 Candidatus Kryptoniota bacterium | reverse complement strand
CCGGCTTGACTATGGCAATCCGGGCGCTCAATTCTCTCCCGCTCATGGTCGGCATTATCACGTCCGTGAGCAGCAAGTGAATTTTGTCGGGGTACTCCGTGCACAGCCGTAGCGCCTCGTTCGGACTGGCCGCGGTCATGACCCTGTACCCGTTTCCTTCCATACTTGCCCTGACTAAGTCGAGAAGGTCTGTCTGATCCTCGACAACCAGGACGGTCTCAGTTCCGTTCAGCCCGGCTCCCGACGGGTCGACTTCACAGACTTCCACATCGCCGTCGAACCGCGGGAGATAAATCTGGAATTCCGTTCCTCTTCGGGGCTCGCTTGAAACGTGTACGCTGCCGCCGTTCTGCTTCACGATCCCGTACACGGTCGACAGGCCGAGTCCCGTCCCCTGTCCTTTGGGCTTTGTCGTGAAGAACGGCTCGAACACGTGCTTGAGGGTTTTGCTGTCCATTCCCTTGCCCGTGTCGGCGACGGTTATCATCACGTAGTCGCCGGGCGTCGTACCTTCGCGGCCGTCGGAGAAATTCTCGTCGATCTTCACATTCGAAGTCGTTATGGATATCGTCCCGATTTCCCCGATTGCGTCTCTCGCGTTTGTCGCGAGGTTCACGAGTACCTGGTCCAGCTGGGTCGGGTCGATCCTGGTGTTCCAGAGGCCGTTCTGAGGCACGAAGATGAGTCTGAGGTTTTCTCCGATTACTCTCCGCAGCATTTTTTGAATGGACTCGATTGCGGAATTGACGTTGACGACCTTCGGTGAAATAATCTCCTTTCGTGCGAACGCGAGGAGCTGGCGGGTAAGATCAGCGCCCCTGTCGGCGGCCGTGATGATCGATTCGATGCAGCGCCGGTCGGGATTGTCCTCCTCGTATTTGGCCGCGAGGAGATCGGCATAACCTATGACCACGCTCAGGATGTTGTTGTAGTCGTGTGCAACTCCCCCGGCCAGCTGTCCAAGGCCTTCGAGCTTCTGTGACCGGAGAAGCTGTTCCTGCAGTGAATTCCGCTCGGTCAGGTCGCGTACGATGCTTACCAGGATGCGCTCTCCGCCTATCTCCAGCCCGGCCGACCTGACTTCGACGTGGAACTGGCTTCCATCCTTGCGCTGGTGTATCGTTTCCATCAGGAGTCCTTTGGCATTGGCCGTATCCATTTCCTCGCGCAGTTTCGCCCGCGTCTCGGGAGCCCGGATGTCACGGATGGTTTTGGCCAGAAGCTCTTCGTGCGGGAATCCGTACGCCGTCTCGGCGGCCCGGTTCGCCTCGATGATTCTCCCGTCGCTGTGTCTGATGTACATGATGATGTCTGCGGAGTTTTCGAACAGGAGCCGCTGGCGCTCGAGGCTTTCTTCCGCTCTTTTCCGCTCCGTAATGTCCCTGCATATCCCTTCGTGGGAAACGATGTTTCCGCTGTCGTCCTGCACGTACCTCGCATGGTCCTCGAGCCAGATCTCGGTCCCGTCTTTCCTGTTCATGCGATAGATTTCCGTCTCCGGTATGAACTCGCGGTTCCTTCGCGATGCCATCCACTCCGAAGGGTCGGTACAGCCGTCCCTCGGAATCCTGGTCGAGAGAAGTTCCTCCATCGGGTATCCCAGCATCCTGGCAAACGCCGGGTTGGCCTCGATGTATCCGTTTGCCGGCGTGCAGCGGTAATAACCGTCCGGCATAGACTCGATGAGGTTGCGGTACTTGGTTTCGCTTTCGCGGAGAGCCTTCTCGGCCTGCTTGCGTTCCGTAACATCTTCATAGGTTCCGAGTACGCCGATCACGCGCCCGTCCTTGTCGTGCAGCGGAACCTTACTCGACTTCAGCCAGGCCGTACTGCCGTCGGGTCTCACCTGGAGCTCTTCGTAATTCAACTTCGGGCGGTTATTGTCCATTACCTCGCGGTCGTACGCCTGGTATGACTCTGCTTCCGAGGCTGAGCTGGTGTCGTAGTCCGTCTTGCCGATGAGGTCATCGGGATTGCCGTAACCGCAGTCCCGGGCGAAGGATTCGTTGCACCCGATGAATACCGAATTACGGTCCTTCCAGAAAACGCGCTGCGGAACGGTGTCGAGGACGAGCCGAAGCATTTGCTCTGAGCTGAACAATGCCGCCTCTGCGGCTTTCCGTTCTTCTATTTCCGACTTCGCCTTTTGGAGGGCGTTCGAAATGCTGCGGGAGGCGATCGACGGGAAGCCTACGGACAGGGCGAGCAGGAAGGTGTGTACGAACCAGAACCCTCCGTCGGTGAATTTCACCATCGGCGGCGGGAGCATATTGTGAGCGTGAAGGTAAACCAGCAGTAATTCCGTCAGGCTGCAGACTATGGCAGTCAGCATGCCTATTCGGCTTCCGAGGAACAGGCCTGCACCGAATATCACGACGATGAAGCCGAGCGTAGCGGGAGCCTTTATGCCGCCGGCGGTATATGCGAGGAGCGAGATGAAGAACCACGAGTAGACCAGCGACAGGACGACCGTGGCACGCAGGTGCCTGCGGCTGTTGAGCCACAGACAGAAGAGTGCCATCAGGACAGTGCCCGTACCGAAAATGGATGCGCGGAAGTCGTACAGGGGATAGACAACTGCCATTGCGATGTTGTATGCACCGAACGACAGTCCGAGCGTCCAGAGAATATAGTATGCAGACCGGGCGAGCTCCGTTCGTTCCTGGTCGGGATAGACGGGAGGTTTGAATGGCAGAAAGTTCCTGATGGTCATGGTTTTACGCGAAGTCACATATCCAGGGTGAAGCGGGAAGGGAAGTAATCGGGAAACGGCCTTCCTTCGCCCGGGTAGTCGGGTTGCACTCCTTCTGTTCGGTTCTGACTTTAAAGGGATGCCCGTATGGTCCCTGAGCGGAAATAAGCTGAAAGGGCAGACCGCCGTCGCTGCGGCCGGCCTGTCCCGGGGCATCTCACTGGAATTTCACAATCTTATATCGGAATTATTGACCGGGACTTCACCGGGGAAAGGGGGGTGAGCGGTGACAGCTGTCTCATTTTGAGTGGGATTGTAGCGAGGGTGAGCCTTACTTGAACTTGTCAGCTTGCGAAGTGGCGGGACGGGAATTCGGCCCTCTTTAACAGCATCCCGCACCGACTAAAAGGAGTTATTTTAAGTTGAACCCAAGCTCTCGGAGCATCCCGAAAGTGTCCAGGTACCGGATTCCCAGCGCTTTGCAAATGTTCGGGATGGGCACTTTCCACTTAATCTGACCATTGAAAACCTCTTGCGTGACAAGTACACATTCCGGGCTCGCTTTTACATAAGCAACGAGCCAGCCATCCGGATCTGAGGCAAACGCTGCTTTGGCGGCCGGGCTGAACTGTGAATTGCTCTGAACCCAATTGACAATCTCCTCGTAAGCTTCCACAACCTCAGGGGTACCTGAGCTTACAAAGGCCTCACCCATATTCCCGCCTTTAATCCAATCGGCGAGCTCATCGTTCCCGTCTTCGAGCTGTTTCTTGATCCGGTCGATACTCCGAACTCGGCCGTCTGACGAAAAGCTGATGAGCCCCTTCCAGAATGCGGGAACGATGTCGAATGCGTAGTAGGAGTTCTTGGCGCTTATGAAGACGTTTGCATCAAGAACGAATACGGGGGACCGTGCCGGGGTGACAGGCATATTGCTCACGCAGCCCGGCTTCCGAAAAGCTCCGCTGCAAATTGGTCGAAGGTCTTGCCCTGTAGCCCGGTTAACTTATACGCGTCATAGGGCAATAGCTTGCCTTCCTTGACTGCGGTGACGACGGTGTTGGCAAACAGCCGACCGATGCGGGAAGATTGTGTCGCATAGAAATCACCGCCCTCATTCTGCTTCCTGCGGCGGCGGTCGTCTTTCAGGTAGTTTCTATAGAACGCGAGAAACCTTTCCTTGCCGATCATCCCAAGATCGAGCGCACGTCTTGCCCCAACCAGAGCGCTGACCTTGAAATGTCGGGCTATTGTCTGAAAGGGCTCATCATTGGTTTTTGCCGTTGGCCAAATGCGTCTAAGTTCTTCCTCTGGCACAAGGAGCTCAGCGGCGACCTTGTTACATGCCTGCTCGGTAGAATCGGAGGCCGCCTGCAGCTCACGGAGATCAAAGGCGGCGCTGCTTCCGAACCAGATGTGAGCGACCTCATGCGCAAGCGTGAACATTTGTGCGGCTTTAGCGTCACTGCCGTTTACAAAGACAAGCGGAGCGTACTCATCATGGAGTACAAATCCCCTGAATTCTCTCACGTCAAGCTTGCGATAATTGTTGTTCCCCACCACTCCACTGGTCACGACAAGAATACCGGCTTCCTCCATAGACTCCCGGAGGGCGCGTAGAGCCTGTTCCCAGGTCTTAAATCGGGAAGCCCATTCTTGTTCAAGCCCCAGGGCTTTCCTGATCGCGCGTGCTACGGATAGTGGAGCGTCGGAGCCCCTGGTAGTGCCCGCGAAAGAGAGCGGCTCCTCATGCTGATCCATGAGATAATCTCTCATCCATGCCTGGCGCCGTTCCATGAGATGAACGGTTTCTAGAAGGTCGGGACTCGGCTGAGGTATCCGCTTGTTACTAACTGTTCTGAACACCGGGATGGGCAAGCGTTCTTCAGGCGGCTCTTTCAGAAAGAAATACCCCAATGGGGTTCTCGTCTTCTTGGCAAAATTCTCTATCTGTCTGAGGGTGGGATGCTTATCTCCGTCTTCCCACCGCTTGAGGTTTGGGAATTTCTGCTCCAGGACTTCTTTCGGAAGTCCGGAGCGCTTTCTTGCCCAACGCAAGATTTCAGGATTTATTGCGATGTTGTCCATGATTCAGCCGCTACAATTTACACAAGTAGCTACGGATTGTCACCTGCCTGAGTAGAACGCCCTGCCGACCTAGGGACTGGGATCTGATTCCGTAGTAAAGCATACCTACTTGACTCTCCTTCCCACATGACTATCCTTCAAGTCGAAAGAGATTTGCAGGCATAATGTTTTATTGTGACCGTCTGGTCGGAGCTTTGTCATAATTCCCCTGCGGCTCGTAGTGCCAGAAGTTAATCGGTTTCGATGGCTCGAAAGTGCAGAGACATTGTCTGGTATCTAGAGAAACGCCAAGCGATCTGCTTCGGCACTTTTCCCGAAAGCCATGGAGGAGCTTGAACCGGTATCTATCTCTGTTTGATAATTCCACCTTTTCTTCTGGGTCAAAGAGCGAAGGAGCAAGAGGGCTCTCCCATTTCTTATAGTCTGTGTAGTTGGCTCGTGAAAACACCAATAGACCGGAAAAGAGATCAGCCACTTGAATGGGAAGCTCGTCGTGCGATTTTGCTTCTTGAAATGATGAGACATAATAGGCGGGGTCCGTGAAGAACCTGCCGAAGATCGTGTCTTCTACTCTAATTCTGCGCCCCACACGAGACAGACAATCTCTCGCCGTGCCCCAGTCAACCCCTCCCCGCTCATCTGGTCGAATGTGCCATTCACTTCCTCGCGCACGTCTCTTCATAGCATTGCTGAGCAAATGGAAGAACATTCTCTCGTAATTCGCCATATCGTCTCGCCCAATCACTCTATGCCTGGAGTCCTGCGTATCCCAGATCAACACGTCCACCCTCAATTCGAGGGCCCCGAGATTGGCTAATACAAGGTTGGTGTACTTCTCGGCACAAAAGAAATTCTTCGCGTCTTTGACCTTGTTCCATTTGAACTCCGTAACCTCAGACTCTATGAGAATCCTGCTCAAAGCTTCCGAAACCGCCGGCCATGAACTCACCGGCATGGAGAAAGCGGATAAGCTGCGAAACCTCGACGCAGTGATCTGACTTTCATCGGTAAACACGACATATTCCGACATTGACTTTGCCCGCCTGACATTCTTAACTACGACCCGGACCAACTACGCCGGCATTGTGCCCCATGAACAAAGCCACTTATCCCCCGGTCACTCTTGGCCCATTCCTAATCTCCCGACGGTTACCTGCGGGGACAATTAAGGACAGCCAATCGTCCGTGCTATTTCGTTGCGTTTTCGCCGGGCGCCATCGGCCTGAAGCTCGAAGGATCTACCGGGGGCAGATAAACTCCGCTCAGTATGGAGCCTTCTGTCTTTGCGGCGAGCATGCCGCGCGTTGACGATACGGCCATGGAAACCAGTGTATTCATCACGGCATCCGGAGCGCTGATCTGATTTTCTTTTACTGTGAACACTTCATCGAAGTTCTCTATGCCGAATTTTACCCTGGTAATGGATTCGGAGATCTTGCTAGTTCTTTGTTCGTCGCAAAAGATATCGACCATGGTGTCGATACTCACCTCATGTTTCGGAGGATCGAACCGCACCCCAACCCCGATCCCAAACTGGAGCTTACTCTTGTCGAAAGAGTCCTGCTTCATGGAATTATCAATTGAGAATTTCAACGTCTGAATCTCTCTGATGTTCAGATTGATCTTAAGGGCCGCGGGCTGCTCTGTCACTTGCGTAGTCATAACTATCCTAACAGCTGTCCCATCGCGGCAGGTTCAGGTCTTAACATATGAAGGGTTGGCAGCTGCGGCTCCGGGATAGCGATGTCGTATGTCACATTCTGCGCTAAGGAAGACTCGTCGAGAATCAGAAACTCCATCAAAGAAGGACGAAACGTCTCGTCGTAGCTTTCCTTAGTTTCCACAAATGGAAAGTCGTTGCGAGTATACAAAACACACGTATCAAGTTTCGACTCGATGAGAGCGATCGACTTGATAGTGAAGTTGTGCCTCCCGCTCAGCCATTTGCTTATTTCAGATTCCCTCTTTCCGCAAAGCTCCGCGAACTTCTTTTGGTTCAGCCCTTTCGCCTTGAACGCATCTTCGATCGATGCGGCCAATCCCATGGAAAGCCGGTTGAAGCTCTTGACTGCCTTAGGTACCTTCTTCAGCTGTTCCAAGAAGGACTTGTTAGGGTTTCTCCCTTTCATACATCTATCTCCATTTCCATGTCTACATATTTCATCAAATCTGTAAAATCGACCTCTTGATCAACCAAGCATTTGTCTATTAGCTCAAGTATACGGATCGCACTCTTAAGAACTGGCACTTGCTGATGTGTGCGAGCCCAGTCCGGCTTGATTCCGCCATGTCCCAATATCACGCAGGCACCGCCGTACTTAAGGCAGTATATCCTGAGATCGTCTGTACCTTTGATTCGCTTGACACAGTGCGGGCCTTCGTCCTTGAAGAAACCATCGCGGATACCCGTTTTGTCTGCCATCCTACGAATTCTATCAGCGATGTCAACCAAGATCTCACCATGTGTCTTTTCGTGGTCCGTTACGAACTGGTCGTAAGTCGTGTCGGAATCACCTGTAAATTGAATAGCCAAGAAGGTCCCTCTATTGCCATCGTAATACTCTCTCAGACAGAACTTGCACTTTATTTATAAGTTAAGTCCCGACATAGGACCAAGCAAGCCGATTGCACGACTCCTTTGATTTGGCGCACCGACCAAAGGAGTTGAAATCGCGCCCATTTCAGCGATTTGAATAACTTTCACAGCTCTCCCTTAAACGCCTTGTCCAGCACCGACGGGAGCAGGGATTCAAGCTCGGCGGCAGTGTTCTTTTGAAAAGTAGAAACTTGTTCAATCTTGGTTGTCAGCCTATCCAATCCTATCACCACATTCCTCTGTTCTTCAATTGTTAGCTCTCTCGGGAAAGGGATGTTCCGAACTGTGCTCTGCGAAATCTTCTTCATCGACGGGCTGGTACCCTTGGCGTGACTCTGCACAAAATCCCGTACCCTTCTAGATTGCAGCCAATACCATAGGAATTTCCGGTCGATTCGTGTTACGTCAGGTTCAAGGCGCATCATCAAATCGGAGTAAATGCACGGACTTGGAGTACCATCGTAGATTGCTGCGTGCCCGACTAATTCTGGGGAATTG